>JAVHVD010000290.1:0-3790 GCA_032160745.1 Pseudonocardiales bacterium
CCGGCCGGCCCCCGGACCGCCAGCACCGTCCGCCCGGCCAGGAAGCCGAGTGGCGCCGTGACGGCGATGGTCCCGGCCGACACCGCCCACTCCGACAACTCGACCGCCAGCAGGTGCGACACGCCCAGGCCGATCAGGTAGATGACCACGTAGGCAGCGGCGAAGCCGAGCCGGCGCCGCCCAGTGGTGGGGACCCGGAAGACGAACCGGGCGGTGAGCGCGGTGGAGAAGACCAATCCGGCCACGAAGGCGGCGGTGTAGGCGGCGGCGACCGTCGTGGCGTGCTGCAGCGCCGTGAACAGCGCGAAGGTCACCAGCGTGTTCGCGCCGCCGAGGATGACGAAGCGGCGGATCTCGGCGGAGCGGCCGGCGGGTGAACGTTCGGCAGGCACGGGTTACCGGACCGGCCCGACATCGTCGTCGCCGAGCCCGATTCCGCTCGAGGCGAAGATCTCGTGGGACCGCGACACCGCGAACGGGCGACCCTTCGAGTTCTCGTAGGTGCGCCAGACGTAGGAGCCGACGACGCCCAGGCCGGTCAGCAGGGCCGATCCCATGAGCAGAGTGACGAGCATCAGCGCGGTGTAACCGGGCACGTCGATGCCGCCCGCGGCCCAGACACCGAGCACGGTCGCGGCCGTGATGCTGCTGGCGAGAAGCCCGAGGGCGCCGATGATGATCAGCATGGTGATCGGCAGGTTGGTGAAGGCGAAGATGCTGTCGAGCATGTACTTCAGCTTGCGGCGCACCGACCACCCGCTGCGCCCGGACGGGCGGGGCAGCCGCTGGTAGGGCACCTCGACCCGGCGGTACCCGAGCCAGAACAGCTGGGACACCATGCTGGTGTGCGACTCGTGCATGCGGGTCAGCTGTGCGGCGACCTGATGAGTGCACGCGAAGATGTCCACCCCCCCGTTCGGGATGTCGGGCATCACGAAGCGCCGGTAGCCGCGCCAGAATGCGCGCGACATCATCGAGCTGCGAACCGGGTCGTCGCGGCCGGTGCGGGCACCGACTCCGATGTCGTACTCGCCGGTGGACAGCAGGCGGAAGAAGTCGAGGGTGAGCTCGGGCGGCTCCTGCATGTCGGCCGCCATGATCGCGATGTAGTCACCCCGCGCGGCGCCGAGGCCGGTTCGGATCGCGGCGTACGAGCCGAAGTTGCGGGAGTGCGTGATGAGTTGGGCCCGCAGGCGACCGTCGGAGAGCCGGTCGCGCAGCACGTCGTAGGAGTTGTCGGGCGAGCCGTCGACGACGAACACCACCTCCAGTTCACCGTCGACCTGCTGCTGGATCGACGCGAACCGGTCGACCAGCGCCGGCAGGGTGTCGCGGTTGCCGTAGACCGGTACGACGACGGAGTACCTGACCGGCTCGGCCGGGTTCACGCCAACGCCCGCAACGATGCGCAGACCCGGACGACCTCGTTGTCGGTGAGCTGCGGAAAGCACGGCAGCGTCAGGACCTCGCCCGCAGCGGCCTCAGTGACCGGCAGCGAAACGGTCGACCGGCCGGCCAGGACCGGCTGGTGGTGGTCGGGGACCGGGTAGTGGATGTCGGTCGTGACACCGGCCGCGGCCAGGTGCGCCCGGTCGGCCTCGCGGGTCGGCGTCCGGAGCACTGCCAGGTGTCCACTGTGCGAGTCGTCCAACGCCGCCAGGACCATCCGCCGTGGTCCGGCCGGCAGGGCGTCCCGGTAGCGAGCGAGAATCGACCGGCGGATGGCGTTGCCGGCCACGGTTGCCGGCAACCGCAGCCGCAGCACCGCGGCCTGGATCTCGTCGAGTCGGGAGTTCCGCCCGCCGGAGACGACCGAGTGGTACTTGCGGTCCCAGCCGTACTGCCGCAGCTGCCGTACCCGCGCCGCCACCGCGAGGTCATCGGTGACGACCGCGCCTCCGTCGCCGAGAGCGCCGAGGTTCTTCGTCGGATAGAACGAGAACGCGCTCACCGTTCCGGACGCGCCGGCGCTGCGGCCATCCCGCCGCGCGCCGATGGCCTGGGCGCAGTCCTCCACGACCGGGATCCCGAGCGGCGCGCAGAGGCCCACCACCGGGGCCAGGTCGACGAGCTGCCCGTAGAGATGGGTGACCACCACCGCCCGGATCTCCGACCCGTTCCGGTCGAGCGTCGCGCCCAGCGCCGTCACGTCCACGAGCAGGTCGTCCGGATCGACGTCGACGAAGAGTGGCCGCGCGCCGACCTTCAACGCCGCCGCCGTCGTGTACATGCCGGCGTTGGCCACCGTCACCACCATGTCGCCCGCCGTCACCCCGATTGCGATCAACGCGAGCTCGAGCGCATCGGTGCCGTTGCCGACGCCGACGCACTCACTGACACCGACGTACTCGGCGAACTCGCGCTCGAACGCCTCCGTCTCCGGGCCGAGAACGAACCAACCGCTGTCGACGACGCGGGCCACGGCCGCGTGCAGGCTGTCGCGCTGGGCCGCCACGGCACGGTCCAAGGCGTTCACCGGAATGGGACGCGGTCCGCTCGACACGCTACGACCCGACCGGAGCAGGCATCGCAGTCGGCGAGGGCACCGGACGTTCGTCGGACAATCCCAGATCCTCGTCGTCGAACTCGACCGTCTCGGTCCGCCGGCCGAGCGCGATGCAGGACGCCGCGACCGGCAGGCTCAGCAGCGTCGGCAGCAGGGTGAAGACCTGGTGCTTCACGTCGTCACCCACGCCCTGGGTCAGCAGGATGAGCCAGAACTCACTCACCGACGCCGT
Organism: Pseudonocardiales bacterium; assembly: GCA_032160745.1. Classification (GTDB taxonomy): domain Bacteria; phylum Actinomycetota; class Actinomycetes; order Mycobacteriales; family Jatrophihabitantaceae; genus Jatrophihabitans. The sequence goes on from JAVHVD010000290.1 coordinate 2,739, forward strand.
CACCAGAAAGATGACCAGCTTGCCCATGACGCGATTCGACGACCGGATGAATCCGACGTTGCGCAGCCAAAGCCCGGTGAGGAACGCGAAGGCGAGCAGCAGCCCGAACACGAAAGGCTTCGCCCGGGCCGGCGTGAGCAGGTAGTAGTAGACGCAGCTACGACACTCCTGTTTGAGCGGCTCACCGCTCGACGCGGTGTAGTTGCCCAGATACCCCGGCCGCCAGTGCCCCAGCGCCTGCATGCCGTCCTCGGACAACGAGATCAACCGCCCGGGGTGCGCGGCGATGAACTCGAGCACGGTCAGTTGAGTGACGTCCCTCGAGAACTTGAGCAGTCGCGGATCCCCCGCGGCGCCGTTGGGCGAGACGACCGTGGTGCCGTTGGCGTAGGCGAGCGCTGGGTCGGCGCCCATCCAGCGCAGGTCGCCCTCCGGGTCGTGCCCGGCCGGCAACAGGGTGGTGAAGACCATCTCGTAGACGTTGAGCTGCGAGTACACGGTCAGGTTCCCGCCGGCAGCGACGTAGCCGCCCGACGCACCGACCAGCAGCACGCATGCGGTGATGCTGCGCCAGTTCGACGCGAGCCCCTTCCACCGGCTGCGCTTCTCCACCGACTTGGCGATCGGGCTGCGCCGCGTCCACAACAGCGCCAGCAGGATCGCCGGGAGGTATCCCAGAGCCTGCGTCTTCGCGGTGATGATCATGAAGCTGAGGCCGACCACGACGGCGAGGCGCGGCCAGGAGACCCTCCGCGCGCGCCAGTACCAGAGCAACGCCGGCAACAGCAGGGCGAAGCCACACCACACCGTGGGCTCGGCATAGGGGCTTACGAAGTACACCGCGATGACGCTCTCGGCATAGACGAGACCGATGCCGATGGTCGTCAGCAGGCCGACGGCCAGGTTGCCCGGGATCAGCGCGAAGGTGAGCCCGATCGCCAGTCCGATGACGAGCGCGTACATGATCGCCAGCGTGCGCAGGTCCAGCGCGCCAGGCATTCCGAACAGACCGTTGAGGTGCTGGCCGAGCCAGATGACCGCCTCGTGCGACG
>JAVHVD010000291.1:0-5293 GCA_032160745.1 Pseudonocardiales bacterium
CGCTCTTGCGGAAGCTGCCTGCCGTTGCGTAGGTGTCTTCCAAGAACTGCAGGTAGGTCACCTTGCCGTCGACCACCTTCACCAAGATCGAGAACGGCGAGCTGACTACCTTGCCGAGCGAGTAGGACTTGTAGCGGAAATCTCCGAACACCGCCACGTTGTCCTCGGCGGCGAACATCGTCGTGACGTTGAACTCCTGGTTCTCCCAGCGGGTGAACATCTGCCCGAGGTTGTCCAGGAAGGCCTGTGGGCCGTGGGACGTGCCGGCCCACGGCAGGATCTTGGCCAGCTCTGCGTCCTCGGTGTTGAGCGAGACGTAGGTTGCGTCCGGCGCCACGATCTTGTTGACGACATCGGGGTCCCGCACGTTCTGCAGCCACTGGCCGACGACCTCGATCGAACTGGCGGACATGTCGGTCTCCTTTCGTTGAGAGTGAACTTGACTGTTCAAGTTGCGACGGTAGTCATCGCCAACTTGAACCGTCAAGTGATTTGTACTTGACGGTTCACGTGATCGCGGTCTAGCTTCTTGACTTGATGGTTCAAGTTATCGCGAAGGGGTCTGAGAAGATGAGCGACATCGCGATGCACTGGATCGACGGGGAGTGGGTCGACTCACCGACCGTCTCCGAGTCGGTCAATCCGGCCACGGGCGCGGTGCTCGGCCGGTGGGCCGACGGCGGCGAGGCCGAAGCTCGCGCGGCGATCGCGGCCGCCCGCAGCGCATTCGAGAAATCCGCGTGGGCTCGCGATCGGCAGCTGCGGCACAAGGCGCTGACCGAAATGGCGGAGCGGTTCGAGGCTCATGCCGCCGAGCTTGGCCCGCTGGTGACCCAGGAGAACGGCAAGAAGATTGCCGAGGGAGTGTTTGAGGCTTCTTCGCCGGGGATCACCCTACGGCACACCGCCGCCCAGGCGTTGACCGAGACAGGGATCTCGGCCGAAGTGGCGCCCGGTCAGTGGTTCAGCACCTATGCCGAGCCGGCCGGAGTGGTCGGCATCATCGTCCCCTGGAACTCGCCGGTGGCCCTGCTGATCCGCTCGCTCGCTCCCGCGCTGTCGGCGGGCAACACCGTCGTCGTGAAGATGCCGGGCCAGACCGCCCTCGTCGCGAACTTGGTGTCGCGGATCATGTCCGAGGTTGAGTCGCTGCCGCGCGGCGTCGTCAACGTCTTCACCGAGTCCGGCAACACGGGCGCGCCGTACCTGGTCGCCTCGCCGGACGTGCAAGTGATCAGCTACACCGGCAGCGTGCCTGTCGGCCGGCTCGTAGCCGCTGCCGGCGCGCCGACGCTCAAGCGCATGAATCTCGAGCTCGGCGGCAAGACACCCATGATCGTCTTCGAGGATTCAAACCTCGACGCCACTGTCCCTCTGCTCGCCGCCGGGATCACCACGTTCAGCGGCCAGTTCTGCATGACCGGCTCGCGGATCCTGGTCCAGCGCAGCGTCGCCGACGAGGTCCGCACCCGCCTGGCAGCGCTGCTCGAAGCCATTCGCGTCGGTGACGGCACGGACCCCGCCACCGACATGGGTCCCCTCATCGACAAGGCGGCAGTCGCACGCGTCGACGCCATGGTCGACGAAGCCCTGGCCTACGCGAAGCCGATCGTTCGCGGCGGACCAGCCACCGAGGGCAGGTTGGCTGACGGTGCGTTCTATCTCCCGACGCTGCTCGAGGTCGATGACGTCAACTCCGCCATCGTCCAGCAGGAGGTGTTCGGTCCCGTCGCGACCTTCGAGGTGTTCGATGACGAGGCCCAAGCCGTCACGCGGGCCAACGCCACCGAGATGGGCCTCGCCGCGGCCATCTTCACCAACGACCTCAACATCAGCCGTCGCGTATCCAGGGAGATCCAGGCCGGCACGGTCTGGACCAACACCTGGGCGGCCATCAACGACGGCTTCGCCGAGGGCGGCTACAAGCAGAGCGGCATCGGGCGCCTGCGCGGCCCGTTGGCGATCACCGAGTTCCAGGAAGCCAAGACCGTCGTGCACGCGACCTCCGCGCGCTGACCAACCCCACACAGGAGTTCCGTTATGAAAGTTGCACTCACCGGCGCGACCGGTTTCATCGGTTCCCACATCCAGTCGGCCCTGCTCGAGCACGGCCACGAGGTGGTCGCGCTTGTCCGCGACACCGAGCAGGCCGATCTCGCCAGCTCGCGCGGAGCGACCGCAACGGTCATCGATCTGTTCGACCGAGCCGCCGTCGCCCACGCACTCAGCGACGTCGACGCCGCTATCCACACCGCCAGCCCCGGCGATACCACCAGCGCCGACATGGACGCCGCCGTCGTCGACGCGGCGATCGACGCCTTCGCCGGAACCGACAAGCCCTATGCGCACATCAGCGGCATCTGGATCTACGGCAACAACACCGACATCACTGAAGACTCACCCAACCGAGCCCCGGCCCTGGTCTCGTGGAAGAAGCCGATCGACGCCAAGGTCGTCGATGCTGCCGGCATGCGCGGCGTCGTCGTCGTCTCAAGCGTCGCCTACGGCGACGGCGGCGGCGCGGTACCCGGAGCGCTGCTCGGCTCACCCCGCGACCCCACCGGAAACCTGGTCATGATCGGTGACGGGACGCAGCACTGGTCGACCGTTCACGTCGCAGACCTCGCCGACTTCTTCCGCCGCGTCCTAGAGAGCGACTCGGCTCACGGCTATTACGTCGTCGGCAACGCCGCGAACCCGACGGTCGCAGAGATCAGCGCTGCCGCGGCCGAGGCGGTCGGCGCTCCCGGCGCGGTCTCCGGGTCCGAAGCCGAGGCGCGCGCCCGGTTCGGCGACTATTTCGCCGAAGTGCTGTTGCTGGACCAGGGCAGCGCTGCGGGTCGCGCGCGGCGCGAACTCGACTGGGCACCTTCGCACCCGACGCTCACCGACGAACTGCGAACCGGCAGCTACCGTCACTGACCGACCATCGCTAGATCCACATCATCTGTGCCCTCAGCCCAAGGAGGCCCGATATGGCCGCGCGCGGATCCTTCACCTTGTCCGAGGCCGCCGATCGCATCGCGTTACGACAACTCTTCGACGCGTATGCATACTGCGCCGATCGGCCAGGCTGTCACGGCCAAGAGAGTCCTAGGTGGTGCTCGCGAGTTGGTCGGCGATGCGGGTGAGTGGTTCGATGCTTCGTTGGGCGCGGGCTAGCAGTACGGCGCCTTCGGCTGCGCAGACCAGGAGCGTCGCCCGCTGTTGGGCGTCGGCGGGCTTGACGCCGACTTGGCCGAATAGTTCGACGAGGCCGTCGGTGGAGGCGGCGTAGGCGGCGGCGCCACGGTCGAGCATGTTGGGGTCGTTGCCGCCGATGACGACGCCGGCGACGGCGCAGCCGGCTTTGAAGTCGGTGGCTTCGAGGATGCGTCGCCAGATGTCGAGGTAGCCGCGTATGACGTCGGCTGGGCGTTTGGGTGTGATCGTGGCGATCTGCTCTGACATCCATTGGATGGAGCGATCGATCGCGGCTTCGATAAGTTCGGTGCGTCCCCGCGGGAAGTGGTGGTAGACCGAGCCGCGGGGCGCGCCGGTGCGCGCGAGCACCTCACGGGTGGCCATGCCTTCGAGGCCGCGTTCGGCGATCAGGAGCCACGCCGCTTCGATCATGGCGTCGCGCACGTTCTCAGACACCGCGCCATTCTCCCCGCTCACTCGCCCGTCGTGAGCGGACACTCCGATTGCTGGACTATGCCATGTGTCATAGCATAGTGTCTGATCGTTCCAACCCCGTTTGTGCCTGGAGGCAACGCCGTGTCCGAAGCTCCCCTGTCCGTTGACGTGCATGTCGCGCCGATGCGCCGGTTCGTCGGGGCCTCGGGCGAAGCCGGTGACCAGCCGATGTGGTCCCCGATGAGCAGCACCCTGATCTCCGGCGAGACGGACGCGATCCTGGTCGACACGCTGGTCGCCTACGAGCAGGTCGACAAGCTGGCCGACTGGGTACGCGGGTTCGGCAAGCGCATCGTCGGCGTCTATATCACCCATGGGCACTCCGACCACTGGATCGGGCTGGCCCAGCTGCAGAAGCACTTCCCCAACGCCAAGGGAATCGCCACGCCCGATGTGGTCGCACGGGCCACTTTCGAGGCGACCAATCCCGGCCTATCGGCCTACTGGCAGGCCAGCTTCCCCGGCGAGATCCCGACCGAGCCGGTGCTGCCCGAGGCGTTGTCCGGTGACTCGTTCGAGCTCGAGGGCCAGGTGCTGCGGCCGGTCTCGGTCGGCCAGGGAGACACCGAGCACTCCACCGTCCTGCACGTGCCCTCGGTGGACCTGGTGGTCGGCGGCGATGTCGTCTACAACGGCGTGCACATGATGACCGGCGAGACCGACACCGCCGGCCGCCACGCCTGGGTCGAAAGCCTGGACAAGGTCGCCGCGCTGAACCCGAAGATCGTCGTCGCCGGGCACAAGAGCGTGGGCGCCCCCGACCTGCCCTCATCCGTCGGTGCTAGCCAGGACTACCTGCGTGACTTCAGCCGCATCGTCCACGACGGCGGCAGCGTCGAAGACATCGTGGCCGAGATGATCAAGCTGCACGGCGATCGCGATAACGCGCGCACTCTCTGGTACTCCGCCCGCCTAGCAGTGTCCAAGCGCGGCTGACAGGCAACCACTGCGAGGAGACCGACATGCCCATGATCGACATCTACGCCGTCGAGGGAACCGTCGACGACCCGCACCTGCTCGCCGCCGAAGCGGCAGCAACTGTCATGCGAATTGAACAGGTCCCGGACATCCCCATGTTCCGCACGAACACAGCCGCCTTCGTTCATCATCTCCCAACAAGCGCGATATCGAACGTCGACAGCGACAACAGCTACATCCGCATCCAGGTACTGGCGAACGCCGGTGCTCTCGATCGCGACAAGCAGTTGGCTGTCGTGGCTGAACTGACCCGCCTCGTCGCGAAGGCAGCAGGAGATCCAACCTTGAGTGACCGCACATCGGTGTTGCGGGCCGAGGCGCCGGAGGGAGCGTGGGGTCTCCACGGACATGCGCACACCAACGCCGAGCTCGTCACAGCTGCCCGAGCCGAAGTAGCGAGCCTCAAGGGCGGCTCCTAGCCGATTACGACGGGAGCTTGAACGCGAGATGCTGACAACATTGAAAGGTCACACATGACAACACCGAATGGGTTGACGATCGACAGCCTTCAAACACGAAACGCCGCCGGTGTCAGCGTCAGGTTCGCTGACACCGGTGAAGACCGGCCCTCGACTGTTCTGATGACGAGCCCTTGGCCTGAGAGTCTGCTTGCCTTCCGCAGAATCTGGACCCGGCT
>JAVHVD010000292.1:0-9171 GCA_032160745.1 Pseudonocardiales bacterium
AGCAGTATGGGACCGGCCCCTGATTACCGCGACCACCGCTTGCACTGCACGTCGGCGGCGTGAATATTTACTCGACGACATGAGGAGTTGACCGATGGCCGCGAAATTCGTGATCTACCAGGACGAGGACGGCAAGCACCGGTTCGAGCTGGTGGCGGCCAACGACGAGGTCGTGGCCGAGAGCCAGGCGTACGCCTCGGCCGACGCTGCTCGAGACGGCATCGACGCGGTGCGGCGCGCAGTCGCCGAGACCGAAGGCCAGGACATCGAGCAGGGGATTCTGAGCACGCGCCATCGCGACGCTCCGCCTTCGAGCTGACCGGCCGGGAGGACGCGAGACGATCTCCGCCGCGGGCGTCAAGCGGAGCGTCGTCACCCGAGGTGCACGCCGGAGTCGATCAGGCTCGAGCGGAGCAGGAACGCTGCCTCCACCCCGACGAGCTCCTCGACCAGCTCGAGCAGCTGCGCCGCGAACTCCGGGCCATGGCCGGCGTCAGGTGCGAGATGGTGGGTCAGCTCGTGCAACACCACCAGCTCGCGCATGGCCCACCGGCCACCCACTCGGTGCGGCGGGACGGCGATCGTGTGGGTGGCGAACTCGTACTCGGCCTTCGTCGCGCCGGCCCGGGCCCGGACCCGCACCGGCAGCGCTGCCCGCCCGGGCGCAGCGCGGCGCACCCAGTCGAGCGCCAACACGGCATCGACGTAGCGCTGCACCGAGTCGATGTCGCCGAACTTGCGGTCGTCCGGCACGGTCACCCGCGATCCGAACGCCTCGGCCACCGGGAAGTCGACCCGCCGGTCGATCATCCGCGCGAGCACACCCTCGGCCTCGTAGAGACGGGTCCGCTGGTCGTCGCGCACCGTCACGACGGCAGCGCGCGACGCTCGCCCGGTAGCTCCTGCGCCGAGGTCGTCCGCGCCGCGTCGGCGGCGCGGCGGCCCGCCCGCTCGGCCAGCGTCGACGAACGCCCGGATCCTTCCCAGCCACGCCAGCTGCCGCGCGCGGTCGACGTCCGGCTGTAGAAGTCCGAGATCTCCAGTGCCTTCTCTTGCAGCACGAGCTCGGTCCCGGACGTCGACGTCTCCGCCGCGGCGACCTTCAGCACCTCGGTCGTCGCCTGCTCACGGGCCTCCGACAGGCGCTCGCCGATCCGCCGGGCGAACGCCGTTTGGAAGCTGATCCGGGCGGTGATCCCGTGCACCGGCTTGCGGACCGTCCGCCACCGTCCGTCGGGTCCGCGCTCCTCGACGTGGTGCGCCTCGCGGCGGTATGCGCCCGAGCGCAGGTACGCATCGGAAGCGCGGACCATCTGCACCACGAGCGACGCGTACAGCGCCTCGCACACGGCGATGTCGGTCTCGAAGCCGTAGGCGATGACGTAGGTGGAGTTGCCCGCGAGGTCGCAGGTCAGATCGTTGGCCCGGGCGATCGACAGGAACAGCTGGACGTAGGTGCGCAGCGCCCGCTTGCCCGGCGGCCCGATCTCGATGCGCTTGGCGATCGGCGCGGCCCGGCGCTCCTTCCGCGCGCTGTGCGCCCGGGCGACCGCGAGGTCGATCGAGGTCGCGGTGGCCAGCCGCTGCGCCGCCGCCATGAACGCCTCGGCCTCGTGCTCGTTGTCGGTCGACTCGGCCTGCCGCAGCAATGCGGCCAGCTTCATCAGGTACTTGTCCTCGGTCACGCATGCGCCTTTCGTGAGTACTCGACCCATTCTGACGCGCCGGGCGGACACTGTCGGGAGGCGCTGTGGACAACCGAGGGCGCGGCGCGTTCTACAGGCGGTTCGATGATCGGCACCACGACGTCGGAGGCCGATTCATGCCGAGCGGATTGCCAGAGCTCGTCGGACGGGCGCGGGAGCCCGCGCTTGTGGACGGGTTGCTGCACGAAAATACGTACCGTACGTAGGTAGATCTGCGGACGCCGATTACAGGGGATGCCGTCACCGTTGCCGGCATGACGATCACCAGTGTCACCCAACGTCCGAGCCTGACCGCGGTCCGCGCGGCCTACCTGTTCGACGGCGTCAGCTCATCCCTCGTCGCCGACCCGATGGTGTTGTTCGACGAGGGGCGGATCGTTGCCGTCGACCACGGCGTCGCTCCACCGAGCTCCGCCGCGATCGTCGAACTGCCCGGCGCAACGCTGCTGCCCGGCCTGGTCGACACCCACGTGCATCTGGCCTTCGACGCGTCAACGGACGCCGTCGGCCGGTTGGCCGAGCGGAGCGATGACGAGGCTCTCGCCGCGATGACCGAGGCGGCCCGGGCCGCGCTCACCGGCGGGGTGACGACGGTGCGGGACCTCGGCGACCGCAACTATCTGGCCCTGCGGCTGCGGGGCCTTCCGGGTCTGCCCACGATCGTCGCGGCCGGGCCGCCCGTCACCACCGTCGGTGGGCACTGCCACTTCCTCGGTGGAGCGACCGAAGCCGGCGCCGACTCCGTGCGTCGGGCAGTACGCGAGCACGTGGAGCGCGGGGTGGACGTCATCAAGATCATGGCGAGCGGTGGCACGCTCACGCCGGGCACCCGGCAGGAGTGCGCGCAGTTCACGGCGGACGATCTACGGGCCGCCGTGGACGAGGCTCACCGGCACGGCCTGCCGGTCACCGCCCACGCGCACGGCACGCCCGCGATCGCCGACGCGGTGGCCGCGGGCGTGGACGGCATGGAGCACGTCAGCTTCTGGAGCGCAGAAGGCGTCGACGCGCCTCCGGACCTGATCCGGCTGATCGCCGACCGGCGCATCGTGGTCGGTGCGACCCTCGGCGTGGTTCCGGCTGCCGGGATCACGCCGCCACCCGCAGTGCTCGCCCGGCTGCCGCACATCTTCGCCAACCTCCGACGGCTGTACGAGCTCGGCGCTCCTGTCGTCTCCGGCACGGACGCCGGAATAGCCCCGGTCAAGCCGCACGACGTCGTCCGACACGCGGTGTCGGAGCTGGTCTCTCTCGGATTCACTCAAGCCGGGGCACTGCGCGCAGTGACGTCGGACGCCGCCGCGGCCTGCGGACTCGCGCACCGCAAAGGCCGGCTGGCCACCGGCTTCGACGCCGACATCCTCGCTGTCGACGGCGACCCGCTGTCCGACCCCGACGCGATCCACCGCATCACCGCGGTCTATGCGGCCGGGCAATCGGTTCCGCGGACCGGCGCGGACGGGGCCCAGTCATGACCCGCCCGTGGCCCTGGCCGATCCGCTCGACCTCAGGCGACGTTGACGCCGAAGTTGCGGGCGATGCCGTGCAGCCCGTCGCTGTAGCCCTGACCCACGGCGCGGAACTTCCATTCCGCGCCATGGCGATAGAGCTCGCCGAAGATCATGGCCGTCTCGGTGGAGGCGTCCTCGGTGAGGTCGTAGCGGGTGATCTCGAAGTCGTCGGCCTGGTTGACGACCCGGATGAAGGCGGTCCGCACCTGCCCGAACGACTGTCGGCGGTTGTCGGCGTCGTAGATCGACACCGCGATCGCGATGGTCTCCACCTCAGCCGGGACGGCGGGCAGGCTGACCTTGATCTGCTCGTCGTCCGCGGTGCCGGAGCCGCCGGTCAGATCGTCGCCCGAGTGCTCGACCGAGCCATCCGGGCTGGCCAGGTTGTTGAAGAAGACGAAATGCGCGTCGGACAGCACCTTGCCGTTGGCGCCGAGCATCAGGGCGGATGCATCGAGGTCGAAGTCCGCGCCCGAGCTGGTGCGGGCCTGCCAGCCCAGGCCTACCACGACGGCCGTCAGCCCGGGCGCCTCCTTGGACAGCGAGACGTTCCCGCCCTTGGTCAGCGTGACGGTCACGGGGCTTCCCTTCGCTAGCCGGGCGGCGCCTGGGCGCCACACAATCTTCCTTATTGCGAGCGTACGCACGCGGCGAGCCCGGCCACCACCAAGGGTTACCGCGCTCTCAGAGCTCGAGGACGAGGCCTTCGTAAGCGGCGATCACCTCTACCGGCGAACCGGCGGCCGACTTCTGCAGCTCAGCCGACAGCCGATCGAGGTCGTCGTCGGAGTGCGCGGGATCGTGGTGGAAGGTGATGAGCCGTTTGACCTTGGCCGTCTGGGCGACGAGCAGTGCGTAGTCGAGAGTGCAGTGCCCCCAGTCCTGCTTCTGCTGGAACTCGGCATGCGTGTACTGAGAGTCGTGGATCAGCGCGTCGACGCCGTCGGCCAGCTCGAGCACGCTGTCGGCGACGGTGTCCAGGGAGACCGGTGCCTGGTGGTCGGAGATGTAGGCGACGCTGGCCTGGCTGCCCTCGACCCGGTAGCCGACCGTCGGCCCCTTGTGCGGAACCGGCCGGACGGTCACCTTGCGCGAGCCGAGGACGAAGGTGTCCCTCGTGGCGTCGATGAAACGGATGTCGCCGGCGAGGTCAGTCGTCCGCACCGGGAAGTAGGGCGGACGAATCAGATCGCCGAAGACGTCGGCCAGCGGTCCCTGGTCCTGATGCGGGCCGTAGACGTCGAGCCGCGCGCCGGGGACGTGCAGCGGGGCGAAGAACGGCAGGCCCTGCACGTGATCCCAGTGGATGTGGGTGACCAGCGCCGTTGCCGCGAAGCTGCCGTCCATCGGGCAGTCCGACCCGTAGGCGCGCAATCCGGTGCCCAGGTCGAACAGGATGGGCTCCTCGCCCCTCTCGTCGAGAACCACCGATGCGGTGTTGCCGCCGTAGCGACGGTTCGTCTCACCGAAGGACGGGGTGGATCCCCGGACACCATGAAAGGTCAACCGCACAGCCAGCTCCTGCCGTCATCCGCAAACTAGACCGTGCCCACCTCGAGTGCATTCTGAACGCATTTGCAGCTGTGCATGCGCGGGCACGCGTCCGCGCCGCCGGCTACCCCCCGGCCATTGCGCCGACCACCATGAACGGCTCCTTCCCGTCGGCCACTGCCTCGGGGAGCGGATCGTCGGGCGAGTCGTGGGACAGATCCTCGCCGCAGGCGAAGAACCGGACGAACGGTCGTCGTTGCCCGGTGGCCGGATCGCGCATCGTCCCGCGCAGCGCCGGGAAGGACTGCTCGATGGCATCGAGCAGCGCGCGTTGGGTGGCCTCGGCATCGACCGACACCTCGTGGCCGCACTTCGCGAGCTGACGCAGGTGAGCGGGCAGCGTAACCCGGATGATCACAGCGTCTGCACCTCTACGGACAGGACCGCCGGCAGGTCGCGGACGATCGCCGTCCAGGTATCGCCGGAGTCGGGCGAGGCGTACACCTGTCCGCCGGTCGTGCCGAAATAGACACCACACTCCGGCAGCGAATCGACCGCCATCGCGTCGCGCAGGATGTTGACGTAGCAGTTTTCCTGCGGCAACCCGTTGGTCAGTGCCTCCCACTCGCCGCCGCCCGTGCGGCTGCGGTACACCCGCAGCTTTCCCTCGGGCGGGAAATGGTGCGAGTCGCTGGTGATCGGCACGACGTAGACGGTCTCCGGCTCGTGGGCATGCACCGCGATCGGGAAGCCGAAGTCGCTCGGCAGGTTGCCGCTGACCTCCTCCCAGAGATCACCGCCGTCGTCGCTGCGCATGACGTCCCAGTGCTTCTGCATGAACAGCGTGTCCGGGCGTGACGGATGCATGGCGAGGTTGTGGACGCAGTGTCCGACCTCGGCGGCCGGGGACGGGATGCCGTCCGACAGCAGCCCCTTGTTCACCGGCTGCCACGTCGTGCCGCCGTCGACGGTGCGGAACACCCCGGCCGCGGAGATCGCCACGATGATCCGGTCCGCGTTGCCGGGATCGAGGATGATCGTGTGCAGGCACATACCGCCGGCGCCGGGCTGCCAATGCGATCCGGAGCCGTGCTCGCGCAGGCCGCGCACCTCCTGCCAGCTGCCGCCCCCGTCGGTGGAACGGAACAGCGCGGCGTCCTCGACGCCGGCGTACACCGTGTCCCGGTCGGTCGGTGACGGCTCGAGGTGCCAGACCCGGGCGAACTCCCACGGGTGCGGCGTCCCGTCGTACCACTGATGGGTACCGGGAACCCCCGCGTAGGTGAAGTCCTTGCCCACCGGCTCCCACGTCTGCCCGCCGTCGTCGGAGCGCTGGATGAGCTGGCCGAACCAGCCGGTCGACTGCGAGGCATACAGCCGATCGGGATCGACCGGCGAGCCGGCCACGTGGTAGACCTCCCACCCCGGGAAGTGCGGACCTTGGACGTCCCACGTCCGCCGCTGCTCGTCCGAGGTGAGGACGAAGGCGCCCTTGCGAGTACCGACCAGAACTCGTACACCGCTCATCGACAGAACCTACGACCGGCCGCGAGGGCGCGTCCAGAGCGAGTCCTACGTCCTCGCCCACCGCGACGCTGCGAACCCGTAGAGCCCGAAGGCGATCAGCCCGACCGCAAGGGCGCCGAGTATCCACGGCCCATAGGCCCGGTCGGCCAGCGTCCGGAGAGCACCGTCCAGGCCCGTCGACTTGTGCGGATCCACAGTGACGGCCGCGTCCACGACCAGCGCACCGGCGACCGCGAACACGAAACCGCGCGCGGTAGTGCCGATGACCCCCAGCCAGACCACGACGGTGCGGGTCGGCCCGGTCAGGTCCTGCATCCGCAGCTGCTTCTCGAACTTTCGGCGCACGCCCTCGACGATCATGGCCACCCCGATCACGACGACGACGAGCCCAGCCAGTCCCACCAGCCACCGCCCGTAGTCGTGTTTCATGACTCGCCCGGTCACGGTCGCCTGCTGCTGCGACTGGGCGTGCTTCGAACGGCCGGCGATGAACGCGAACGTTGTCACCGCAAAGCCGGCATAGACGACTCCGCGGACCAGCGACTGAATCCGCGGGCCGGTCTTCTTCCCGTCGGCGGCGGTGCCGAAGGCGGCCTCGGCAAGCCGCCAGATGGCGTAGGCGGCGAGCCCGAAAGCGAGCACCCAGAGCAGAGCGACGCCGTATGAGTGTCGAGCAATGTCGGCCACCGCGCCGCGCTGGTTGGCCTCGTGACTGCGACCATGGCCCCGCGCGATCTGGACCGCGAGCCACCCGATGACCAGATACACGAACGCGCGAGCCGCGAGTCCGAACCGGGCGAGCGCCTCCATGGCCGGACCATGGGCAGCGCGTCGCGCCGATGACCCGATTCCAACCATTGCGCCACACTCTCCTCGTTGGCGAGCCCGCCGGGAATGCTGATCCTGTCACTGCGGTCGGCACGAACGACACCAGTCGCCGTGCGGCGGCCGGGTTAGGTTGAGACGGTGGCGGTCGCGGAGTGGTTCCTCAGTACGGAGGGCCGCGGCAATCCCGCTACCGATCTGGACAGCCGTCATGCGGACGGGCTGGCCTGGTCGGCGGGCAACGACGTCACGCCGTTGGTCCACGGAAAGTCCTACTTCGCCGAGTTGCTGCGCAGTGTGGAACTCATGCGCGCTGGTGACCTGCTGATGTTCACCGATTGGCGCGGCGACCCGGACGAACTGCTCGCCGGACCGGGCACTGAGGTGTCGCGTGTGCTGAGTGACGCCGCGGGCCGCGGGGTCGTCGTCAAGGGCCTCGTCTGGCGCTCGCATCTGGACCGGCTCTCCTTCAGCGAGCAGGAGAACCGGCACTTGGGTGAGGACATCCAGGCCGCAGGCGGGGAATGCCTGCTCGACATGCGAGTTCGCCCCGGCGGTTCGCATCACCAGAAGTTCGTCGTGTTGCGGCATCCAGGCCGGCCCGAGCTGGATGTTGCCTTCGTCGGCGGCATCGATCTGTGCCACAGCCGGCACGACGGTCCCGAGCACCATGGGGATCCACAACCGCAGAAGATGGCGAAGGTCTACGGTCCGCGCCCGCCCTGGCACGACGTCCAACTCGCGATCCGGGGGCCCGCAGTCGCAGATGCCGAAGCGGTCTTCCGGGAGCGCTGGACCGATCCGCAACCGCTGACGCGTAACCCGGTCGACAAGGCCAGCGAGATCGTCCGGCGCGATGATCGGACCGCGGGCCGCCTCCCGGTGCAGTTGCCCGATCCCGAGGCGCGGGGCACCGCGTTCGTTCAGCTGTTGCGCACCTATCCCGCCCGGCGCCCCGGCTACCCGTTCGCTCCCGAGGGCGAGCGCAGCGTGGCCCGCGCCTACAACAAGGTCATCGAACAGGCCCAGAGCCTCATCTACGTCGAGGACCAGTACCTGTGGTCGACCGAGATCGCGGCCTGCTTCGCCCGTGCGCTGGAGCAGAACCCCGACCTGCACCTGATCGCGGTCATCCCGCACCATCCCGACCAGGACGGTCGGCTTTCGCTGCCGCTCAACCTGGTCGGGCGTCAACAGGCGGTCGAGGAGATCTACGCCGCGGGCGGCGATCGCGCGGCGATCTACGGGATCGAGAACCACGCCGGGACACCGGTCTACGTCCACGCGAAGGTATGCGTCGTCGACGACGTCTGGGCCTCGGTCGGCTCCGACAATGTCAACCGGCGCTCGTGGACGCACGATTCCGAACTGTCCTGTGCCGTGGTGGACGCGGAACGCGACGATCGCGAGCCCCGTGTGATCGACCGATTCGACACCGGCGCGCGCCGGTTCGCACGTGACCTGCGGCTCCGGCTGGCTCGCGAGCACCTCGATCGCGGCGACGACGACACGGACCTCGTCGATCCCGTCGCGGTGTTTCGCACCTTCGCCGACAGCGCCGCGGACCTGGAGCAGTGGCACGGCGGGGGACGGAGTGGGCCCCGCCCGTCCGGACGGCTGCGGCCATACGCCGCACCGCACCTGTCCGGGTTCACCCGGGCCTGGGCCACGCCCCTGTATCGGGTCCTTCTCGATCCGGACGGCAGGCCGGCCAGGCTGCGCCGTACGCACTCGTTCTGACGCGGTGAACGTCGGCTCCGGGAGAGGCGCACGCCGCGGGCCGCCGTTGTGCGCAGCCCGCAGGGCTCTGTCAGAGTGACGTCATGCGAATGATGGCGCGGTGGGTGGTGCTGCACGGCCTGGGCCGATTCGCCACTCGCCGGTGGGCCGCACAGGGCGACCCGCAGGCGCGGCTGATCGCCGACCCGGCGGTGCGCGACGACCCGTACCCGGTCTACGAGGAGATCCGCGCCGGTGGCGATCTCAATGCCACCCGGCTGGGCTTCATCAGCGCCTCGCATGCCGTCGCGCACTCGGTGCTCCGCTCGGACGACTTCCGCACCACGTCCGTCAGCTCGAGCGTGCTTCCCCGCCTGCAGTGGATCGAGCGG
>JAVHVD010000293.1:0-4913 GCA_032160745.1 Pseudonocardiales bacterium
CAAGCAGCTCATCCGGCGCCTGTTCGCAGCGATCGACACCTTGAGTCCGACGCTGCACGGGGACTTCTTCCATCCCGATTATGTTGATCACACCCCGCTGCCGATCCCTGACCTGCCCAGCGGTCTCGATGGTGCGCGGCAGATCTACGCGATCAACCAGCAGGCCTTTTCCGATCCGTGGCACACCATCGAGGGCCAGGTCGCCGAGGACGACGTGGTGGTCACCTGGCTCACGGCCGGCGGACGGCACACCGGCGAACTGCTCGGTGTGCCTGCGACGGGCAGGGACGTGACGATGCACGGCGTCAGCATCTTCAAGATCCGGGACGGACGGATCGTGAGTCGCTGGGGAGTCAGCGACCTGCTGAGCATGTTCGTTCAGCTCGGAGCGGTACCGGCACCCGGTGGCGGCTGATCGGCCGGGTCGCCTCGTCGCAGTCGGGGCATCGACAGCTCCACCGCACGCCCCGGGGCGAGGGCCGCGGTGAGTTCGCGCGCCCAGCCGGTCAAGCTGGACACGTCGATGTGATGCGGTGCGTCCGGATAGCGAGCGAGCCGGTCAGCGCCACGGTCGAGCAGGGCGGCTGCCCCGGCGGCATTGCCCCGCAGCGCATGCGTGAGCCCGACGGCGAGCTGCGCGAGACCCTGCCAAAGATCCCGCTCGTCCGGCGGCGCGGATTTCCACGCAGCCTCGAGTACCTCGTGCGCCTGGAACGGGTAGCCCCCGTCGAGCAGGCGCTGCGCTTCGCGGAGCGTCTCGGCCGGGCTGAGGGTGAGGCCCTCCGGCACGCCCTGGACGCCGGGCTCGCCGCGGGGCAACGGGCGACCGAGGGCATCACGAGGGCGGGCGTTACGTGGTCGGCCGAGTTCGTCCCGGTCGCGCTCGACGCTCACATCCACCACTCTGCCGTACGCACCGACCATGGGTTGGCCGACTTCATGCCGCGGCGGGCTGCGGTCTGCGCCGACTGGCGGATACGGTTGCGGCATGAGCGCCCCGATCTGGAGGCGGCCGATCATGGCGACGGTCAGCTGCGTGTGCGGCGGGGCGATTCGGCAGGGAAACAGCCCGCGCGGTGGGGTGAGGAGGAGGGCACGCCTGTGGTGACGTCCGCCTTCGGCTCGGCCTTCGCGCGGCGGCCGACGCCCGCGGGTGCCCTGGGCCGCCGGCTGACGGTGCTGAGTCGGACGACCGTGCTGCTCGCCGGACTGGCCGGCGCCCTTGGAGTGCTCGGCTGGCTGTTCGGGATCGACCGCCTGCGCCAGGTCTTTCCAGGGCAGCCGTACATCCGGTTCAACCCGGCGCTGTGCCTGGTCGTGGTGGCGCTCGCCTGGTTCCTGCCGACCTATCTGCGCATGCTGTGCATCGCGTTCGTCGCCCTGCTCGCCCTGCTCACCCTCGTCGAGTACCTGTTCGGCACCGGTCTGGGAGTCGACCAGCTGTTCGTCAGCGATCCGTCCGCGACGGTTCGGCCGGGGCGAATGGCGGTGGCTACGGCCGCCTCGTTCGTGCTGATCGCGGCGGCCCTCGTCCTCGCTGATCTCGGGCGCCGCCGCGCGGCCCGCTGGTGCGGGATCGTCGTGGTGGTCGTCTCGGCGTTGACCCTTCTCGGTTACGTCTACAACGTCTCTTGGCTCGACAGCATCCGGCCGATCTCGTCCATCGCCGTGCACACCGCGCTGTCACTGCTGCTGCTCGGCGTGGGAATCCTGGCGATGCTGCCGAACGCCGAGATGCGCTGGGTACTGCAGTCCGACGACGCGGGGGCGATCCTGACCCGGCGGCTGCTGCCCGCCGCGCTGGTGGGGCTGCCGGTCGTCGGTGCGCTGGCTCTGTTCGGTGAGCGGCATGACCTCTACGACGGGACCACCACGGCCGCGGTGATCGTCGGGGCGGGGGCGTTGGTCGTCGGCGGTGTCACGTGGGCCGCGGCCGAGCGGTTGTCACGCATCGACGGGAAGCGGACGGCGGCGCTTGCCGAACTCACCCAGTTGAAGATCGATCTCGAACGGCAGGTCGAGCAGCGCGCCGCGCAGCTGCAGCGCCGGCACAACGAGATCGCGGTGTTGGAGGACCGGCAACGGATCGCCGCGGACCTGCACGACATCGTGATTCAGCGGCTGTTCGCCGCGGGCATGTTTCTGCAGGGCGCCCCGACGGATGAGAACGCGGCGACCCGGCGCCGGCTCGACACCGCTGTCGAGGCAATGGACGCCGCGATCAAGGACCTGCGTGAGTCGATCTTCGAGCTCGGCGGCCGCCGCACGCTGCGCGTCGATCTGACCACGGCGGTCGACGACATCTGCATCGACTCCGCCCGGGTGCTCGGGTTCACGCCGGAGCTAACGGTGGACGACCCCCACTCAGCCGCGGACACGGTTCGCGACGACCTGCTTGCGGTGCTCCGCGAGGCGCTCGCGAACGTGGCGCGGCACGCCCGGGCGTCCGCCGTGCAGGTCGTCCTGCGGGCCGACTCGGGCGTTGTCTTGCTGGAGGTCACGGACAACGGGGTCGGGATGACGGGTTCGGGCAGGGACAGCGGCACGCGTAACCTGGTGCAGCGGGCTCGGGCGCACGGCGGCGAATGCACCTGGACGGCGCTGGAGCCGCACGGGACGAAGCTGCGTTGGTGTATCCCGGTGGATATGACCGTCCAGCCCTGACCTGGTGGCCGCCAGTTTGCGTACCGTGATTGACATGGCAGGGGCGGAGGCGGCCGACCGGTCGCCGCGACAGCGGCCCCGGGCCCGGTTGCTCGAGCGAACCGGATTGAGCCGCGCCGGGCGGATTGCTCGTCGGGTCGGCGTGACCGTCGCCGGGGCCGCGGTGATCGCCATCGGCATCGTGCTGCTTCCGCTGCCCGGTCCAGGCTGGCTCGTCATCTTCGCCGGGCTGGGCATCCTCGGCACCGAGTACGAATGGGCGCGCCGCCTGCTGGCTCTGGTGCGGCAACAGGTCCGGCGGTGGACGCAGTGGATCGCCGCGAAACCAGTGTGGGTGCGAGTTCTCGCCGGCCTCTTGTCACTGCTCGTGATTGTCGGCCTGGTGCTGGTAACGCTGTTCCTGCCCATCTGAGGCGGCCTGTAGTCTTGGACCGCCGCACAGGGGCCACCCCGGTGCCGGCCGTCCCGGGCGATTAGCTCAGCGGGAGAGCACTGCCTTCACACGGCAGGGGTCACTGGTTCGATCCCAGTATCGCCCACCACTACACAGCCCTTTGTTTACCAGCCTTCCGTGGCTTTCCTTGATCGCCGCGAAGCTCCACAACCTGGCCATGGGGCAACGGTGGGGCAACGCGAGCTTTCGCCCGGAGCTCCCCGAGCCGGGCCGCGACCGCCTCGAGGTCGTCATCGAAGAGATCCGCGTAGGTGTCCAGAGTCATGGACGCGGACGCATGCCCGAGCATCCGCTGAACGGCCTTCACGTGCGCTCCGGCGCTGACGGCGAGGCTCGCCGCCGTGTGCCGCAGCTCGTGCGGAGTGAGCCCGGGAGCGCCGGTCGTCGCCGCTGCCCGATCGAAACCACGCGCGCCGCGCATTGCGGTTCCGCAGCACCCCGCCGTCCGGCGCCGTGAACAGCAGATCCTCCGGCCGCTTCCCCGCGATGTGGGCGCGCAGCTCGGCCGCCAGTGCCGGCTCCACCGGCACCGACCGCGACTCGTGCGGCTTCGGCGACCCCCACGCCAGCCGCCCCTCCACCTCGACGACCGCGGACGACACCATCAGCCGCCGCTTCACGTCCACCGATACGACGCGCAGCGCCGCCAGCTCGGACACCGCAGCCCGCAGTACGCCAGCACCAACACGACGAGCCGGTACTGCGCGAACGCCTTGTCCGTCGTGCGCCTTGGCCGATCGGCGGGCAGCGTGGCGGCCGCGTCCGCCATCCGCTCGACTTGGGCCGCAGTGAGGTACTGCTTCGCGCCCGTCTGCAGTCTCGGCATTGTCACGCTCCGCGCTGGGTTGGCCGGCAGTCGGCCCTTCACTGCGACGTCGAGAATGCGGCTCAGCACTACGTACACCTTGCGCACGCTCGCGGGCGACATGCCGCCGCGCATCAGCTCCGAGATCCAGTCCTGCACCGCCTCGTGATCGATCGCCGCAAGGGGAGTGTCGCGCCACCGCGGCAGCACATGATTATCGAGCGCGGCGGCGTAACGTGCCCGCGTCGACGCCTTCAGCCCCGCCTTCGACGCCGTCCACCGCTCGGCCATCTCGCCGACCGTCATGCGGGCCCGCGCCAGGTCGACGAACGTCCCGGTCAGCTTCGTCGCCGAGACCGTCGTCAGGAACCGCTCCGCGTCGATCTTCCGCGGGAACGACCGGTTACGCTGCCGCCCCTCCGGCGTCCGGTAGTGCGCCCGCCACGACACCTTCCCGGCGCGCAGCCGCTTCTCGATGCTCGGCACGGCGGGATCAGCTGCCGTTCACCACGAGGTTGAGGTATGCCGTGGCGATGTCCTTGCACTTCGTCCGGCCGACCTCGGCGGGCGCAGAGGCAGCGAGGTGCCCCATCACGTCAAGGCGGGAGGTGTCGTCGACAACGCCGCCGGCATCTTGTTCCTGCCGATACACCGTGTCGGCATAGCTGGCGACGGTGACGCGATCCTCAGTGAACTTGGCCTGCCACTCGTCCAGCGCCGCGCTGTAAGCAGCGACATCGGATGACCCGTCAGACTGCGCCAACACCAGCGCGGCCGAGTCGCCCGCATTGGTCTCAGGCGGAGCGACGCCGGTGCCGCTGCTGCCCGGCGAGCTGTACCCCTCCGACGAGCACGATGGCGGCCCCGGCGTACTCGGCCCCGGCGTGGAATCCTGACGGGACCCACGGCTGGTGACGCGCAGCGGACGGGGGTTGCGAACCAGGCGACGATCCAAGCGAACATCCAGACCCACGTCGCCCAGCTGGAAAC
>JAVHVD010000294.1:0-3479 GCA_032160745.1 Pseudonocardiales bacterium
GCGAGCTTCGCTGGCGGCTCGCTGACGAGGAGCGCGACGGGCAGCCGGCGTTGTTCAGCGTGGATGGGCTGACTGGTCCCGAGCGCGGCACCGGGAAGCTGTCCGGCCTGGAGTTCCTGCACGTGACGGCCAAGCGCATCCTCAACGAGGTCCCGCCGCAGTCGCGCATGCCGTTCCGCTGGACGATCAACGTCTATAGGGGCTGTAGCCATCAGTGCAATTATTGTTTTGCCCGGCCGACGCACGAGTACCTCGGCCTCAACCTCGGCGAGGACTTCGACCGCAAGATCGTCGTCAAGATCAACGCGGTCGAGCGGCTGCGGGTCGAGCTGGCCAGCCCGCCCTGGACCGGCGAGCCGGTCGCGATGGGCACCAACACCGATCCGTACCAGCGGTGCGAGGGCAAGTACCGCCTCACCCGAGGCGTGCTCGAAGCGCTGGCCGAGCACGGCAACCCGTTCTCGATCCTGACCAAGTCCCCGCTGGTGGTGCGCGATCTCGACATCCTCACCGTGGCCGCGGCCCGGGCCGAGGTCACGGTCAACTTCTCGATCGGCACCCTCGACGACAAGGTGTGGCGGGCCACCGAGCCCGGCACGCCGCATCCGCGCCGCCGGGTCGAGGCGATGCGCCAGCTGGCCGCTGCCGGCATCCGCACCGGCGCCCTGATCGCGCCGGTACTGCCCGGGCTGAGCGACCGGCCCGAGCAGCTGGCCGAGGTGGCCGCAGCCATCCGCGCCGCCGGTGGCCGGGTCATCGGCGTGCTGCCCCTGCACCTGCGGCCCGGCGTGCGCGAGCACTTCCTCGGCTGGCTGGCCGGCTACGACCCGGAGCTGCACGCCGACTACCTGCGCCGCTACGCCCGCGGTGCCTACGCGCCGAAGCAGTACGCCGACCGCCTGCGTACCCACATCCGCGATCGCGGGGTACCGGATTCAGGGGGCGCTGGGGCTACCCTCAGAATTTGACAGGTAATTTACCTCTGGCGATCGGGATTCGATGTACCAGGCCAACGGAGCGATGCTCGACGCATTGCGCGTCCGTGGGTTGTCCGCCGCTGTGCTGGACGAGGCCGTTCGCGCGGCCCACGAAACCGGTCGGCAGTTGAACGACGTCCTGATCGATCAGCGCGTCATCACCGAGATCGAGTTGGCCGAGGCCCTGGCCGAGGCGCACGGCATCAAGAGCGTCGACCTGCACGGCTACCCCATCGATCTGGCCGCGGCCGCGAAGATCCCGATGCCGCTGTCGCGCCGGCACCGGGTGCTCGGGATCGCCATCGACGACGAGGAGATCGTCGTCGCGATCGGCGACCCGGGCGATGTGCTGGCCCTCGACGACGTCCGCGCGGCGACCGGCCTGATCGTGCGCCCCGTGGTGGCGGCCCGGGACGAGCTGAACAAGGCCATCGACCGCTTCCAACGTGCGGACAACGACCTGGATGACGTCGCCGCCAGCCTGGTCGTCGACAACATCCCCGGCCTGACGAACATCACCACGGTGGGCGAGGACGCGCCGATCGTGCGCTACGTCAACACCCTGATCGAGCAGGCGATCGAGAACCGCGCGTCTGACCTGCACCTCGAGCCCAGTGAGGGCGACATGCGGGTGCGCTACCGCATCGACGGCGTGCTGCACGAGGTCGACACCGTGCCACGAGCTGTGCAGTCGGCGCTGATCAGCCGTCTGAAGATCATGTCCAACGTCGACATCACCGAGCGCCGCGTCCCGCAGAACGGCCGGATCACCGTCGAGCTGGGCAGTCGCAGCGTCGACCTGCGGGTGGCCACCCTGCCCACGGTGTGGGGCGAGAAGATCGTGCTGCGGGTACTGGACACCGGTGGCATCGACCTCGACCTCAAGAGCCTGGGCTTCAGTGACGACAACTACAAGCGCTTCTCGGAGTCGTTCACCAAGCCGCACGGCATGCTGCTGGTCACCGGCCCGACCGGATCGGGCAAGTCGACCACGCTGTACGCGACCCTGACCGAGATCAGCAAGCCCGAGGTCAACATCATCACCGTCGAGGACCCGGTCGAGTACCGCCTGCCCGGCGTGAACCAGGTGCAGGTCAACCACAAGGCCGGGCTGACGTTCGCCGCCGTCCTCCCGGCCATCCTGCGCTCGGACCCCGACATCGTGCTGATCGGCGAGATCCGCGACCGGGTCACCGCTCAACTGGCCGTCGAGGCGGCACTCACCGGTCACCTCGTGCTCTCGACCCTGCACACCAACGACGCACCGAGCGCGGTGACCCGCCTCGTCGAGATGGGTATCGAGCCGTTCCTGGTGGGCAGCTCGCTGGACTGTGTGATGGCACAACGCCTGACCCGCCGGCTGTGCCAGTGGTGCAAGGAGCGCTACGAGCCCACCCGCACCGAACTGACCGCGGCACGCTGGCCGTACGAGCTGATCCAGGCGCCGAGCGAGCTGTGGCGCCCCGTGGGTTGCCGGTCGTGCTCGAGCACTGGCTACCGCGGGCGCCTCGCGTTGCACGAGGTCATGCCGGTCACCGAGGAGATCGAACGGCTCACGGTTTCGCACTCGTCAGCGCACGACGTGCAGCGCGCCGCGATAGCAGAGGGCATGGACATGTTGCGCGTCGACGGGATGCGCAAGGCGGCTGCCGGCGAGACTTCGCTGCAGGAAGTGCTGCGCGTCGCGGTGTGAACCGGGGCAATTGCCCGTCTCGGTCGGCGCTTGAGCGCCGAATTCTCAACTTTCTCAGTCTGCCGGGCACCCCGGAAACGCTGACCTGCGTGCGGTGGCGGGGGTTCGATACCTCGCAAATCGGACATCGCGTGCTGGCCGTTCGCAATTTGTGATCCTCTCCCGTTGTGTTCGACGTGAAGTCTGTGTAAGTTCCTGCTTAAGTTAAATCCGTGTTTGTTTCGGCGGGGGCCGGCACAACCTAGCCAAAGGCCAGGCGTGGACGCTCTCCCCGAGGTTGCGGTGCTCGATGCCGCCACACCCGATCGGACGCACTCCGCTGTCACCGCGCTGCCGGTCGGCGGTGGGCGCGACACCGAGGTCGAGGCGGCGCGGCACACCCTGCACGCGTTGCTGCACGAGCAGATCGAAACCGGTGGCTCGGATCTGCACCTCACCGTCAACGCCCGGCCGGCCATCCGGATCCACGGCGACCTACGCCAACTGCCGCATTACGAACCGCTGAGCGCCCACGACACCCATCTGCTCGTCCGCAGCGTCGTCAGCGATGCCCAGTGGGCGACCTTCGAGCGCGACCTCGAGCTCGACCTGGCCTACGACGTGCCCGGCGTGAGCCGGTTCCGGGTCAACCTGTTCCAGCAGCGCAACTCCTACGGGGCCGTGTTCCGGGCGATTCCGCACGAGATCAAGCCGCTCGACGAGCTGGGCATCCCGGACCAGATCGCCCGGTTTGCGCACCTTCCCCGCGGCCTGGTGCTCGTCACGGGCCCTACCGGCTCCGGCAAGACAACCACCCTGGCTTCGCTGCT
>JAVHVD010000295.1:0-16917 GCA_032160745.1 Pseudonocardiales bacterium
CTCGCTGGTCAACGACTCGGGCGTCGCCATCGCCGCCACCGGGGCCGCACTGCTCGTGCCGCTGCTGGTCTGGCTGGCCGCCGCACCGCCGGCCCAGGAGCCCGGAACGGGTGAGGAGGCGGGTGGCGCTCCCCACTCCGGGCCGGACTGATGGCCTGCCTGCTCAGCCTCGCCGTGGGCACGGCCGGCAACGATTCGGGCGTGGCGGTGCCGGCGACGGCGGCCGCGCTGCTGGTGCCGCTCCTGGTGTGGCTGACCGCCGGCGGGGCATCGGGGCCGCCCTCGCGCGACGAGGTGCGGGCCGCATCACCCCGCCCCGCACCGGCCGAACCGGCCGATCGTGTTACGGTCGTTTCCCGTGGATCGACCGACCGGAACGCGTGATCACGGCCTCTTGCACAACTCCCAGCCGACGAAGTACGTCTTCGTCACTGGTGGAGTGGTGTCTTCTCTCGGCAAGGGGTTGACGGCCAGCTCGCTCGGCGCACTGCTCTCCAGCCGAGGGCTGCGCGTCACCATGCAGAAGCTGGACCCCTACCTCAACGTCGACCCTGGAACGATGAACCCGTTCCAGCACGGCGAGGTCTTCGTCACCGAGGACGGCGCCGAGACCGACCTGGACATCGGCCACTACGAACGCTTCCTCGACACCGACCTCGTCGGCTCGGCGAACGTCACCACCGGCCAGGTGTACTCGAGCGTCATCGCCAAGGAACGCCGCGGGGAGTACCTCGGCGACACCGTGCAGGTGATCCCGCACATCACCAACGAGATCAAGGACCGGATCCGCGCGATGTCCGCTCCGGGTCCGGACGGGCAGGCGCCGCACATCGTCATCACCGAGATCGGCGGCACCGTCGGCGACATCGAGTCGCTGCCGTTCGTCGAGGCCGCGCGGCTGGTCAGACACGACGTCGGGCGCGACAACTGCTTCTTCCTGCACGTCTCCCTGGTGCCATACCTCGCGCCGTCCGGCGAACTCAAGACGAAACCGACGCAGCACTCGGTCGCCGCCCTGCGCAGCATCGGCATCAGTCCGGACGCCGTCGTCTGCCGGTCCGATCGGGAGTTGCCGGATTCGGTCAAGCGCAAGATCTCGCTGATGTGCGACGTCGACGCCGAGGCGGTCGTCGCCGCGGTCGACGCGCCGAGCATCTACGAGATCCCCAAGGTCCTGCACTCCGAAGGGCTCGATGCGTACGTGGTGCGTCGGCTGGGTCTGCCCTTCCGCGACGTCGACTGGGCAGTGTGGGGCGACCTGCTCGACCGCGTCCGTAATCCCAAGTCCGACGTCACCGTGGGTCTCGTCGGCAAATACATCGACCTGCCCGACGCCTACCTCTCAGTGGTCGAGGCCCTGCGGGCCGGCGGATTCGCGCACCGGGCGCGAGTCCAGATCCGGTGGATCCCATCGGACTCGTGCGAGACCCCGGCCGGCGCCGCGACCGCGCTGGCCGGCCTGGACGGCATCGTGATTCCCGGCGGCTTCGGCATCCGCGGCATCGAGGGCAAGGTCGGTGCGCTGCGCCACGTCCGCGAACGCGGCATCCCGGCGCTCGGGCTGTGCCTCGGGCTGCAGTGCATGGTCATCGAGGCGGCGCGCAACCTCGCCGGACTCGAGGGCGCCAACTCGGCCGAGTTCGAGCCCGAGGCCCCTCACCCGGTGATCGCCACGATGGCCAGCCAAGTGGCCGCGGTGGCCGGCGAAGCCGACCTCGGGGGCACGATGCGTCTCGGCGCGTACCCAGCCAGCCTGGTGCCTGGATCTGTGGTGGCGCAGGCTTACGGTTCCACCTCCGTCTCCGAGCGGCACCGGCACCGGTACGAGGTCAACAACGAGTACCGCGACCAGCTGGAGAAGGCGGGTCTGATGGTGTCCGGCGAGTCGCCGGACGGCCGGCTCGTCGAGTTCGTGGAGCTTCCCCCGGAGATCCACCCGTTCTATGCCGGGACGCAGGCGCACCCGGAACTCAAGTCCCGGCCCACTCGCGCCCATCCGCTGTTCCGCGCCTTCGTCGGCGCTGCGCTGGCCTACAACGCCGCCGAGCGGCTCCCGGTCGAGATCCCCGATGACGACGTGCCGTCGTCGGTGGCTGCCCTGCTGACAGCTGCTGACGGCGATCCGCATGTGCGGGCCGTCAGCTGATGGGCGAACTCGACCCCTACGAGGTGGTCGGCTCGACCACCGAGTTCGCCGGCAAGATCATCACTGTCCGGGTGGACGCCGTTCGGATGAGCGACGGCCAGGTCGTCCAGCGTGAGGTGGTCGCCCACCCCGGTGCGGTCGCCATCGTCGCCCTCGACGACGAGGGCAAGGTCGTCCTGGTCAACCAGTACCGGCCGGCCATCGCCACCCGCCTCGACGAGCTGCCGGCCGGTCTGCTCGATGTCGACGGCGAGTTCGCGCTCGAGGCCGCCCAGCGGGAGCTGGCCGAAGAAACCGGGCTGACGGCGGAGCAGTGGAACGTGCTGATCGACCTGCACTCCTCGCCGGGTTTCACCGACGAGGCGGTGCGGATCTACCTGGCCCGAGGGTTGAGCGCCGCCGGTGGGGACTTCACTGCCGAGCACGAAGAGCTCACCATGACCGCCTACCGCGAGCCGCTGTCCGAGGCCGTGCGCCGGGTGCTGAGCGGTGGCATCACCAACTCCTCGGCGGTGGCCGGCATTCTCGCCGCCGTCCACGGCCGCGCGACCGGCTGGCGCGACCTGCGCCCGGCCGACGCCCGCTGGCCCGCTCGGCCCGGCCGGTGACCGTCGCAGCGACCCGCCGACTCGATCCGGCGGTGGTGGTACGCGGCTACCTGGACCATCTCGCCGTCGAGCGTGGGGTCGCCACCAACACGCTCAGTGCGTACCGCCGCGATCTCACCCGCTATCTCGACCACCTGGCCGAACGGGGCATCGCCTCCGTGGCCGACGTGGACGCCCTGACGGTCAGTGGGTTTCTCGCGTACCTGCGTGAGGGCGACGACGACCATCCGGCGCTGTCCGCGACGTCCGTGGCCCGGGCCGTTGCCGCCGTACGCGGGCTGCACCGCTTCGCCCTCGACGACGGCCTCGTCGAGACCGACGTGTCGCGCGACGTTCGCTCCGCCGCGCCGCCCCGGCGGCTGCCCAAGGCGATCTCGGTCGACGACGTGGAACGGCTGCTCGAGGCCGCAGGCTACGCAGGCACAGCCCTCGCGCTGCGTGACCGGGCGCTGCTGGAGGTGCTTTACGGCACCGGGGCCCGGATCTCCGAGGCTGTCGGGCTCGCGATCGACGACCTCGACCTCACCGACAACACGGTTCTGCTGATGGGGAAGGGCGACAAGCAGCGCCGCGTTCCGGTCGGATCGTTCGCCGCCGCCGCGCTGTCGACCTATCTCGTGCAGGCTCGTCCGGGACTCGCCGCGGCCGGCACCGGCTCGCCCAAGGTGTTCCTCAACGCCCGCGGCGGTCCGCTGTCGCGCCAGTCCGCCTGGGTGGTGCTCCGGACCGCAGCCGAACGCGCCGGGCTGGCGGCCGGCATCTCGCCCCACACGCTGCGGCACTCCTTCGCCACCCACCTGCTCGAGGGTGGGGCAGACGTGCGGGTGGTCCAAGAACTGCTGGGCCACGCGTCGATCATGACGACGCAGATCTACACCCTCGTCACGGTCGACACCCTGCGTGAGGTGTACGCATCTGCGCACCCCAGGGCGCGCGGATGAGCCGCCCGGCAAACGCCCGAGCCTGCGGTAACGTCGGCGCCGATTCACAGTGAGTGGCGGAGCAGGAGGGCAGCGCTGAATGAGCACCTCGACGCCACACGACAACGACTCAGAGTCGGGGGCGCTGTTCCCCGTCGAGGCGAGCAAGTCCTCCGATCCGGCGCTTGCGCGCCGGAAGCGGAAGCTCGAGGAGCCGCCACCGCTGCAGCGACACGGCCCGGCCCGCGTCATCTCGCTGTGCAACCAGAAGGGCGGCGTCGGTAAGACCACCTCGGCCATCAATCTGGGCGCCGCGCTGGCCGAGGTGGGGCGCCGGGTGCTGCTCGTCGACTTCGACCCGCAGGGCGCGCTGTCGGCCGGCCTCGGCGTCCAGCCGCACCAGCTGGACCGCACGACCTACAACCTGCTGATGGAGCGCAACGTCAGCATTGACGACGTGCTGTTGAAGACTTCGGTGCCCGGAATCGATCTGCTGCCCAGCAACATCGACCTGTCCGCCGCCGAGATCCAACTGGTCGGCGAAGTGGCCCGTGAGCAGACACTGGCCCGGACGATTGCGCCCGTCCTCGACACCTATGACTTCGTGCTGATCGACTGCCAGCCGTCGCTCGGCCTGCTCACCATCAACGCGCTGACCGCGTCGCACGGGGTGATCATCCCGCTCGAGTGTGAGTTCTTCAGCCTGCGGGGAGTGGCACTGCTGATCGACACGATCGAGAAGGTGCAGCAGCGACTGAACCCGGATCTCAAGCTCGACGGAATCCTGGCGACGATGTACGACGGCCGGACGCTGCACGGTCGCGAAGTGTTCTCCCGCGTGCTGGAGGCCTTCGGCGACACGGTCTTCGACACCGTCATCTCGCGGACGGTCCGCTTCCCGGAGACGACGGTCGCCGGTGAGCCCATCACCTCGTGGGCACCGTCATCGTCCGGTGCGAAGGCGTACCGCAACCTCGCCCGCGAAGTGATCTCGAGATCATGACGCTTTCTGCCGAGGACGCGGTCGAGATCGCTGAGCTGGTCGCCGAACCGCCCGCCACAGCCCAGCACGCGGGCGCGTCCGACGTCTTCAACGTCCGGCTCGACAACTTCGAGGGGCCGTTCGACCTGCTGCTCAGCCTGATCAGTCGCAGACAGCTCGACGTCACCGAGGTGTCGCTGTCTCAGGTGACCGACGAGTTCATCAGCTACCTGGCCGGCATGGAGACGTGGGACCTCGGCAAGGCGACAGAGTTCCTGGTGGTCGCGGCCACCCTGCTCGACCTCAAGACTGCCCGGCTGTTGCCGGCCGCCGAGGTCGACGACGAGGAGGACCTCGCCCTGCTCGAGGCGCGCGACCTGCTCTTCGCCCGGCTACTGCAGTACCGCGCCTACAAGCTGGCGGCCGCCTACCTGGGCGAGCTCGATCGCACCCAGTCCCGCCGGCACGGCCGCGCGCTCGAGCTCGAGCCGCGCTTCGCGTCGCTGCTGCCCGAGGTGCTGATCGGCGTCAGCCCCTCGCGCTTCGCGGCGATCGCCGCGCAGGCGATGGTGCCCAAACCGGTGCCACTCGTGATGACCGACCACGTGCATGCGCCGCAGGTGAGCGTGAGTGAGCACATGGCGGTGCTGGCCGAGCGGCTGCGCCGCCAGGGTGCCGCCACGTTCCGCGCGCTGGTCAGCGACTGCACGATGACGATCGAGGTCGTGGCGAGATTCCTCGGCCTGCTCGAGCTGTACAAGGACGGTTCGGTCGCCTTCGACCAGGCCGACGCGCTGGCCGAGCTGCGGGTCCGCTGGGTCGGGTCGCCGGACGGCGAGACCGAGATCCGCACCGACGAGGATTACGGCTGAGCGACGCGTGCGGAGCGAACAATGAAATTCAGGCGCGACGGAGGAGCGCTCGGACCGGGGATCCACCCGAGCGGAGCGAGCGGTGCAGAGGAGGCCCGATGAGCGAGACGCAAATCGGCGAGACGCAAATCGGCGAGACGCAAGTCGGCGAGACGCAAGTCGGCGAGATGCAGGTTGACGAGGCGCCGGAGTTCGAGGCGCCGGAGTTCGAGGCGCAGGACGGCGAGGAACTGCCGGTCGTCGCCGTGGCCCGCCCGGTCGATCCTGCCCAGCTGGCGGCGGCCCTCGAGGCGATCCTGTTCGTCGTCGAGTCGCCGGTGACAGTGGCGGCGCTCGCCGTAGCGGTGCAGCAGCCGACCGAGTCGGTACAGCAGGCGCTCGACACCCTGCGGACGTCCTACGACGAGCGCGGTGCGGGAATCGAACTACGCTGGGTGGCCGGCGGCGTCCGCATCTACACCCGGCCGGATCACGCCGCGGTCGTCGAGCAGTTCCTGCAAGAGGGACAGCGCAGCCGGCTCACCCAGGCGGCCCTCGAGACGCTCGCCGTCATCGCCTACCGGCAACCGGTGACCCGTTCTCGGGTGTCGGCGATCCGGGGCGTCAACGTGGACGGCGTGGTGCGCACGCTGCTCGCCCGTGGCCTGATCGTCGAGGTCGGCACCGATCCGGAGACCGGCGGCGGCCTGTTCCGCACCACGGAGCTGTTTCTCGAGAAGATGGGCCTGCAGTCGCTCGACGAGCTGCCGTCGCTGGCCCCGCTGCTCCCCGACATCGAGGGCCTGGACACCTTCCCCACCGATGACTTCTGATGCTGACGGTCCCGACGGCATCCGGCTGCAGAAGGTGCTCGCCGCGGCCGGGCTCGGCTCACGACGGGTGAGCGAGGAACTCATCGCCGCGGGACGGGTGACCGTCGACGGCGAGGTCGCCGTGCTCGGCGCGCGGGTGGATCCGCTCACCGCCGTGATCCACGTCGACGGCGACCGGGTCATCGTCCGCGACGACCTCGTCTACCTCGCTCTGAACAAGCCGCGCGGCGTGCTGAGTGCGATGAGTGACTCCCGCGGCCGCCGGACGGTCGCTGACCTCCTGGGCGATCAGCCCGAGCGGCTGTTCCACGTCGGTCGCCTCGACGCCGACAGCGAGGGCCTGCTGCTGCTGACCAACGACGGGGACCTCGCGCACCGATTGATGCACCCGTCCTTCGGGGTGACCAAGACCTACCTCGCCACCGTCCCCGCTCCCGTGGGCAAGCAGGTGGGGCGTCGACTGCGGGCGGGCGTCCTGCTCGACGACGGTCCGGTCACCGTCGACGCGTTCCGAGTAGTGCAGACCCAGGGCGACCAGGCGATCGTGGAGATCGTCCTGCACGAGGGGCGCAAGCACATCGTCCGGCGCCTGCTTGCGGAGGTCGGTCATCCGGTGAGCCGACTCGTCCGCACCCGGATAGGTCCGGTCCACCTCGGTGGACAGCGGGCCGGGACGCTGCGCCCCCTCACCCGCGCCGAACTGGCTGACCTGCACCGCGTAGCGGAATCAGCACCCGGTTAGGGTGGTCCTCGTGTCTGTGCGGGCGGTACGGGGCGCGATCCAGGTCGAGGCGAACGACCGCGACGAGATCCTGCAGGGCACCTCGGAACTGGTGGCGGAGGTCCTGCACCGGAACGGGATCGACCCCGACGACCTGATCAGCATCGTCTTCACTGCCACCCCTGACCTCACCGCCGAGTTCCCGGCCTACGCGGCCCGGCAGATGGGGCTGACCGACGTTCCACTGCTGTGCACGACCGAGATCGCGGTTCCGGGGTCGATGCCCCGGGTGCTGCGGCTCATGGCCCACGTCGAGACGCCGCTCACACGGGCGGACATCCGGCACGTGTATCTACGGGGCGCCACCGCACTGCGTACCGACCTGCCGCAGTAGGCATCCGTATCCTTCGGGACGTGCCTTCTTCCGATCATCCCTTTTCCGGGGTCGTCGCTCTCGACGGCCCGTCCGGCACCGGGAAGTCGACCGTGGCTCGTCGGTTGGCGGAGCGGCTCGACGCCCGCTATCTCGACACCGGCGCCATGTACCGCGCCGCCACAGTGGCTGCCCTGCGCGCCGGGGTCGACCTGGCCGACGGAGTGGCGATCACCCGCGTGGTCGAAGCTGCCAAGATCGAGATCTCCACGGACCCGACGAGGGTCTCGATCACGCTCGACGGTGAACCGGTGGACGCGGAGATCCGCTCGGACGAGACGACGGCTGCGGTGTCTGCGGTGTCTGCCGTCCCATCCGTCCGCGCCCTGCTCGTCGACGCGCAGCGCGAACTGATCGCCGACGGCGGGATCGTCGTGGAGGGTCGCGACATCGGATCGGTCGTCTGGCCCACCGCGCGGCCCAAGGTGTACCTCACGGCGAGCCCGGAGGCCCGCGCGCGCCGCCGGGCCGGCGAGTTCGGTGGCGACGTCGGCACCGTGGCCGCCGACATCGCCCGGCGCGACGGACTCGACAGCAGCCGGGCCGCCAGCCCGCTCGTGCAGTCGCCAGACGCCATCGAGTTGGACACGACTGAACTGGGCATCGACGAGGTCGTCGAGCGCCTCGTTACGCTCACTGACGTGGCCACGTCCTGATGTACGCCCCATCCGTCACCGACCGAATCCACGGATCGGCCGCGTTGCGCCGCCGCCAGGCGACCGCCCGGGCGCTGGCCCGTGCCCTCGGCCGGGTCGAGATGCGCGGCCTCGAGAACGTGCCCGCATCGGGCCCGGTGATCCTGGCCGTCAACCATCGTGACTTCCTCGACGGCCCGCTGCTGTTCGGCTTCGTGCGCCGTCCGGTCAGCTTCCTGGTCAAGACCGAGGCGTTCACGCGCCTGTGGACGCCCATGCTGGAGGGCACCGGGCAGATTCCGGTCGTCCGGCACCGTCCGGACTTCGGCGCCGTGCGTTTGTCGCTGCGCCTGCTCCAGGGCGGCGGCGTCATCGGGATCTTTCCGGAGGGCAGTCGCGGGGACGGCCTGGTGAAGATTGCCCGGCCCGGAGTCGGCTACCTGGCGCTGCGCACCGGTGCGCAGGTCGTACCGGTGGCCTGCCACGGCACCGACAGCCTGATGCACCGTCGATCCGTCCGGCGTCCGGTCGTCCTCGTCTGCTTCGGCGAACCGCTCGACCTGGGTCGGGTGCCGGACGGTCAGCGGGTCAACCGCCGGGCGGTGCTGGGCGCCACGGAACGCGTCCGTGCCGTCCTCGCTGACCTCGTCGCCCACACGATGCTCCCCGCCGAACTCGGACTCGCGGCATGACCACCCCGACCGACGACGACGCGCAGGTGACGCCGGTCGTGGCGGTCGTCGGCCGCCCCAATGTGGGCAAATCGACGCTGGTCAACCGCATCCTGGGGCGCCGGGAAGCCGTCGTCCAGGACGTCCCGGGCGTGACCCGAGACCGGGTCGCGTACGACGCGCTGTGGAACGGGCGCCGATTCACCCTCGTGGACACCGGCGGCTGGGAACCGGACGCGCGCGGGCTGCAGGCGATGGTCTCCGCGCAGGCCGAGCGCGCGGTGGCCACGGCCGACGTCGTGCTCTTCGTCGTGGACGGGCGCACCGGCGCGACCGACACCGATCTGGTGGTGGCCCGCACGCTGCGTCGCGCGAAGCGCCCGGTGGTGCTCGCCGTCACGAAGGTGGATGACGAGCGGCTGGAACCGGATACGGCCGAGCTGTGGTCACTCGGGCTGGGCGAGCCGTACCCGGTCAGTGGCCTGCACGGCCGGGGGAGCGGCGACCTGCTCGACGCCGTCCTCGCCCTGCTGCCGGACGCGCCGCAGGACACCGACGAAGAGGGCGGACCACGCCGGGTCGCCCTGGTCGGCCGGCCCAACGTCGGGAAGTCGAGCCTGCTCAACCGCCTCACCGGCGAGGACCGTTCCGTGGTCGACTCGGTGGCCGGCACCACGATCGATCCGGTCGACAGCCTGGTCGAGCTCGGCAACGATGTGTGGCGGTTCGTCGACACGGCCGGCCTGCGGCGCCGCGTGCACCAGGCCAGCGGCATGGAGTACTACGCCAGCCTGCGCACCGCGGCAGCGATCGAGGCCGCCGAGGTCGCGGTCGTCCTGCTCGACGCATCGGACCGGATCAGCGAGCAGGACCAGCGGGTGATCGCCGAGGTCGTCGACGCGGGCCGGGCGCTCGTCCTCGCGTTCAACAAGTGGGATCTGCTCGACGAAGACCGCCGCGATCTCCTCGAGAAGGAGGTCGCCCGCGATCTCGCCCGGGTGGCGTGGGCGCCGCGGGTCAACGTCTCGGCCAAGACCGGACGAGCGGTGGAGAAGCTTGCGGCTGCGCTGCACACCGCGCTGACCTCCTGGGACCGCCGCATCTCCACCGGACGGCTCAACACGTGGCTCACCGAGGTCGTCGGGCAGACGCCGCCTCCGGCGCGCGGCGGCAAGGCTCCGCGGGTGCTCTTCGCCACCCAGGCCGACACCCGGCCACCCCGCTTCGTCCTCTTCACCACGGGGTTCCTGGAGGCCGGCTACCGCCGCTTCCTCGAGCGGCGGCTGCGGGAGGACTTCGAGTTCACCGGCACTCCCATCGAGATCTCCGTCCGCGTTCGCGAGAAGCGCAAACGCTAGGCACGATAGGGTTACCGGCGGTCGTCGGACGTGTCCGGCAACCGGGACGTGGCGCAGCTTGGTAGCGCACCTGACTGGGGGTCAGGGGGTCGCAGGTTCAAATCCTGTCGTCCCGACAGAGGCAACACAGCGGCACGGGAGGTTTCGTTGAGCGAAACTGCCGCCGCCGGGACGGATCGGATCTGGACGGTCCCCAACGCGCTCAGCGTGCTGCGGCTGCTCGGCGTGCCGCTGTTCCTGTGGTTGCTGCTCGGCCCGCATGCTGACGGCTGGGCGCTGCTCGTGCTGGCGCTGTCCGGCTTCACCGACTGGCTCGACGGCGTGCTGGCCCGCGCGCTGAACCAGATGAGCGCGTTCGGGGCCCTGCTCGACCCGCTCGCCGATCGGCTCTACATCCTGGCCAGCCTGTTCGGCCTCGTGCTGCGGCACATCATCCCGCTCTGGCTGGCGATCGTCATCGTGGGCCGGGATCTGTTGGTGGGCATCGCGCTGCCCATCCTGCGCCGCGCCGGATACGGCCCGCCGGCCGTGCACTACCTCGGCAAGGCGGCCACGTTCTGCCTGCTGTACGCGTTCCCGCTGCTGCTGCTCGGCACCTATCACGGGACGCTGGCCGACATCGCCCGACCGATGGCCTGGGCCTTCACGATCTGGGGCACCGCACTGTACCTGTGGTCGGGCGTCGTGTACCTGCACCAGATCGCCCGACTCGTCCGCAACCCGGTGCGTCTGTCGACGTGACCGGCCCGGACAAGCCCGACGATCGAGCGCTGGCCTCGGCCAGGCTGCTGATCGACCTCGTCACGAACACCCTGGACCCCGGTTACGCCGAAGCCGCTGCTCGGCGCGAGGCGGGAGCCCCTCGACGTCGCTACGACCGGCCGGCGGTTGCCGTCGGCTGCCTGCTGGTCGGCTTCCTGCTCGTCCTGGCCTACGTCCACACCCACCGCGGCGCGCCGGAGGCCGCCAAGGTGCACGACAGCCTCGTGTCCCGCGTCCGCGCGGCCGAGACGGGCGGCAACTCGCTCGCCGCGCGGGTTCGCGACCTCGAGCGCCAACTCGCCGCCGCACAGGACGCGGCGCTGCCGAAGAGCGGTGCGATCGCCCGGGATCTCGACCTCGCGCAGCTGCAGGCGGGGCAGCTCGCGGTGTCCGGGCCGGGGATCACGGTCACCCTGCGCGAGCCGGCGGCGCCGACTGCGAGCCCGGATCCCGGGCGCGGCGGCACCACCGCGATCGGCGACACCAATATCCTCACCGACCGTGATGTCCGCAGCGTCGTCAACGAGCTCTGGCACGACGGCGCCGAGGCGATCTCGGTGAACGACGTGCGGCTCACCCCCACGAGCGCGATCCGGTTCGCGGGTGAGGCCGTTCTGGTCGACTTCCAGCCGATCACCTCGCCGTACAGGATTCGGGCGCTCGGCGACGCCGACAACCTGTCGACCAACTTCGCCGAGAGCTCGGTCGCCAGCCGATACCAGACGCTCGTCGGGGTGGACGGGATCGGTTTCGGCTTCACCGAATCCGGCAATCTGAAGTTGCCGGGCAGCGGCCCGGTGAAACCGCGGTACGCGAGCGTGCCGCCGACCAAGAAGCGGGGCAATCGATGATCGCCGGCATCGCCCTGATCGCCGGCATCGTGCTCGGCCTGATCCTCCGGCCGACCGTGCCCACCTGGCTCGAGCCCTACCTGCCGATCGCCGTGGTCGCCGCGCTGGACGCCGTTTTCGGTGGTCTCCGCGCTCGCCTGGATGGGATCTTCGATGCCAAGGTGTTCGTGGTGTCGTTCATCTCCAACGTGCTGGTGGCGGCGTTGATCGTCTTTCTCGGCGACAAGCTCGGCGTCGGCAGTCAGCTGTCGACCGCAGTGGTCGTCGTCCTCGGCATCCGCATCTTCGGCAACGCCGCCGCCATCCGACGTCACCTGTTCCGGGCCTGAGCCATGACCGATCAACCGACACCTCCTGACGACGGGGACGAGACGGCCCGGCCACGGCGACTGCACGGTACCCACGCATCGGCGGCGGTCATCGGCGTGCTCACGCTGCTCCTCGGCTTCGCCATCGCGGTGCAGGTTCGGGCGAACTCGTCCGGTGACACGCTGTCCGGGCTCCGCGAGGACGACCTGATCGGGATTCTCGACAACCAGAACGCGCGCGCGGACCGGCTGCGGCAGCAAATGACCGACCTGCAGCAGAACCTCGACCAGTTGCGCGACAGCGGGAACCGGGCGGCCGCGGCGCGCACCCAGGCCGCCGAGCAGTCCCAAGCGTTGGGCATCCTGCTCGGCACGCTGCCGGCGACCGGACCCGGCGTGTTGGCCACCGTGACCGATCCGGACAGCAAGCTGACCGGGGAGGACCTGCTCGACGTCATCGAGGAGCTGCGCGGCGCGGGCGCGGAGGCGATCCAGATCGGCTCTGTCCGGGTGACCACGTCGACGTCGTTCACCGGCTCCGGCCACGGCATCGAGGCTGACGGCAAGGGGCTGACGACGCCTTACCGAGTCACGGCGATCGGCGAACCGAGGACCCTCAACACCGCGCTGAACATCCCCGGCGGCGTCGCCGCCACCGTCCGCGCTGCGGGCGGCGCACTGACCGTCAGCGAGCGCGACAAGGTGACGATCGACGTGACCCGTCAGCTGAGCAAGCCGAAGTACGCCAAGCCCTCGCACTGACCTCGGCTCCGGTCAGCGCACTGGGTAGGGTCGGGGCGTCCGTCACCATGTCGAGAGAGGCCCGTCCGCATGCCCGACGTACCCGACGACCTGAAGTACACCGCCGAGCACGAATGGGTGCGCACCAGCGACGGTTCGACGACCGTGCGGGTCGGCATCACCGACTACGCCCAAGAGGCGTTGGGCGACGTCGTGTACGTCTCGCTTCCGGAGATCGGGACGACGGTGGCCAAGGCTGCTGCGATCGGCGAGGTCGAGTCCACCAAGAGTGTGTCCGACATCTACGCGCCCCTGTCCGGCACGGTCACCGGGCGCAACGACAAGCTCGACGAGACGCCCGAGCTGATCAACTCCGACCCGTACGGCGAGGGCTGGATCCTCGAGATCGAGCTGTCGGACCAGAGCGAGACGGAGGACCTGCTGGACTCCGGGGCATATGGCACCCTCTCCGGCTGATCGACAACTGCTCATGATCAACTGAGATCATCGGGTGTATCTCAAGCTCCGATTGACCCTTGCCGCGAGCCCGTCCTAGGCTCGCTGCACCGACCGAGACCGCAATGTCGAGACGGCGTCCCGCCCGGCGGGCAGACCGTCCGACACGAAGGGTGGCGCGCGTGTTCTGCACCGCTTGTGGCACAGAAAACTTGCCAGGCAGTCACTTCTGCGCGAATTGTGGTGCCGCGCTGCCGGCCTCCGCATCGGGCGCAGATGTCACCCGCACGATCAGCACGACAGGATCCGTGCCGGACGTCGACTCCGACTTCTCCGCCGAGGCCCACCAGGGCGCGGTCGATGCGCTGACGCCCGGCTCGGCGCTGCTCGTGGTCAAACGAGGGCCGAACGCCGGCAGCCGGTTCTTGCTCGATCAGGACGTCACTTCGGCGGGTCGCCACCCGGACAGCGACATCTTCCTGGACGATGTGACCGTGTCCCGCAGGCATGCCGAGTTCCGCCGCGAAGGTAGCGGCTACACAGTGCACGACGTGGGTTCGCTCAACGGCACCTACGTCAACCGGGAGCGCATCGACGCCGCACCGTTGTCCGGTGGTGACGAGGTGCAGATCGGCAAGTTCCGGCTCGTCTACCTGACCGCAGCGGTTCGCACCGGCGTCGGGGCGCGAGGATGACGTCTCTGGGCGCTGCCCGCGGCACGTCAGCCGCCACGCTCACCATCGGCGATGTCCTGGCCCACCTCAAGGTCGAGTTCCCGGACCTCACGATCAGCAAAATCCGCTTCCTCGAGGATCAGGGCCTCGTCCAGCCCGAGCGCACGCCGTCCGGTTACCGAAAGTTCTCCGGCGGCGATGTCAACCGGCTGCGCTACGTGCTGTCCCAGCAGCGTGATCACTACCTGCCGTTACGGGTGATCAAGGATCAGCTGGATGCGATCGACCGCGGTCTGGTGCCGCCCGGCACGTCCACCGACAGCCCGCGGACGGCACACATGGCCGTCGCCTCGATCGAGGACAACGCGCCGACCGCTGATCACTTCCGGCCGGCGCCGGCCGCGATGCGCCTGTCGCGCGACGAGCTGCTCAACGCGGCCGGCCTGCGCAGCGAGCAGCTGACCGAGCTCGAGCAGTTCGGACTCGTGGCCAAGAAGCCAGGCGGGCACTACGACGACGACGCACTTGCAGTGGCGAAGATCGTGTCCGACCTTGCTCGCTTCGGGCTCGAGGGCCGGCACCTGCGGGCGTTCCGCAGCGCGGCCGAACGGGAGGTCGGCCTGTTCTCACAGGTCGTCGGCCCGACCTCCCGCCAGCGCGGCAGCGAGGCCAAGGCGCGGGCGGAAGAGACCGTGCGCGAGCTCGCCGCACTGTCGGTTCGGCTGCACGCTGCGCTGGTCCAGATCGGCCTGCGCGAAGTGATCGGTGGGTCCTGATCGCACGAGCCCAACCTCCGACAAACGTGTAGCGTCGGATCACGTACGCGAGGTTGAGGAGGTGGGCCGTGCACCCGATGCGCGTTGTCGGTGTTCGGGTCGAGCTGCCGGCCAATCAGCCCGTCGTCCTGCTCCGTGAAGAAGACGGCATTCGCTATCTGCCCATCTGGATCGGCGCTGTCGAGGCGTCCGCGATCGCCTTCCAGCAGCAGGGTGTGCAGACGGTCCGGCCTTTGACGCACGACCTGTTGCGCGACGTGATCGCCGCGCTGGGCGTGCGGCTCGAGGCTGTCCATATCACCGAGCTGCGCGACGACGTGTACTACGCCGAGCTGCGTTTCGCCGGGGGAGTGACGGTCAGTGCGCGCCCGTCCGACGCGATCGCGCTGGCCCTGCGGGCCGAGGTCGAGATTCTCGGATCTGATGCCGTGCTGGACGCCGCCGGGATCGAGATCCCGGACGAGCAGGAGGACGAGGTCGAGCGTTTCCGGGAGTTCCTCGACACGATCACGCCCGAGGACTTCGCGTCCGGCGCCTGAGCGGTCGAGCGTAAACCTCAACTTGAGGGTTAAGAAAGACGGCGTGGCGGATTGACCGGATAGCGGGCTCGACCTACCGTCGGGACAAGCGAATCACGACCGTGAAATTTCACGGCCGTGCGCGGGCGAAAGGCGGGGTAGTGGACGACGAACTTCCGGAGCAGGGCACGCTGTTTGCCGATCCGTCCGCGTCCGACGCCATCATCGGTTACCGCGGACCGACCGCCTGTTCGGCGGCCGGCATCACCTACCGGCAGCTCGACTACTGGGCGCGCACCGACCTCGTCGTCCCGACGATCCGCAGCGCGACCGGCTCGGGCAGCCAGCGGCTCTACTCGTTCAAGGACATCCTCGTCCTGAAGGTCGTCAAGCGGCTGCTCGATGCCGGCGTCTCGCTGCAGAACATCCGGGTGGCGGTGGATGCGTTACGGCTGCGTGGCGTCGACGATCTGGCCCAGGTGACGCTGCTGTCGGACGGCACATCGGTGTATGAGTGCACGTCGTCTGAGGAGGTCGTCGACCTGCTCCGCGGCGGGCAGGGCGTCTTCGGGATCGCGGTGAGTGGCGCGCTGCGTGAGCTGCGCGGCTCGCTCGCCCACCTGCCCGGGGAACGCGCCGACGGGGCCGAGCCGGAGGTTGCCGAGACCAATCCGAATGACGAGCTGGCCCGTCG
Source organism: Pseudonocardiales bacterium (assembly GCA_032160745.1). Classification (GTDB taxonomy): domain Bacteria; phylum Actinomycetota; class Actinomycetes; order Mycobacteriales; family Jatrophihabitantaceae; genus Jatrophihabitans. The sequence continues at coordinate 15,939 of JAVHVD010000295.1, forward strand.
CCGTCAGCAGCGCACCGCGACCGCCTGAGCCCTTCCCGGCCAGTCCGCTCACACGGTGTGATCCGGTCTGTTGCTCCGCTCAGCCAGGTGAGCGTTCTTGGTCCGGGCGAGCGGAGCGACCAGCGCGACACACCTGTCTGTGCCGCGGCTGCAGCGCCGGTCCCACCGCGTCCCGGCTGGTACCGTGGACAGCGGCTGACGACCTCGCGTGGGAGAGCCGACCCGCACCATCTCGAGCAGGTGTGGCCGGCGCCGAAGGGGCAACATCCCCGGAACCTCTCAGGCACCCGGACCGCGCGGGGAAGGCCACTCTGGAGGGGCCTCCCGACAGACGGGGACGCTGTCGCCGAGAGGTGACGGTGTCGACCCGCATCTTGGAGCGCACCGAGCGATGACCTCACTCTCCGACTTCGAGCAGCACAGCCCGTTCGCCTCGCGACACATCGGCACCGCGTCCGACGATCAGCAGCAGATGCTCGACGTCCTTGGCTACGCCTCGCTGGACGATCTGCTCGCCGACGCCGTCCCCGCCTCCATTCGCGAGAAGCTCGCGCTCGCGCTGCCGCCGGCGGCGTCGGAGGCCGAGGTCGCCGCGGAGTTGCGGGCGCTGGCCGACCGCAATCAGCCACTGACGTCGATGATCGGCCTCGGCTACCACGGCACGATCACCCCGCCGGTGATCCGCCGCAACGTACTCGAGAGTCCCGCCTGGTACACCGCCTACACGCCCTATCAGCCTGAGATCAGCCAGGGCCGGCTCGAAGCGCTGATCAACTTCCAGACGATGGTCGAGGACCTCACCGGGCTGCCCGTCGCGGGCGCCTCCGTGCTCGATGAAGGCACCTCCGCCGGCGAGGCGATGGCCCTGGCCCACCGCGCCGCCAGGGCCGGTGACACCTTCGTCGTCGACGCCGACGTGCTGCCCCAGACGCTGGACGTCGTCCGCACCCGTGCCGTGCCCCTCGGGCTGACCGTCGTC
>JAVHVD010000296.1:0-16422 GCA_032160745.1 Pseudonocardiales bacterium
AGGGTGAGCGGATGACCACGGTGGCTGCGTTCACCATCGCCGAGGGCGCGAGCGAGCGGTTCGTGCTGAGCTGGTTTCCCTCCTACCAGGGCGCTGCCCCGACCGAGGATGCGCAGTCGGCGCTGGCGCGTACCGAGGCGTGGTGGCGCGACTGGTCGGGGCGCTGCAGCTACCAAGGCGACTATCGCGACGAGGTGTTGACCTCGTTGATCGTCCTCAAGGGCCTCACCGACGAGGTCACCGGTGCGGTCGTGGCCGCGCCCACCACGTCACTGCCGGAGGACCTGGGCGGCGAGCGGAACTGGGACTACCGCTACACCTGGCTGCGCGACTCGGTGCTGACCCTCAACGCGCTGTTGGCCGGCGGCTACACCGAGGAAGCGTTGGCATTCAACGACTGCGTGCTCCGGGCGACGGCCGGGCATCCGGAGCAGATGCAGATCATGTACGGCATCGCCGGCGAGCGGCGGCTGGAGGAGTACGAGATCGATTGGCTGCCCGGCTACGAGGGCTCCAAGCCGGTCCGCGTCGGCAACGCGGCCGCGGGCCAGTTCCAGCTCGACGTGTACGGCGAGGTCCTTGGCGTGGGCTGGGCGGTGGCGATGGCGATCGGACACGTCCCCCAGCGCCGCTGGCGGCAGTTGCGCAAGCTGATGGACTATCTGGAGACGGTCTGGCGCGATCCCGACGACGGCATGTGGGAGGCTCGCGGACCTCGACGGCATTACACCCAGTCGAAGGCCATGGCCTGGCTCGCATTCGACCGCGCCATCGCGCTGGCCGATCACTTCGGGCTGGACGGGCCCCTGGAGCAGTGGAAGCAGATCCGGGCCGAGATCCACGACGAAATCCTCGACAAGGCCTACGACCCGGCGCGTAACACCTTCACCCAGTCCTATGGCTCCACGGCCCTGGACGCCGGCGCGTTGACACTCGGGCTCGTCGGCCTGATCCCTGCGACCGACGACCGGTTCACCGGGACCATCGATGCCGTCCGCCGCGAACTCGGCCACGACGGCTTCATCTCGCGCTACTCAACCGACGCGACCGATGACGGCCTGTCCGGCAGCGAAGCCCAGTTCCTTGCCTGCTCGTTCTGGCTCGTCGACGCGCTCGCCCTAAACGGCCGGGTGGACGAAGCGCGCGAGCTGTTCGAACGGCTGCTCGCACTGCGCAACGACCTCGGCTTGTACGCCGAAGAATACGACGTCACCCGCAAGCGGCAGGTCGGCAACTTCCCCCAGGCCTTCACCCACCTGGCCCTCATCGACGCCGCCCGGATCCTCAGCGGCGAACGGACGGGTACGCGATCCACGCCACCCCCACCACTGGCCCGATCACAAGGCGAGCGAACCGCAGTCCCAAGGGGAGAGCGCAATGACGACCCGTCCAGAGCCTTCCGCTGAGCACGACCGGATGGCAGAAGTTGACCGGGCAGACTCCACGGCGGCGGAAATTCGTCGTACGCGACACGGTGACGGTCGGTTCCATTCCGTTCGCGTGCGAACCCCCGATTCGCGAGCCCCCACGACCTGGCGAGGCGAACTGCTGTTGTGCGGCTTCCGGTGAACATTTCCGGCTCTGGCGCCGTCAATAGGGCATGGCCACTTCGCTTCCGCCGGCCGTCCGCCGGTCCCTTCTCGCGCTTCCGCTGACCGCGACCGCACTGTTGGCCGCTTGCTCTTCGAGCAACTCGTCGGGCGGCGCAGCCAGCTCCACAGCCGCTCCTGCCGCCGCGGCACCCGCCGCGAGTGCGTCCATCACGGTGCAGACGCACACCGGCCCACTCGGTACCTACCTCACCGACCGCACCGGCCGGGCGCTCTACCTGTGGCAGGCCGACCGCGCGAACACGTCCACCTGCACCGGAGCCTGCACGGCGGCCTGGCCGCCGCTGGCGGTCTCGGCGACCGGCTCGGTCAAGGCGGCCGGCGCGGCGGCCCAGCAGGACGTCGCGACCATCACGCGAGCCGACGGCAGCAAGCAGGTCACCTACAAGGCGCACCCGCTGTACTACTTCGCGCAGGACGCCGTGTCCGGTACGACGAACGGACAGGGCAGCGACGCTTTCGGCGCGAAGTGGTGGGTCGTCACCCCGGCCGGCAACGCCGACACCAAGACCGTCGCCGCCACGTCCGCGCCGGGCGGCGGGGGCGGCGGCTACGGCGGGTACTAGAGCAGACCGGTTGCCCTCGGCGTCGATCTTGACCGGCCCCCCCGCCGGTGCGGCAGAATCCTGCCAACGGGACAATTCGCGCGTTCCGTCCTGACTCCGCGGAGGGCGCTATGACGTTCGACCGTTCGGAGCTCGTCGCGGCCGCCGAGGTCGACCCCTGGGCGTTGCTCGCGCAGGTGAGGGCCGGCGACCCCGACCAGATCGAGCGGCTCGCGTCCGCCTTCTACCGGGCGGCCGGGGACACCAGGGACGCGGCCGCAAGCGACGTCCGGGCGAAGCAGTTCGTCCAGGAGGGCTACCACGTCAACGGCGGCACCCCGCTCGACGTCAGTGGCGAGGTCAAGGCGACCAGCGCGACCCTCGACGACGCCGCCGAGAAGCTGCCGAAGATCGCCAAGGTCCTCGGCGCGGTCGCCGAGGACCTGGCGTCGACCACCCGAACGGTCGCAGCGGAGGTCACCGGGGTCGAGGCCGAATTGGCCGTGATCGAGAACCAGTACACCGCCTTCATGCAAGGGATGGGTCACCACCTTGCGCCCGAGGATCAGCAGGCAGCCCGCAACGGATACCGGCGGGACGCGATCACGGTCGTGCGTAGTTACGGCATGGCCGCGCAGGGCGCGGTCATGGACTACGAGCACTCGCTGGCCCAGGCGACGAAGGCGTTGGCCGACCTCGGTTACCTGCCTCCGCTCGGGCTGCGCGAAGCCGGCGAGCAGAACACCGCACCGCTCCCCGTCGGCAGCGACCCCACCGAGGTCGCGGCATGGTGGGCCGGGCTGACGCCCGCGCAGCAGGAGTATCTGATCGACCACGAGTACGGCATCCTCGGCCAGCTCCGCGGCCTGCCCGCCCCGGTGCTGGACACGGCCAACCGGCACCGGATCACCGACAACTTGGCGAGCCTCGAGCTGCAGATCGCCCAGCTCGATGCCGATCCGGCGCTCGATCCGTTCGGCATCCAGCGCGCGGCGCTGCAGAGTCGGCTCGACGACGACAACGGCATCCTGAAGGAGATCAACAAGCCGGGGCCGGGCGAGCCGCCGACGCAGACCTTCGTTCTCGCATTCGACCCGAACGGCAAACAGGGACAGACCGGTGTGGCGATCAGCTACGGAAACCCCGACACTGCCGACAACACCGGCATCGTCGTACCCGGAACCGGCAACGATGCGAGCAAGCTGTCGAGCGTGGGCAGCAACGGCCGTGACCTCTACGCCACCATGACGGGGAACCGGGCTGTTGTCGTATGGCTGGACGGGCCGGAGCCACCCGGGCTCACGAACGCCGCCTTCGACTCCTACGCCAACGACTCGGCGCCCAACCTGGTCGGTGACATCGACGGGCTGCGCGCAGCACACCAGGCGGCGACCGGCGACGGCGGCCACCTGACGGCGATCGGTCACAGCTACGGCAGCTACATCCTGGGCAAGGCCGCGACCCAGGGCGCGGACCTCGACGACATCGTCTTCGTCGGCTCCCCGGGCGTCGGCGTCGACCAGGCGAGTGACCTCGGCATCGACCCGTCCCACGTCTGGGACGGCGAGGCCGGCGACGACCCGATCCTGTTCACCGAGAAGCGGTTCACGCCGCATCCGCTCACCGGGAACAACCCGGCGGACAGCGACTTCGGCGCCCAGCACTTCGACGTGACCGGATCACACGGCCACTCCGAGTACTACAAGGCGAACAGCGAGTCGCTGAACAACATGGCCGGCATCGCCGACGGCAACTACGCCGCGGTCGACCGGGTGAGCGCGCCCGACTACCGCGGTCCGCGGGAGCTGCTCGGTGACGGTCTGTCGTCGATCCTCGACTTGCCGTACGCCGAGGCGGATGCCGCTGGGGACCTGCTCACCGGCCACCCGATCAAGGCCGGCGAGGACATCTGGGACGGCGCGGTCAGCACCGGCGAGGACGTCCTGCACACCGGTGAGGATGTCGTCGAGACGGGCAAGGATGTCGTCGAGTCGGGTGTGTCGTGGCTGTCGGACCACCTGTAGCCCGCCGCCGACCGGCCAAACCCGTCGTGGGCGCGGTCGCGGCTCTTGTCGCCGTCGTCATTGGAGTGATCATCATCGTGCAGGTCAACTCGTCCGATTCAACGTCGGGGACGCACTCGGTGACGTACCTGAAGTCGGTGCTCGACAAGGTGCCGCTGCCGGCCGGTGCGGCGCTGGCCGAGGAGACGGCCAACGAATCGCATGGCGATCTCAACGCCTACGTCGAACGGAAGTACACGTTGGCGTCACCGACCAACCCGTCGGACCAGGTTCGGGCCGCATTGCAGAAGGCCGGCTGCCGCCTCGTCGATCTGCAGACGCGAGAGGTTCTACCGATCACGGCGACCGATTGGGCCGCCCGGGTGTCGGCCACCTCGGGCGACCTGCACATCCTGCCGCCGGGTACGTCAGGCGGCGGTGTCGATGTGCAGTGGAAGGACGCCGCGCTTTATCTCAGCGTCAAGGGCGGCGACGTCGAGTCGAGCTGACACCGGCCCTCGGTTCGAGTCGCCCGGCCAGACCGGCGATCAGGCAGTCGAGCGCGAACCCGAAATGACTGTCGGCGTCCGGGCGCGCGGTCGGATCGGCCAGCGGGACGAGGTTGGGCAGGTCGGCGGCGCGTTCGGCCACAGCGCGGTCGAACTCGACCAACTGCGGCTCATCCCCCGCGGAGCGGATGAGCGCGCGTTCCCACGCCTCGCCCCTCACCAGCAGGTTGACGTGCTGGACGGTGTGCATGACGTCGGCGGCCGTGAATCCGGCGGCCTGCAAGGCGCCGACGAGCGCGTCGATCTGCTCGAGGCGGCCCGCCGTCGTTGCGGTCGTCAGCCGGACGTAGCGCAGCAGGCCGGCGTTCTCGAGCATCGCGGCGCGGAAGGCAAGGGCGTAGGCGCGAACCCAGTCGGCCCAGGATGCGTCGGGGGCCGGCGCCCAGTCGTCAAACGCGGTCTCCTCGAGCACCTGCGCGGCGACCAGCTCGAGCAACTCGTCGCGGTCGCGCACGTGGTGATAGAGGGCGGTGGGTGCGACGTCCAGGGCCCGGGCGACGTCGGCCATCCGCACGTCCGCGCCGGCGTCGCGGGCAGCCCGCACGATCTGCTCGCGGCTGATCCGCGCCGGCCGGCCGCGCCGTCTCGTCCCGTCCACGAACCGCCTCCATTGACAATTACTGAAGAGCTTCAATAATAGCCCGCATGGAGCCACCGCCGACCGAGATGCAACGCTCGAGCCGCGCGCCCGAGGTTGTCCAGCCACGGTTGCAGGAGTGGCTACGGGGTTACCGGTCCGACGCGGTGATCACCGGCCTGCAGGGGACCTCGGCGAACGGGATGTCCAGCGACACCCTGCTCTTCGACGCGGCGTGGACCGACAAGTCCGGCCCGCGCATCGAGGCGCTGGTGGCGCGGGTCGCGCCCGATGCCGCGGACGTGCCGGTGTTTCCGGCGTACGACCTGACCCGGCAGTTCGAGCTGATCCGCGCGGTCGGCGAGCAGACCGACGTGCCGGTGCCGGCGACGTTCTGGAACGAGCCGTCGCCCGAACCCCTCGGCACCCCGTTCTTCGTGATGGCCCGGGTGGACGGGCGGGTGCCGCCCGATCTGATGCCCTACAACTTCGGGGACAGCTGGCTGTTCGCCGCCTCGCCCGAGCAGCAGCGCGCGCTGCAGGACTCGACGGTCGACGTCCTCGTCCGGCTGCACGAGATGCCACCGCCGGCGTGGCTCGAGTTCTCGGAGGCCGGCGATACGCCGCTGCGCCGGCACATCGCGCACACCCGGGCGTGGTACGAGTTCGTCGCCGCGGACGGCGCCCGATCGCCGCTGATCGAGCAGGGGTTCGACTGGCTGGACGCGCAGTGGCCGGCCACCGAGGGCCCGCCGGTCGTCAGCTGGGGCGATTCGCGGATCGGCAACGTCCTCTATCAGGACTTCGCGCCGGCCGCGGTGCTGGACTGGGAGATGGCCGGCGTCGGTCCCCGCGAGCTGGACGTGGCCTGGCTGGTCCACGCGCACCGCGGCTTCGAGGACCTCGCGACAATGCTCGGCGTGCCTGGCATGCCCGGCTTCCTGCGCCGCGAGGACGTGGTGGCCCGGTACACCGCCGGGTCCGGCGCCGAGCTGCGTGACCTCGACTTCTACGAGACGTACGCGGCGCTGCAGTGGGGGATCGTCTACCTGCGCACCGGCGCCCGGTCGGTGCGCTTCGGCGAGCGCGAGATGCCGGACAGCGCGGACGAGCTGCTCTACAACGCCGAGCCGCTGCGCCGGATGCTCGCCGGGACGTACTTCGATCCGGGGACCCCGTGAAATCCTGGAGCGCAGCGGAGCGATTTCCTGGGGTGGTCTGATGCCGGTTCCGCTGGACGAGTACCCGATCCACCAGGCGCCGCTGTCCCTGGCCCACGTCGCCAGCACGGACCGGAACTTCTACGACCGGTCGTACTTCAACGCCCACCGGCGCGATGACTCGCTGTTCTTCGTCACCGGGCTGGGCACCTATCCGAACCTCGGCGTGATCGACGCATACGCGACGGTGCGGCAGGGCGACCGGCAATGGGCGGTGCGGTTCTCGGATGCGCTCGGCGAGGACCGGATGCGGCAGCAGGTCGGTCCGTACCGCATCGAGGTACTCGACCCGCTGTGGCGGCTGCGCCTCGTCTGCGACGGCGACGAACACGGCCTCGGCTTCGACCTGATCTGGACGGGGTCGTTCGACGCGGTGCAGGAGGCGCAGCACCTGATGCGCTTCGGCGCCCGCACGATCATCGACACGACGCGGTTCGCGCAGGTCGGCACGTGGCAGGGGGAGCTGCGGGTCGACGGCGTCACGCATGCCGTCGACGACTGGGTGGGCAGTCGCGACCGGTCGTGGGGGATTCGTCCGGTCGGCGAGCCGGAGCCCGGCGGCCGCCCGCCGGCCGAGCCGATGGCTGGCTTCTGGTGGCTGTACGTACCGCTTCGCTTCGATGACTTCGCAGTCGTGCTGATCGCGCAGGAGCGGGTGGACGGGTTCCGCACGCTCAACGACGCGGTGCGGGTCTGGGACGACGGCCGGGTCGAGCAACTCGGCTGGCCGTCGGTGTCGATCACCTACCAGCCGGGCACTCGCCATCCGTCCGCTGCCACTCTGCGGTGCACGGCACAGGACGGCTCGCCGGTCGTGATCGAAGTGCAGACGCTGACGTCGGTCGCGCTCAACGTCGGGGCCGGGTATTCCGGCGACCCGGACTGGGGGCACGGGCAGTGGCGCGGCGAGAACTTCGCCGAGGGATCGGTGTACGACCTGACCGACCCGGCCGTAGCCGGCCGGATGCCGTACAGCGTGATCGACCATGTGGCCCGGGCGACCTGCGACGGCGCCGTCGGGTGGGGGCTGTTCGAGCACGCGTCGTTCGGGCGACACGACCCGTCCGCCTTCGCCGACTGGTCCTCCGTCGCCCCTTAACTGATCGTGGCCCCGTAGCGGCGCAACACGCGGTGTGTCGCGCCGCAGCAGGGCCACGGCAAGGGGGATTCGGCGGTCAGGCCTTGATGGCCGAGATCTCGAACTCGAGGGTGATCTTGTCGCTGACCAGCACGCCGCCGGTCTCGAGCGCGGCGTTGTAGGTGATGCCGAAGTCGCTGCGCAGGATCTGCGTGCTGCCTTCGAACCCGATGCGCTGGTTGCCGAACGGGTCGGTGGCCGCACCCTGGAACTCCAGCGGGATCGTGACCGATCGGGTGACGTCCTTGATCGTGAGGTCGCCGGTCACCTCGAAGTCGTTGCCGCCCAGGTGCGCGATCGACGTCGACGTGAACGTGATCTGCGGGTAGTTCTCGATGTCCAGGAAGTCGTTGGTGCGCAGGTGCCCGTCACGCTGGGCGTTGCGGGTGTCCACGCTCGCGACCTGAACGGTCACCGTGGCCGACGAGTTGGCCGGGTTCTCGCCGTCGATGACGGCGCTGCCCTCGAACTCGTTGAAGGCGCCGCGGACCTTGGTCACCATTGCGTGCCGCGCGACGAGGCCCAGCCGGCTGTGGACGGTGTCAAAGGTGTACGTACCGGTCAAATTCGTAAACTCTGTGGTGGTGGTGGCGGTCATGGGATCTCCTCGAAGTACAGTTGGTTGAGCTGTCAACGAAGAACGTACGCCGAAACAGATGACGTGTCAACCATTGCTGTATGATAGGCGGATGAGAGAGTCGACGATCGAGGGTCCGCGTTGGCTGGACCCGCGCGAGCAGACCGCTTGGCGCGCGTATCTCGACATGAACGCCAAGCTCAGCGCCCGGTTGAACCGAGAGATGCAGGATCAGTCCGGCATCTCGATCGCCGACTTCTCCGTGCTGGTGCAGCTCAGCGAGCATGTGGACGCGCGGATGCGCGTGCTGGGCCTCGCTCGCGCGCTGGGCTGGGAGAAGAGCCGGCTGTCCCACCAGCTGACGCGCATGCAGCAGCGCGGCCTGATCGAGCGCTCGAACTGCAACGAGGACCGGCGCGGCGCGTTCGTCGTGCTGACCGACCAGGGCCGGGCCACCGTCGAGGCAGCTGCTCCGCGACATGTCGAATCGGTCCGGCGGTACGTCTTCGACTCGCTCAGCGCCGAACAGGTCGACTCACTGGGGACGATCTCGGCCACCGTTGCGCGGGTGCTCGCCGCCGCCTGCGAGGGTCGCGAGGACGTCGACGACGGCAGCTGCGACTGAGCGTGTCGCCTCGTCGGCGGCGCTCGTCCCCTTGGGTACAGTCGATTCGCCCCGACGCTAAGCCCACGCGTCGGCTGCCGGAAGGGCGCAGGTGAGCGTGCTCGAACCCGTGGTGGCGTCGCGATCCATCGCGGGCCTGTCGATCCTGCTCGTCGAGGACGACCACGGCGACGCGGTGCTGGTTCAGGCCTGCCTGGCCGAGGCCGGCATCCCAGACGACGCCGTCCACTGGACGCGGAACCTCGGTGACGCCGTGCGCGCCCTGTCCGTCGTCCCGGCCTGCATCCTGTTGGACCTCGGGCTGCCCGACGCCGACGGGTACACCGGGGTGCACAAGATGGTCGAAGCGGCGCCGGACACCGCCGTCATCGTGCTGACCGGCCGCCAGGAGCGCGACGGTGTGGACGCCCTCGCGGCCGGCGCGCAGGACTATCTGATCAAGGACACCATCAGTGGCGAGCTGCTCGAACGCTCGATCCGGTACGCGATCGAGCGCAAGCGCGCCCAGCGCACGCAGCAGCAGCTGCGCGAGGTGCGGATGAGCGCGGCCGAACAGGCGCGACTCGAACGCGGCCTGCTGCCCACACCGCTCCTGCGCACCCCGGCCGTCACCTGCTCGACCTACTACCAACCTGGGCGCGACGACGCGGTGCTCGGCGGCGACTTCTTCGACGTCATCGAAACCCCGGACGGCCGGATCCGCGCGGTGATCGGCGATGTGATGGGGCACGGGCCCGACGAAGCGGCGCTCGGGGTGCACCTGCGCGTCGCGTGGCGCACTTTGCTGCTGGCCGGCACCCCGGACGAGCAGATCCTGCCGACTCTGGCCCGGCTGCTCGACGCCGAGCAGGACCTCCATCCCCGCTACGTCACCGTCTGTGACCTGACGATCAGCAACGGGACGGCGACCGTGCGGGTCGCCGGCCACCCGGCGCCGATCCTGTGCGACGAGGGCGACCCGCGCTACCCCGACCTGGAGGTGGGTCCGCCACTGGGCATCCGGCTCCCCGACGACGCGAACGGGAACTGGCCCGACAACACCGTCGCCGTACCTCCGGGTACATCGGTCCTGCTCTACACCGACGGCCTGCTCGACGCGTACGCCGTCGACGGCCAGTCCGACAGCCTGGGCATCACCGAGCTGATCGACGCGGTACGGATGTGCATGCGCTCCGGTGGGCCGGCGCGGACGTGGATCCCGACGCTGGTGGGCGGCGCCCCTCGCGAGTCGATCGACGACACCGCCGTCGTGGTGCTGAGCGTCGAGGGTCCGTGACCGGTCCCGTCGGACAGCGATCGTGGACGCTTCGCCGTCGGATTGGCCAATCCTTCGCTGTGGTCGGCGCCGTCCTGACCGTTGCAGTGGCCGCCGTCATCATCTCGGCCACCCAGTTCGTCCTCGCCGGCAACTCGGTCGTCTACCGGTGGGACCCCGCGGTGACGACGACGCAACGACTGCTGACCGACCTCGTGGACCAGGAAACCGCTCTGCGCGGTTACGCGCTCAGCTCGGACGACTCGTATCTCGAGCCGTACGAACAGTTCCGCCGATCCGAGCAGACCCATACCCGCAAGCTCCGATCGCTGCTCGGCAAGGACAAGCAGCTCACCGGCCGGCTGACCGCGCTCGAAGACGCTGCCCAGCGCTGGCAGGACGAGGTCGCGCAGCCGGCGGTCGCCGGTATCCGGGTCGGCGATCCGGCCGCAGCCCGGCTCGTCCAGAATGCGGTCGCCGGACGCCGCTTCGACGCGGTCCGCGCGCGGGTCGCGAGCCTGTCGGCTGCGGTCGAGGCGCGGGCGGCCCACGCTCGTGACCGGCGCAGCACCGCCGGCATCATCTTCGCCGTCGCCGCCTCGCTGACCGCGCTGACGTTGATCACCGCCGGAGTGGCGCTGTGGCGAGGGCTGCACCGCTGGGTGCTCGCCCCGGTCGACCGGCTGGGCGGCCAGACCCGCGAGGTCGCGAAGGGTGATACCTACAAGCAGATCGTCCCGGACGGGCCGCTCGAGCTGACCGCCCTCGGCCGCGATGTCGAAGCGATGCGCCTGCAGATCGCGAACCAGCTGGCCCGGGCCGAGGAGATCCAGGAAGAGCTGCGGGTGCGCAGCGAGGAACTCGCGCGCTCCAACGATGACCTGCAGCAGTTCGCCTACGTCGCCTCGCACGACCTTTCCGAGCCGCTTCGCAAGGTCGCGAACTTCTGCCAGCTGCTCGAGCGACAGTACGGACCGCAGCTCGACGACAAGGCCAAGCAGTACATCGACTTCGCCGTGGACGGCGCCAAGCGGATGCAGGTGTTGATCAGTGACCTGCTAGCGCTGTCCCGGGTGGGGCGGACGACCGAGCAGTTCGAGCCGGTCGATCTCGACCGCGCGTTGAACGCGGCTCTCGTCACGCTGGCGGATCGCATCGAGGAGGCCGGCGCCCGGGTCGAGCGACTGACGCCGCTGCCCACTGTCGCCGGTGACCATTCGCTGCTCACCTCGCTGCTCGAGAACCTCGTCGGCAATGCGGTCAAGTACCGGCGTGACGATGTCGCGCCGGTCGTCCGGATCTCGGCCGAGCACGACGACGAGCAGCAACTGTGGACGTTCACCGTCAGTGACAACGGGATCGGGATCGATCCGCAGTACGCCGAGCGGATCTTTGCGGTGTTCCAGCGGCTGCACCTGCGCGACCGCTACGGCGGCACCGGGATCGGGCTGGCGCTGTGCCGCAAGATCGTCGAGTTCCACGGCGGGCGCATATGGCTCGAACCCGTAGAGTCCCTGCCAGGCGCAACCTTCACATTCACCCTCCCGGAAGGCGCGGTTCTTGCCGAATCACGTGACTGACTCCCCCCGTGGGCCGCTCGGCGTGCTCCTCGTCGAGGACGACCCGGGCGACGTGATGATCGCGAAGGAAGCGCTCAAGGCGAGCCGGCTGAAGTCCCGCCTGACCGTGGTGCCGGACGGCGTCGAGGCGCTGAAGTACCTTCGCCGCGAGGACCCCTACGCGGAGGGCGAGCGGCCAGATCTGATCCTGCTCGACCTGAACCTGCCGAAGATGAGCGGCCACGAGGTACTGGCCGAGGTCAAGGCCGACCCCACGCTGCGGAAGATCCCGATCGTCGTGCTGACGACCTCGGGTGCGGCCGAGGACGTCGTGCGCAGCTACGACCTGCACGCCAACGTCTTCGTCACCAAGCCCGTCGACTTCGATCACTTCACCGCGGTCATCAAGCAGATCGACGACTTCTTCCTCACCGTCGCCCAGCTCCCGCCGCCGTAGCCGCCGCCCGCACCCACAGCTGTTGTTTCGTCCAGCCTCAGCTGACGCCTCCCGGTTGCCTACCTGTCCCAGCGTTACAAGCGTGGATGCGCGGGGAAGAGTGGCTCCATGACAGCGCGTATCGGGACGATGTCCATCGACGGCACGCCCATATCCCAGGCAGACCTGGCCCGCATCGAGGCCGAGGAGAAGCTGCACGCCGATCAGCAGCGCGCGGCCGTCCGGGTCGTCGCGGGGAGTTCGATCGACGCCGACGACTGCCGCACCCTGCTCTCGGTCCTCGGACTCGACCAGGAGATCGTGGCCTCGGCCCGGGCCCAGGTCCGCCCCGCCGCCAAGCGCCCGCGAAAGCGTCGCGCCGCCGCCTGATCGGCGTCCGAGCACGCTGGGGCTCGGCACGGCCGGATCCGCCCACCGGCGTTGATCCGATATGCGCGCTGACGGTCTACACGAGACTCGGACGGGCATGCACCATCCCTTTCGGCACGAGGCGCTGCTCTACCGCGGGCACGACGAGTTCGTGTCCGCATCGGTGTCTCTGGTGCATGACGCGCTGACCGACGAGCACCGGCTGATGTTTCTCGCCTCGACGGCGAAGCTGCTCGACCTGCAGGATGCGTTGCAAGGGGACGGCGAGGACGTCGTCTTCGTCCCCACCGATGAACACGGCCGCAATCCGTGCCGCATCACCACCCTGCTGGACACCTTCCAGGCCGCCGGCGACGGCCGCCCGTCCGTCGGCGTGAACGAATCGGTCCTGTCGAGCCGATCTCCGGCCGCGCTGCGCGAGGCGCAGTTCGCCGAGAGCGTCCTGAACTCCACTGCCCTGCGGTCCTGGCCGCTCTCGGTGGTCTGCCTGTACGACAGCGGCGACCTCGAGCCGGCGAACCTCACCGAGATGCGGCGCAGCCATCCGGTCGTTCGCGGCGAACCCGACAACCCCGACTACGAGCCCGCGCTCGCCGGCAAGCTGTTCGGTGACGCGCTCGACGAGCCACCCGCCGGCGTCGCCGTCCTGGACGTCCGTTCCGGGAGCCTGGCGGAGCTGCGCGCGTCCGTGAAGGCGCACGGCGCGCGGGAGGAACTGAGCCCGGAGCGGGCCGACGATCTCGTCCTCGCCGCCAACGAGGTGGCCACGAACAGTCTTCGCCACGGCGGCGGGCGCTGCCGGGTCGCGATGTGGCGCGACGGCGACTCGGTGGTCTGCGAGGTACGCGACGCCGGCGTCATCGAAGATCCGCTCGTCGGGCGGCTGGCGCCACATCCGACCGCCCCGACCGGCCGCGGGCTCTGGCTCGTCAATCACCTCTGCGACCTCGTCCAGATCCGCTCGTCGGCCCACGCCGGAACCGTGGTCCGGCTCATCGTCGACCGCTGACGTAGCGTCTCCGTCCGTGGCCGAGGACTTCGCGCGCAAGACGGTGCTGGCCGGCGGCCATGCGCTCGCCTACCGGGAGTCCGGCCCGGCCGACGGCCCGACGGTCGTGCTGCTGCACGGGCTTGCCTCGGACGCCGACACCTGGGACAAGGCGATCGGGCCGCTCGCGGGGCACGGGCTGCGCGTCCTCGCTGTCGACCTGATCGGGCACGGCGAGTCGGACAAGCCGAGCGGTGAATACCTGCTCAGCGATTTCGCACAGTCCGTCGGGGAGTTCCTGGACGCGCTCGACATCCGGTCGGCCACCCTGTGCGGACACTCGTTCGGCGGGGCCATCGCGATGTACTTCGGCACCCGGCATCCGGACCGGGTGGACCGCGTCGTCCTCGTCTCGGCCGGCGGTCTCGGCCGGGAGGTGCATCCGGTGCTGCGGGCCGCGGCGCTGCCGGTCGCGCCGGTCGTGCTGCGCGCGGCGACTCATCCCTGGCTGCGGCGGCTGTACGCGCGACCGGGGCTGCACCGGGCGCTGCGCCTGACGCCGGACAACGTGACGAATCTGCGCCGGGCCGCTCGGGCGTTGGGTACGGAGGCCGGGCAGGCGTCGTTCTTCGCCTCGCTGCGAGGCGTCATCGCGCCGTCCGGACAGCTCAGCGCGTCGGAGGAGATGCGTGCCTTTGCCGAGAGGGTGCCGATGCTGCTCATCTGGAACGAGGGCGACCCGGTGATTCCGCTGGCTCACGCCAAGGCGCACGCGGCACGGGCGAAGGACGCGAGCCGGCTGGTCATCTTCCCGAACCGCGGGCACGAGCCGCACCGACGCAATGCCGAGCAGTTCGCCGAGGAGGTGGCGGGATTCATCGGGGCGTCGGCTCGTCCTGATATGTGAGATAACAATCTCTTATCTTGGGACTCGCTCTAGAGTAGCGACATGAGCGATCCCCGCCGCTGGACGATCCTCGCCGTCGGCACGTTCGGCCAGGCCGCGACCTGTTGTTTCCTCTACGGCATTCCGATGCTCGTCCCCGCATTGCGCGATGCCGGGGTCAGCCTGTTCGCCGCCAGCCTGCTGGTGTCGGCCCCGATCGTGGGACTGCTGCTCACGCTCATCGCCTGGGGTGCGGCCGCCGACCGCTACGGCGAGCGAGTGGTGATCGGGTCGGGCGTGGGGGCGGCGGCGCTGCTACTGGCGGTGGCGTCGCTCGTTCCGGGGACCGTGGCGCTCGGCGTCGTGCTCGCCCTGGCCGGTGCGTTCGGCGCGTCGGTCAACGCGGCCAGCGGACGCGTCGTGATGGGATGGTTCCCGGCGTCCGAGCGGGGCCTCGCCATGGGTACCCGGCAGACCGCGCAACCGCTGGGGGTCGCGCTCGCTGCGCTGGGACTGCCGCCGCTCGCCCATGCGCACGGCGCGCACCTGGCGTTGCTGTTCCCGGCCGGACTCTGCGCCGTGGCGGCCGGGCTGGTGCTGGTCCTGGTCGTCGACCCGCCCCGGCCGGCGCGCGCTGCGGGCGCGCCGCCGGTCACCTCGCCTTATCGCGGCTCGCGCGACCTGGCGCGGGTGCACGCGGCGAGTTCGATGCTGGTGGTGCCGCAGTTCGCCGTCGCCACCTTCACCCTGGTCTACCTGGTCGGGCAGCGGCACTGGGACCCGGCGGCCGCGGGTCGGCTCATCTTCGGCTTCCAGGTCGCGGGCGCGGCCGGGCGGGTGTTGACCGGGCTGTGGTCCGACCGCGTCCGGTCCCGGTTGGTGCCGATGCGCCAGCTCGCCGCGGCCAGCGCGGCGCTGATGGTGCTGATCGCGCTCGGCGCGGCGACCGGGCTGTGGTTCGTCGTTCTCGGCTTCGCCCTGGGCGCGGTGGTGACGGTGGCCGACAACGGGCTGGCCTACGTGTCGGTGGCCGAGATGGCCGGCCGCGAGTGGTCGGGCCGGGCGCTGGGTGTCCAGAACACCGCCCAGAACGTGGCCGCGGTGGCGACGGCGCCGCTGCTGGCCGGGGTGATCGGCGATTCGCGCTACGCGCTCGGGTTCGCCCTGGTCGCGGTGTTCCCGCTGATCGCGATACCGCTCACGCCGGTGCGCGCGGAACGGGCCCGGCAGGTGCGCACCGAGCCCGTCCCCGCGATTGGCGGAGGATAGGGGATTTGAACCCCTGAGGGATTTCTCCCAACCCGCGTTCCAGGCGAGCGCCATAGGCCACTAGGCGAATCCTCCGCCGACGAGGATACGGGCAACCGCTCGGGCAGGGCGTGATGCCCCCTGACCGTCATGGCATGCGCCAGGTACCACCTTCGGCCGAGACTTGCTCGGTAGACTCTCCCGAGACCCCCCGTGTGGCGCTCATCCTGTGAACCTCCCCAGGGCCGGAAGGCAGCAAGGATAAGCAGGCTCTGGCGGGTGCGCGGGGGGTCCTTCCCGTCCGGCGGCCGACCGATTCGGGACATGGAGCACCTGCCCGCGACCGGCTTCCTACCCTGGTTTCGCCGGTACGGCGGCTGAGCCGTTCGTTGCCCACCGGGCCGATGGGCGACGTGGCGGGTGTCGGTCCGGCTGGTTAGGGTCGTTGCGTGACAGATGTCGAGGCCAGCGCAGCTCCGACCTCGGCCCGGTCGGCAGCGGGCGGCTCCAGCCTCGCCCTGTACCGCAAGTACCGTTCGGCCACCTTCGCCGAGGTCATCGGCCAGGACCACGTCACCGTCCCGCTGCGCCAGGCGCTGGCGGCCAACCGCATCAACCACGCGTACCTGTTCAGCGGCCCGCGTGGCTGCGGCAAGACCTCGAGCGCGCGCATCCTCGCCCGCAGTCTGAACTGCATCCAGGGCCCGACGCCGGACCCGTGCGGGGTCTGCGACTCGTGCAAGGAGCTCGCGCCGAACGGCCCCGGCTCGATCGACGTCATCGAGATCGACGCGGC
>JAVHVD010000297.1:0-12065 GCA_032160745.1 Pseudonocardiales bacterium
ACCACGACCACCACCCGGACGCTGACGCAAACCAGCACGCGCCCGCCCCAGGCCGACACGTTCCGTCCACCGCCGCCGGCGACCGTCCGCCCGCTTCCGCCCGGACGCGAGCCGCCCAAGGGTGAGAAGGACAAGACCTGCCCCTACATACGTTCGGGGCTGAACGAGGACGACGGCAGCGGGGTGAACGTCGCCGACCTCGAGGGTGACCGGGTGTACCGCACCACCGTCCTGACCAAGTACAAGCCGGTGGGCTGCCGCTTCTACTTCTACGCCCCGCCCTACGAGGCGGTCGCCGACATCCGGCCCACCACGTTCGCCACAGCCGCCGAGGCCTACAACGCCATGGTGCGGACCGCGCAGACCGGCACCGAGCCCATCCCGGAGCGCGATTTCGTGAAGGGGGCGACCGGGGTCTGCTTCCGGACGAAGTTCTTCGGCCAGGACGGAGCCCGGGACTGGGCGTTCGTCTTCGCCAAGGGCAAGGTCATGGTCATCGTCTACACGCAGCGCAAGGACACGTCGCGAAATGCGTTCTACATAGGTAAGGCCGTCGCCGGCAAATTCTGACGTCCGGGCTCCGTGGGAGGATGGATGCTCCCGTTCTCGAGCCGCAGGAGTTCCACTATGTCCGCAACGCAGATCGCCACCCTGCACACGTCTGCGGGGGACATCCGCGTCGAGCTGTTCGGCAACCACGCCCCGAAGACCGTGAAGAACTTCGTCGATCTCGCCACCGGCGGCGTCGAGTGGAAGCACCCGGACACCGGCAACAAGACCAACGACCCGCTCTACGACGGCACGATCTTCCATCGCGTCATCCCCGGCTTCATGATCCAGGGCGGCGACCCGCTCGGCGAGGGCTACGGCGGCCCCGGCTACAAGTTCGGCGACGAGT
Organism: Pseudonocardiales bacterium; assembly: GCA_032160745.1. Lineage (GTDB taxonomy): Bacteria > Actinomycetota > Actinomycetes > Mycobacteriales > Jatrophihabitantaceae > Jatrophihabitans. The sequence goes on from JAVHVD010000297.1 coordinate 899, forward strand.
TCCACCCGGAGCTGTCCTTCGACCGCCCGTACCTGCTGGCGATGGCCAACTCCGGGCCGAACACCAACGGGTCGCAGTTCTTCATCACCGTCGGCCGCACCCCGCACCTCAACCGCAAGCACACGATCTTCGGCGAGGTCGCCGACGCGGACAGCCGCGCCGTGGTCGACACGATCGCGAACACCAAGACCGGGCGCGGCGACAAGCCGGTCGAGCCCATCACGATCAACTCGGTGACGTTCGAGCCCGCGTAACTCGTGTCGACCGCGCCGGGCGAGGTCACCTCGCACTGTTACCGCCACCCGCATCGGGAGGCGTTGATCCGCTGTACCCGCTGCGACCGGCCGATCTGCCCCGACTGCATGCGCCCGGCCTCGGTCGGTTTCCATTGCCCGGACGACGTCGAGGCCGGTGCGCGGACGGTGCGGGCGCCGCGGACCACCGTCGGGGCTCGGATCATGCAGTCGCCGCCCTACGTCACGATCACGCTGATCGCGCTGTGCATCGCCGGGTATCTCGTCACCGGGCTGCAGAAGCCGGGCACACTGCGCGACCCAACCGGCTCGGAGCTGTTCGTCAAATGGCAGCTGTTCCCGCCGAAAGTGCACGACGGCGCCTACTACCAGCTGTTGACCTCGGGTTTCCTGCACCTCAGCCCGCTGCACATCGCCGCGAACATGCTCTCGCTCGCCCTGGTCGGGCCGTTCCTGGAGAGGCAGCTCGGGCGATGGCGCTTCCTCGCCGTTTACCTGCTGAGTCTGCTGGGCGGTGGGGCGGCGGTGTACGCCTTCGGTTTCAAGCTGACCGCGACCGCCGGCGCGTCGGGCGCGATCTTCGGCCTGCTCGGGATCGCTCTCGTCCTGGTTCGCAAGATCGGGCTCGACCTGCAGTGGCTGGTCGGCACGCTGGTGCTGAACTTCGTGATCACCCTGTCGGTGCCCGGCATCTCGAAGTGGGGGCACGTCGGCGGTTTCGTCACGGGCCTGCTCGCCGGCCTGGCGATCGGCGGCCTGCCGTCGTCGCGGGCCCGAGTGCCGGCGCGGATGCAGGTGGCGGGCCTCGGTGGCGTTCTCGCGCTGATCCTGATCCTCGTCGGGATCCGCACTGCGACCTGGTGAGCCGCCGGTCAGGGGCGGGTGCGCTCACCGGGGACGGAACGCCTCGACCAGGTCGGCCGCGTCGACCGGGTCCGCGCCCAGCGCCCGGCGGCTGAGGACCGCCAACACCGGCCCGGCATCGACCTCCAGCGTGGTGTTGCGCAGGCCGTGCCGGATGCGCGTTTCGGCCCGCACCTCCTGGACGTCGTCCCAGGACAGCCGGGCGCGGGTCATCGGCGAGTTCACCACGACTCCCTCGGCCGACGCGACCAGTCGGGGGCTGAAGATCAGATCGGACGCCACGTAGCCGAGCAGGAGGACGACGGCGAGCAGCAGCAGCAGCCGGCCGCCGGCGTCGCTGGTCATGAGCACCGCGACCGAGGCGCCGAACGCGCCGCCGGCGGCGAGGGCGGTGTAACGGCGGTCCGGCACGAACCGGGCCTGCGCCGGGGCGAGGGTGTCCGGCGGAAGAGGGGGCAGGATGGGTGCGGCGGGCGGGCTCTGCGCCTCCGGGCTCACCCGCGGCGGAAGCGGCCGCGCCGCTGGGCGTGGCTTGGGGTGCGGAGATGGTTGTTCGTCCACAGGGTTTTCCCCAGCTGGGGATGAACTACAGCCGTGTAATCACAGGCGTGGAAAAGGCTGGGGACGCCGGCATCATCGCCACCGGACCGCCATTACCAGGCCGAGCAGCATGACCCCGAAGCCGACGGCGAAGTTCCAGGCGTTGAGGTCGGCCATGACCGGTATGTGCGGCGAGGTGCCGCTGGAGGTCAGGTAGTAGAGGACCATGTAGGCGAGGCCGAGCAGCAGCACGCCGCCCATGACGACCGGGTACCAGGTCGGGCTGGGCGCCAGGGCCCGGGACGGCTGCGGCGAGGACGTCCGGAGCGGGGCGTCGGACTTCTTGCGGACCTTCGACTTGGGCACGTGTCTCTCCGATATTCCTGTGCTTGGCGGTCCGGCGGAGCGGACGTCACCGGTTAGCGTAGACGGCGAACGTTGGGGAAGCTTGTGCCGAGGGGAGAGCAGTGCCGGACAGGAGCGCTGCGAGCCGACGGTGGCGGATGCTCGTTCCCGTCGTCTGCCTGGTGGCCGGGATCGGCTTCGCCGCCAGCGCCCGCGATTCGCACGGCACCGACCTGCGCGCGGGCAACGCAAGCCTGGCCGACACCGTGCGGCGCGCTGAGCAGCGAGTGCGCAGCGCCGACCAGCAGGTGCAGGCGTTGCAGGCCGAGGTGAACCGGACGGCGAAGCAGGCCGGTCAGGGCGACTCGGCAGTCGCCGCGGCCCAGGCGAAGGTCACCCCGCTGCTCGCCCCGGCCGGCCTGACCGCCGTGAAGGGGCCGGGCCTGGAGGTGATCCTGGACGACGCGGCCGGGCCGCCCCCCGGCGTCGATGTGGACCCCAACCAACTGGTGGTGCACCAGTCCGACCTTCAAGCGGTGGTCAATGCGATGTGGGCCGGCGGCGCCGAAGCGATGTCGATCGCCGGGCAGCGGGTGATCGCGACGTCGGCGGTGCGCTGCGTGGGGAACACCCTGCTCCTGAACGGCGAGGTGTTCTCCCCGCCCTTCCGGGTTGCAGCCATCGGCCCATCAGCGACAATGCTCGAGAAGCTGGCATCGTCGCCGGGCGTGAAGCTCTTCCGCGAAGCGGCGGGCTATTACGGCCTGGGCTACACCGTTGATCTGCTGGGCAGAGTGGAGCTGCCTGCATACACCGGATCGATCACACTCAACTACGCACGCGCGGGTAAGTGAGGACTACGGCATGGCACACATCGCGGTGACCGACCCGCCGGGCGGCGGACCGCCCGCCAAGGGGCCGATGGCCGCAGGCGACAGGGTGCGCCTCGTGCTGCGCGGCGTGGGGCAGACACTGATCACGCTCGGCCTGGTCGTGCTGCTCTTCGTGGTCTACGAGGTGTGGATCACCAACATCTTCGCCGCCCGTGCGCAGTCGAAGGTGGCCGACGCGCTCCAGCACCAGTGGGCCGGCGGCAAGGACCCGCTGCTGCCGCTGCCGGGCGAGACGGATCCGACAATCCCGCTCGGCACCGGGATCGGCGTCCTCTACCTCCCGCGACTCGGCCAGGACTTCCACTTCACGATCGTCGAGGGCAGCGTCGTCCCCACCGACGGCGAGCTCGAGAAGGGTCCGGCGCACTATCGACACACCGCCCTGCCGGGCGAGGTCGGCAACTTCGCCATCGCGGGGCACCGGGTAGGCAAGGGCGAGCCGTTCCTCAACATCGACAAGCTGCGCGCCGGTGACTCGGTGATCGTCGAGACGAAGACGTGGTGGTACGTCTACAAGGTCAAGGGCAGCCCGGCCGGGTCGAACCCGCAGAACTCGAAGGACCCGGACGGCATCCCGGGGCGCGAGATCGTGCCGGCCTCCGACGGCAACGTGCTGCTGCCGGTACCCGATCATCCGGGCGAGAAGGCGACTGAGCGGTTGATGACCATGACGACCTGCCACCCGAAGTTCACCGCGTCGCACCGCATGATCGTCTACTCGACCTTGGTGACGAAGGTGCCGAACACCGATCTCAAGATGCCGGCCTCCGTCCGCGACCTCTACCAGGCGGTGAAGGGCTGATGTACGTATGGATCTGGCGACACCTGCCCGGCCCGCTCGCGGCCCGGCTGGCTCAGGTGCTGTTGATGGTGTTGATCGTGGCGGCGCTGCTGCTGTTCATCGTGTTCCCGTGGATCGAGCCGCACCTGCCGATCAACCAGGTGACGGTGCCGGGCGAATGACCCGCGTCCTGGTCATCGACAACTACGACAGCTTCGTCTACAACCTCGTCCAGTACCTCGGGCAACTCGGGGCGGACGTGATCGTGCGGCGCAACGACGCCGTCGCGCCGGCCGAGCTCGACTCGCTCGCCGTCGACGGCGTGCTGATCTCACCCGGACCCGGCACGCCCGAGGACGCCGGCGCCTCGATGTCCTTCGTGACCGCGTGCGCCGAACGGGAGCTCCCGCTGTTCGGGGTCTGCCTCGGGCACCAGGCGATCGGCGCGGTCTTCGGTGCACCGGTGCACCGGGCACCGGAGCTGCTGCACGGCAAGACCAGCGAGGTGCTGCACGACGGATCGGGAGTACTCGCGGGGCTGCCGACGCCGTTCACCGCCACGCGTTACCACTCGCTCGCGGTGTCCGAGGACGAGCTGCCGCCGGAGATCGTGGTCACCGGGCGCACCTCGTCGGGCGTGGTGATGGCGCTGCGGCACGAGTCGCTCCCCATCGACGGCGTGCAGTTCCATCCGGAGTCGGTGCTGACGCAGGGTGGGCACCGGATGGTGGGCAACTGGCTGCGTCGCTGCGGCGCGGCGGTCGACGACGCTGTGGTCGAGCAGCTCGGCGCGGAGGTCGAGACGCTGCGCGCGACGGCCTTCGCGGGCGTCTGACGGTCAGGACTGGGTGCTGGCGGCCTTGGCGGCGGCCTTCAGCTGCTGCTTGTGCGCGCGGACGGCCTTGAGCGACGCCGCGTCCACCACGTCCGCGACCGAGCGCAGCGCGCCGTCCGCGCCGTAGTCGCCGGCCGCCTCTCGCCAGCCCTGCGGGCGTACGCCGTATTGCTTGCCGAGCAGGGCGGCGAAGATCCTCGCCTTCTGCGCCCCGAAGCCCGGCAGCTCTCCGATCCGCCGGACCAGTTCGTCACCGGTGTCGACGCCGTCCCACACGGCGGACGCGCTGCCGTCGTAGCGCTCGACGAGCACGGCGGCGAGGGCCTGCACGCGCTTGGCCATCGCGGCCGGGAACCGGTGCAGCGCAGGCGGTGTGCGAAAGATCTCCTCGAGCGCGACAGCGTCGTGGTCGGCGATCGTGCGCGCGTCGAGCACGCCGCCGAGCCGCTCGCGCAGGACGGCGGGTGAGGTGAACGCCTTCTCCATCGGGATCTGCTGGTCGAGCAGCATGCCGATGAGCAGCGCCAACGGTTCGGCAGCGAGCAGCTCGTTCGCCTGCTCGGTGGTCGCTAGGTGCATGAGGTAATCACAGCACAGGTGAGCCGGCTCCCGCTCATGATCGCTTCGTCCGGCCGCGCCCCAGGGTGACCGTTTCGTCGCTAGTGAAACGATCATGAAGTCCTTGATCGAAATTCGGACTTCGAGTTGTGACGCGTTTGGGCCACTGCTAGGCAGCACACGCGCAGATAACCGAGGTGGTTATCGCGCAGGCGCGAAGGAGCAGGAATGGCGAAGCGGGCAAGCAGTCGCGGTGCACATCGTCGCGGCCCGACAGATCGAACTCGACGCCTGCTCCGCACCCTCCGACTGGCCACCGCGGTCAGCCTCGCTGCCGGCTTCGTCGCCGCGGTGATCGCACCCGCCGGGGCCGTGCAAGCCCCGGGCGACGACGTGGCCGCGTGGACCACGGGGTGGTCGTGGACGTACGCGACGTCGTTCCGCTACGTCGACGCGAGCAGCGGCACCGACGTCACGATCAACGAAAACGTGACGTACACGAACGCCGGCCCGACGACGTACAACGGCCAGTCGGCCTACCTGGTCAACCTCACCGGAACGATCACCGGCGGATCCGGGTCGACCCAGACCGACCAGGGGAAGGTCACCCTGAAGAGCTTCTCCGGGACCGTCAGTGGCAACGAGTACGTCCGTCGCTCGGACCTGGCCCTGTTGCAGGAGCACCAGCACCAGGACCTCCACGCGACGGCCACGTTGAGCATCATCTCCGTCGGCATCACCGCCGTGATCGACATGACGCTGTCGCCGAACCCGGGCTGGAAGTCGCTGGCGTACCCGCTCAATCCGGGTGACAACTGGCACGAGAACACCGACATCACCTACAGCGGTGGCTTCACCTACGACGCCGGCAGCCTCGGCGGTACGGGGTCGTCACCGTTCGACGGTCACTTCGTCTTCGATGCGCCGGCGACCGTCGCGGCGCAGAACATCTCGGTGCCGATCAACGGGTCGCTGCCCACCGACGCCGTCACCGCCGCGAGTGCCGACGGCACGATGGCCGACAACCAGTGGTGGTCTCCGGGGTACAAGAACATCGCCAAGGAGCACCTGCTGGTGCCGATGGACGGGGCGTCACTGACGATCGACCGGTCGCTGAGCAGCGCGTCGACACCGGCGCCGGGCACCGGACTCACCGAGACGATCACGCCATCCATCACCTGCGCCGGCGCGGCCGTAACGGTCGCCGGGCGACTGAGCTCCGGCGCATCCGGCGTGCCGCTCACCCTCACCCTCGACGAGTCGGCGGCGACACCCGGCCAGACGATCACGGGCACCGCGACGACGGGCGCCAACGGCAACTACAGCGCGACGCTGGCCGCGCCGGGTGCGGCCGACGGGCTGACCAAGAACGGCGCCCGCGCCGGCTGGGGCGTGCTCGTCGAGGGCGGTGGCGCCACGTCGGTCGCCACCCTGGTCGTCACCAACCAGGACTGCACCACCCTCAGCTACACCGGCGCCACGTCAGGGCCGGTCGGCACCTCGGCCACGGTGAGCGCCCAGCTGATCGACCAGGCCACCGGTGCCGGCGTCGGCGGCCAGTCGATCGGCTTCGCCCTGTCGAACGGCTCGACGGTCAACGGGACCACCGGGGCCAACGGCGTCGCCACCGCGTCGCTGCCGCTCAACCAGCCGGTCCGCAACGCGACCGTGACGGTGACCTACGCCGGCAGCCCCGGGTTCACCGCCGCGGGCACCTCGACCGCGTTCACCATCGGCAAGGACCCGACGACGACCGCGATCGTGCCGTCGAGGCCGTCGGCGACCATCGGTGACCCGGTCACGTTCACGGCTGCGGTCACGCCGACCATCGGTTCCGGGCCCACCGGCGCCGTGCAGTTCGCCGTGGACGGGCAGAACTTCGGCGGACCCGTGACGTTGGTCAGCGGGTCGGCGACCAGCGCCGCCATCTCGACGCTCGGCCTGGGCAACCACACGGCAACCGCCACCTACCTGGGCGACGCCACCTTCGCGGCGAGCACGTCACCGCCGACGACCGTGCGCGTGCACGACCCGCTCCCGCCGACGACCACCACCGTCGGGCTCAGCTCGACCACATCGGTGTACGGACAGCCGGTGACGATCACCGCGACGGTTGCTCCGCGCACCGGTCCCGGTCAGCCGACCGGCGGGATCACGTTCAGCGACGGCGCGACCACGCTGGGCAGCGTCGCGCTCTCCGGCGGCCAGGCTGAACTCACCACGGCCGACCTACCGGTCGGCCCGCACAGCGTTGTGGCGACGTACAGCGGCGACGACGACTTCGAGGCCAGCGCATCGGCCCCGGCCGGCTTGACCGTCAGCCAGGCGAGCACCCAGACGACGGTGGCCGCCTCCGACTCGACGCCCGTGTCGGGCCAGGCGGTCAGCTTCAGCGCGATCGTCACGGTGGTCGCACCGGGTGGCGGACTGCCGACCGGCACGGCGCAGCTCAAGATCGACGGCGCGTCCGCGGGTGATCCGGTGCCACTCAGCGGCGGCGCCGCGATCTTCCCGGCGACGACGTCGCTGGGGGCCGGTTCGCACACCATCACCGTCACGTACTCGGGCAGCGGCAATCACGCCCCGAGCACCGGCACGCTGACCCAGGACGTCGGTCAGGCCGAGACCACGACCGTCCTTACGTCCTCGCCCTCCCCGTCGGCCGAGGAGCAGCCGGTCACCCTCACCGCGACGGTCTCGCCCGTGGCGCCGGGCTCAGGAGCGCCGACGGGTCCGGTGGTCTTCGCCGTCGACGGCAGCGACATCGGCGTCGCGCAGTTGGCCAGCGGCAGCAGCGGGGCCCAGGCCGTGCTGGTCACGTCGGCGCTCGCGCCCGGCGCGCACAGCGTCACCGCCCGCTATGCCGGTGACTCGAACTTCGTCAACAGCACGTCGGCGGCCGTCAGCCAGACGGTGATCGAGGGCGCGGCCGTGCTCGCAACGAGCACGACGCTCGACTCCTCGGTCAATCCGTCGACCTTCGGCCAGCCGATCACCTTCACTGCGACCGTCGCGGCAGAGGGCGACGTGACGCCGGACGGCACGGTCCAGTTCGCCGTCGACGGGACGGACGTCGGCGACCCGACGCCCCTCGAGGACGGCGTCGCGGTCAGCCCGGTGCTCGCCTCGCCGCACCCTGGTAGCCACTTCGTCACCGCCGCCTACGTGCCGACGGCCGCGTTCGCCGCCAGCGGCGCAAGCCTCACCCAGACCGTCTCGGACGCCGTCGCCGATGTGCAACTCAGCTCGAGCGATGCCGAGAGCGACTACGGGCAGAGCGTGGCGTTCCACGTCCAGGTTGCATCGACCCAGGTCGGCACCGGGGCACCCACCGGAGTCGTCCAATTCCGGGTGGACGGTGTCGCGCTCGGAGCACCGGTCGCCCTCGACCACGGTGCTGCGGACAGTCCGGCCCGCGGTGACCTGAGCCCCGGGACCCATACGGTCACGGTGCTCTACAGCGGCAGCGTGGACTTCCTACCGGGATCGGCGACCCTGTCGCAGACCGTTCAACGGGTTGGTACGACAACGACGCTGACCTCCTCGGTCAATCCGTCGACCTACGGGCAGTCGGTCACGCTGACGGCCAGCGTGGCTCCGGCGACACCGAGCTTCGGAGTGCCGGGCGGAACGGTCACCTTCACCGACGGGACGGCCACGCTCGGCACGGTGCCACTGGCCGCGGACGGTGTGCACGGGACGGCGACGCTCGCCACCGCATCCCTGGACGCGGGGGCACACGCCATCCGCGCGCACTACAGCGGATCGCCGGTGTTCGACCCCAGCACATCCTCGACGCTGACTCAGACGGTGGCCAAGGCGCCGACGTCGATCAGCGCGCAGGCGGCGGTGCTCAAGCTGACTCCGCTCGGTCTGCCGCTCGGCACCCTGCGGGCGACGTTGACGTCGCCGTACGGGCCGGTCGCCGGGCAGACGCTGGTGTTCAAGATCGGCGCGCTGACCGCATGCGAGGTCACGACCGACAGCAACGGCGTCGCCGTGTGCAACGCGTTGAAGTACGTGCTGAACCTGACCCTCGCGCTCGGCTACAAGGCCAGCTTCGCCGGCGACGCGAACTACCTCCCGTCGTCGGCCACCGCCGGCCTCATCAAGTAGGAGTGACAAACGTGCGCAGAGTTCTTGCTCTCACCGCCACGGTGGCCGTGCTCACCGCCACCGGCCTCGTCTTCGCCACGGGCGCAGACGCCGGTGTGTCGCCGGGCACCGGAACCACGGTGCGCGGCACGACGACGTTCACCGAGAGCCCGGGCGGTTCGGACAACAGCTCGATCCTCGGCATCAAGCACTGTGGCGGCAACACCTCGACCCAGCTGCAGCTGATCAACTCCGCTAACCAGGTTGTCTGGTCGACGAGCAACGGCGGCGGAACCCTCACCGCGTCGGTGCGCACCGAGGACTACGCCAACGGCACGTACACGCTGCGCGGTACCGAGAACAGCGGCGCCAACAACGGCTTCGGCGGTTTCGGCTGCAAGACGAACACGGCGACGTTCAACAACACGGTCATCATCAGCAACCAGAAGGTGCTGGCCTACACGGGCAACACCGCGGCCGTGGCCGGGACGACCACCACCGTGTCGGCGAAGGTGACCGACCCCAACGACGGATCGTCGCCGATCTCCGGACAGGTCGTGTCGTTCGCGCTGTCCGGCGGTCCCACCGCCACCGCGACGACCAACGCGGCCGGCATCGCATCCACCACCCTGACGGTGAACATCCCGCCGCGGGCGGCGACGCTCGCCGTGTCTTCGGCCGCGACCACGTTCTACACCGCGTCCGACGCGTCCGTCCCGTTCTCGATCGACAAGATCCCGAGTGGCGTGAACGTCACACCGACTTCGCCGGTCGTGCACGGCCAGGCGGTCTCGTTCAGCGCGACGGTGACACACAACCCGGGACTTCCGGCCACCGGCCAGGTGCAGTTCGTGGTCGATGGCGGCAACTTCGGCGGCCCGGTCACGCTCACCGGTGACGTCGCGCAGTCGTCGGCGACGAGTTCGCTCAGCACTGCCGACCACACCGTGGTCGCCCAGTACCTCGGCGACACGAACTACCTCGCCAGTACGTCTGCGACGGCGACCCAACGAGTAGACAAGGCCGCCACCGGAACGACGATCGCGTCGTCACTGAACCCGGCGGTCTACGGCCAGCCGATCACCTTCACCGCGCAGGTGGCGGTCGTGGCACCCGGGGTGGGCGCGCCCGGCGGCAGCGTCCAGTTCGATGTCGACGGCAACCCGTTCGGCACCGCCGTGCCGATGACCGGCGCCTCCGCCGCGTTGACGATCCCGTCCCTCGGCGGCGGCAATCATGCGGTCACCGCCACGTACAACGGCAACACCGACTTCGCGAGCAGCACGTCCGCCGAACTCACGCAGGGCGTCGACCTGGCCGGGACGAAGGTGGTGCTCCACTCGTCCTCCGAGCCGTCGGTGACCGGTCAGCCGGTGTCGTTCTCGGTGGACGTGTCAGCGCTGCCACCGGGCGTGGGCACACCGACCGGTGAGGTGCAGTTCTCCGTGGACGGCACCGACCTCGGCGCACCGGTGACACTGACCAACGGCTCGGCCACGTCCGCATCGGTGGCGAACCTGGCGCCGGGGACGCATGTGGTGCTCGCCGACTATCACGGCAGCGCCAACTTCTCCGGCGCGCTCGGCGCGTTCAACCAGCACGTGCAGGCAGCGGCGACGCGCACCACCGTGGACTCGACGCCGAACCCGTCGGTGTTCGGGCAGCAGGTAACCTTCGCCGCGTCGGTGGCAGTGCTCGCTCCCGGGGCCGGAACGCCGACCGGCCTTGTGCAGTTCTACGTCGACGGTGTCGCCTCGGGCGTCCCGGTGGCGCTGCAGGATGGCGCTGCGACCGGTGTTGCGGTGACGGAGCTCGCCACCGGTGGACACCAGGTCACCGCCGTATATCTCGGTGATCCCAACTTTGCCGGTAGCGAGTCGGGGCCCGTCACCCAGACGGTGAACCGCGCCCGGACGACCACGACCCTGACGTCCTCGGCCAACCCGTCGGTGTGGGGGCAGCCGGTGCAGCTGACCGCGACGGTCGGCGTCGTGGCGCCCGG
>JAVHVD010000298.1:0-14376 GCA_032160745.1 Pseudonocardiales bacterium
GGGCCTCCCGTCCCGCCCGACACCGTGGGTCCGGCCGACGGGGTCGCGCCGGTGTGCGCAGTGGACGCGGTGTCCAGCGCGTAGGCCGCCGACCCGCCGCCCAGCGTCACCAGTCCGGTGATCACGCTCGCCACGACCAGCCCGCGTCCGAGCACACCGGGCCGCACCAGCAGCAGCGCCGCGGCCGCGAACGCGGCCACCACGACCAGGTAGCCGACCCACGGCTGGAACGACGGCGTGCGGTGCAGCAGCGCGTAGCTCCACAAGCCGGTGAGCACCGCGCCGGCGGCCAGCGCGACGCGAGCGCCCTGCGTCGTGCGCTGGCGCCAGAGCAGCACCGCGCCGATCGCCACCAGCGCCGCGATCGCCGGCGCCAGCTCGACGGTGTAATAGGTGTGGATGATCCCGCCGGCGAAGCTCAGCACCGCGCCGGTGACCAGCAGCCACCCGCCCCAGAGAATCGCTGCGGCTCGAGTGCGGTCGGTCAGCCCCGCCCGGCGCGACATCACGACCAGCGCGACGAGTCCGAGCAGCGCGGTCGGCAGCAACCACGCGATCTGCCCGCCGTCGAGCGAGTTGAACAACCGGCCGATGCCGCTCGTACCCGAGAAGTTGGCGCCGCCTCCGAGACCGCCGCCGGAGTTCCCGCTCAACCGCGACAGCCCGTTGTAGCCGAACGCGAGCCCGAGCGCCGAGTTGTCGCCGGAGCCCCCGATGTAGGGACGATCGGCGGCCGGTGTCAGCTGCACCGCCAGCACCCACCACCCCGCGCCGGCGACGAGCGCGACGCCGGCACCGAGTAGTTGCAGCAGTCGTCGGCGCAGCCCGGTCGGCGCAGCCACCGCGTAGGCGATCGCCAGCGCCGGCAGCGCCGTGAACGGCTGCAGTCCCTTCGCCAGGAACGAGAAGCCCATCGCCGCGCCGGCGAGCAGCAGCCACTTCGTCGACGCCGCCTCGAGCGCGCGGGTCGTGCAGTAGCCGGCCACCAACATCAGCAGGACCATCAGCGAGTCCGGGTTGTTGAACCGGAACATCAGCACCGCCACCGGCGTGATCGCCAGCAGCGCCCCGGCGAGGATCCCCGCCCAGTGCCCGAACCACCGCTTGACCATGGCGTACAGCAGCCACACCGACAGCACGCCCTCGATCGCCTGCGGCACGAGCATCGACCAGGAGCTGAAGCCGAACAACCGTCCCGAGATCTCCATCGGCCAGAGCGCGGCCGGTGGTTTGTCGACGGTGATGAAGTTGGACGAGTCGAACGAGCCGAAGAAGAACGCCTTCCAGCTGTGCGTCCCGGCTTGCACGGCGGCGGCGTAGAAGTCGTTGGCGTAGCCGGACGCGCCGAGCCCCCAGATGTAGAGCAGCCCGGTCAGGCCGAGCAGCGCCGCCAGCGACCACCTCTCAGTTCGGCGCGTACGCGTCCGTCCCCCTCCGTTGACTGGCGCCTTCCGGTCTGACTGGCGCCCCGTATCGCGCCAGTCAGCCGGAAAGGCGCCAGTCAACGGAGGAGCGGGTGGCTGGCTCGGCGGTCCGGACGGGGTGGTGGGCGTATGGGTCTGGGTCACTTGGAACCTCCATTGGCGAAGACCCACGCGCGCAGCAGGACGAAGCGCAGCGCGGTGGCGAGCAGGTTGGCGGCGATCAGGACGGCCAGTTCGACGGCCCGGGGCGGTGCGGCCGACACCTGCGCGAGCAGCCACAGGGAGCCGCTGGTCAGGGCCAGGCCGAGACCGAACACCACCAGGCCCTGCGCTTGGTGACGCGCCGCGCCGCCGCCGCGTACGCCGAACGTGTAGCGCCGGTTGGCCGCGGTGTTCCCGACGGCGGTCACCAGCAGCGCCAGCAGGTTCGCCGACTGCGCGCCCATGGACGGGCGGGCCAGGACGAACAGGACCAGGTAGGCCAGCGTGCTCAGCACGCCGATCGTGGCGAAGCGCACCGCCTGCCCGGCGAGGCGCTGCGGCACTCCGGCGACCGTGACCGCATCCCGTCCGGCGGCCGCGCGCAGGTCGTGCAGCGGCAGGTCACCCCGCACCAGAGCCCGGCCCAGCCGGGCGATGCCGCGCAGGTCGGCCATCGCGGTGGCGGCGACATCGACGCGGCTGTCCGGGTCGTCAACCCAGTCGACCGGCACCTCGGCGATGCGCATCCCGCTGCGCTCGGCCAGGACGAGCAGCTCGGTGTCGAAGAACCAGGCGGTGTCCTTGACGTGCGGCAGCAACACCCGGGCGGCCTCCGTCCGCATCGCCTTGAAACCGCACTGCGCGTCGGAGAAGCCGGCGCGCAGCGTGGTGCGCAACAGCAGGTTGTAGCCGCGCGAGATGATCTCGCGCCTCGGTCCGCGGACGACCCGCGACGAGCGCGTCAGCCGCGACCCGATCGCCACGTCGCTGTGGCCGGACAGCAGCGGCGCCACCAACGGAAGCAGCGCGGCGAGGTCGGTCGACAGGTCGACGTCCATGTACGCGACGACGCGGGCCTGCGAGGACGCCCACACGTGTTGCAGCGCCCGGCCGCGACCCTTGGCGTCGAGGTGGACGGCCCGCACGCCGTCGAGTTCGGCGACCAGGTCGAGCGCGCGCGACCACGTGCGATCGGTGCTCGCGTTGTCGGCGATGGTGATCACCGCGTCGAACGGGAAGTCGTCGCGCAGGAAGGCGTGCAGCCGGCGGACGCTCGGCCCGAGGTCGGTTTCCTCGTTGAAGACGGGGACGACGATCTCGACATCGAGGATCGCCAGAGGTCGGGTCGGGTCCGCAAGGGCGGTCATTGACGCTCCTTTGCGGCAGGGGACGGGACGGACGGAGAAGGGACGGAGAGGTACAGGGCCAGCGAGGGGCAGGCGGCGATCGCCCGGCCCACGTCGCGCTGGTCGGCGTCGGCAACGGCCGTTCGGTAGAGGACGGGGAACCCCCACTCGTCGCGACCGACGCGACCGGGAAGCAGCGCGGCACACAGCCCGTGCCCGTCGCAGCGCGTCCGATCCACGGCGAGCGCCGGCTGCGCGGGTGCGCTCATCGGGCTGGTCCGATCGGCAGACGGCCGAGCACCGACCGGCCGCATCCGCCGTGCGCGAGGTGCAGGTCGGTCTCGTCGTGCAGCAGGTGCAGGCCGGACGTGACGAAGCGCGCCGCGCCATCGGGATGCCCGCACGCGCCGCGGCCGTCGAGCATGCGGGCATGGTCGAGTGCGGCGGCGACCGCGGGTCGGCCGGCGACAAGTGCGGCGACGTCGGCGGCCAGCGTCGGCAGTCCGAACCGGCACGGCCCGCACTGCTTCGCCGACTCGGCGGCGAGCCACGCGGTGACTCGGGCGAGCTCGCCGAGCGCACACGTGGCGGTGTCGACGGCGAGCAGGACGCCGGCACCGAACGTCCCGCCGGCGGCGGCCACGCCCTCACGGCTGAGTCGGATCTCGGGAATCGGAGCCAGCCACGAGCCGTGGTAGCCGCCGATGACAACGGCCTGGGTGTGCACCGCGGCCGCTGCCGTGAGCACGATGCCGAGCGGCGTGCCCAGCGGGATCTCGATGACGCCCGGACGGCCGACCGCGCCGCCGACCGTCATCAGCGTCGTGCCCGGCTCCATCCGCGTCCCGGTCTCGGCGTAGCGGTGCGGCCCCATCCGCAGCAGCACCGCCACCTGCGCGAACGTCTCGGCGTTGGAGACGAGCGTGCCGGTGGCGGTCGGCGGCGTCCGGCGCCCGGTCGGCAGCGCGGGCCCGCCCTGGAGGGCTCGCACCACCGCCCGAGCCTCACCGGCGACGAAGCCGCCGGAGACCATTCGGATCCGCACCCGTCGCCCGTCCGGCCGCTCGGCCGCCGCGGCGCGCAGCCGCTGAAAGGCGAGCGAGTCGTGGACGGCGACGGTCACCTCGTTCGCTCCGACAGCGGCCGCGACGGCCAGCGCGCCGTCCAGCACGAGATGCGGTGCTCGACGCAGGAGCGTGCGGTCCTTCGCGCTCGCCGGCTCGCTCTCAGCGCCGTTGACGACGACGCGCCGCGGCCCGTCGGCCAGTGCGCGCAGCTTGGCCGCGAAGGAGAACGCGCCGCCGCCGCGGCCGGCGAGCCCGCCGATGGCATCGAGGCTGGTCAGCAGGCGGTCGAGCGTGACGACCGGGAGCGCGCCGTGGGCGGCGAGGTGGCCGCGCAGCTCGAGCGACTCGGCGCGGTCGAGGCCGGCGAGCAGCCGTGGCGCGCCGATCGTCCACAGCGGGAGGTCGAGCGTGGGGGTGGGCGGTCGGTGCAGCAGTGCGGTCATCGGGTCACTCCGGGTACAGGGGCGGATCTGGTTGCGAAGCGGTCGCCGTGCGCGGGCGCGCCGGCGAGGAGGAGTCGGATGCCGATCGAGCCGAGGACGGCGGCCAGGCAGGTCGCGTACAGCAGACGCACCCACCCCACCGAGCTGTCGCTGCCGGAGGTGAAGCCGTGCAGCATCGCGCTCACCCAGCCCAGGTAGGCGAGCGCGTGCAGCCCCCGCCACACCCGCGCGGCGCCCGGCGACGCGGCCATCCGTCCGCGGGCCAGGCCGAGCACGGCGACGGCGAGGAAGGTGTAGGCGGCAAGCGATCCGAGCGCGACCGCTGTCGGCCGGTAGCCCGACGTGAAGGGGATCAGCGCACCCGTCCAGCTGACGTTGGCGTACGAGTCGGCGAGGATCGTGCCGACGTGCAGGGCGAGGACGGTGAGGCCGAGGCCGGCGCAGGCGCGGTGCAGGTACTGGACGAGGTAGCGGCGGCTTGGGTCACCCGTGCGCGCGGTCACCGGTGAGCGGGACACGAGCGCGCCGATGCAGGTCGACAGGCTGAGCAGCACGAGCGCCGACAGGCCGGCGCCGCGGGCGATGAACCAGATGCTCATGCGGTCCGCCCGCCCATCCCGGCGAGCAGGACCTGATCAGCGGGGCGCGCATGACCCGGCCAGCCCGGCGTCGTCACGATCGAGCCGTCGCGGGCCACCAGACGCGCGGCGAGGCCGGCGCGGGTGAGCCGATCGATGGCGTCCGCGCCGCTGACGATCGCGGCGGTACTCGCCACGTTCGCAGCCAGCGCCGATGACGCGGCGACCGAGGCCGTGCGCCACGGGCCGTCGGCGGGTTGCCCCGTGACCGGGTCGACGAGGTGATGCATCGGCCGGCCGTTGCGCCGCCACGTCCGCACCGTGGTGGTCGACGTCGCGAGTCCGCCGTCGCGCACCAGCACGAGCTGCCCGTCGGCGCCTTCGCGTTCGGCGACCTGGATGCACCAGCCGTCCGCCCGGCGGCCGGCCACGGCCAGGTCACCGCCGAGTTCGACCAGTACGGCGGTGCCGTAGCGGGCAGCGAGCGTCCGCGCGGCATGATCGGCCGTCCACGCCTTGGCCGTCGCGCCCAGATCGAGCGCGGCGCCGAGGGGGACGGTGAGTAGGCCGGCCTCGCGATGCAGTCGCACCGAACGCCATGCCTCCCGGCGTGGGGTTCCGGGGATGGCATCCATGGCTGCGTCGGCGACTTCAGAGATGTCGCGGTCGTAGCCGATGCGCTGCATCGCGAGGCCGAGTGTGGGGTCGACGGACCCGTTGGTCTGCGTAGCCGCGCCCAGAGCGGCATCGACGAGGTCGACGAGCAACCGCGGGATGGGCGTCGGCCGGCCGGCGCGGCCGTTCGCCACCGACAGCGCGGAGTCGGGCCGGAAGCGGCTGACGGCGGCGTCGATGCGGTCGAGGAGCGTGGTGAGGTCTTCGGTAGCGGCGCGGAGCACGCGCTCGTCGTCCACCACGAGCCGCACCGTGCTGCTCCAGGCCCGGCCGACGTAGGTTGCCGTGGCGCTCATGAGCCGTGGCTCCCGCCCTGGGGCTGCGTGCCCTGATTGACGCTGCCGAGACCGCTGTTGGCTGAAGGCGTCGACGTCGTCGCGGTGGATCCGCTCGCGGGTGTCGTCGTGCCGGTGGACGTCGTCCCGGCCTGCGCGCCGGCGTCACCCGTGACGCCGCTGATCAGAGCGACGGTGAGTGCGCCGGCGCCCGCGACCGCGATGCCGCCGACGATGGCGGTTGCCCTGGCAAGAGGTCGTCCGTTCATGCAGACGACGATCGGCCTTCGCGGCTCAGCTCCGCGTCACCACAACGTCAAGGCTTTCTCAAGCCTGGATGGGAACTGGCCGGGAGGCCACGCAGGCTGCGGTCAGGGAGCGGGCAGGTCCAGGGTGATCAAGGCGCCGCCGGACGGTGTCGCGCCCAGCGTCATCGAGCCGCCGCCCGCCTCGGCGACGCGCCGCGCGATGTCGAGACCGAGACCGCTCGAGCCACGATCGCTGCGCCCGCGTACCGGGGCGTCCTCGGGCAGCCCGGGGCCGTCGTCGGCCACCTCGAGCCGCGCGCCATCCTCCGTCGCGGTGAGCCGGACGGTGAACGGGGTGCCCTCGGGTGTGTGCGCGACGACGTTCTCCATGAGCGCATCAACGGCGGCAGCGAGATCCTCCGCGCCGGCCCGCACGGGCAACGGGCCGGCCGGCAGCGAGATCGTCCCGTCGCGCTCCTGGTCCTCGGCCAGCGCCGACCAGAACGCCACGCGGTCGCCCACCACCGCGGTCGCGTCGCAGGACGGCATCCGTCCTTCGCGCTGCGGTCGCCGCGCCGCGTGGATGACCGCGGTCAGCATCCGCTCGAGGTTGCTGACGTGCCCGCCGACCCGCTCGGCCTCGGTCGCATCGCGCAGCGCCTCGGCGTCCAATCTGAGCGCGGTGAGTGGCGTGCGCAGCCGGTGCGACAGGTCGGCGACCGTCTCGCGCTCCTCGGCGATCAACTCATCGATGCGATCGGCCAACCGGTTCAGCGCGACGCCGACCTCGGCGATCTCGCGCGGTCCGTCAGTGGGTGCGCGCGCGGCGGTGTCGCCGACGCTGAGCGCGCGGGCCGTCTCTGCCGTGTCGATCAACGGTCGGACGATTCGCCGGGTGAGCAGCTCGGCCGCGCCGGCGGCGAGCAGCAGCATGCCGACGCTGCCGCCGGCGAGCAGCAGCCACCACGCCGTCTCGCCGCTGTGCAGCCGGTCGGTCGACGCGTACACCCGCACGAGATAGCCGGTGTCGCCCGCACCGGCCCGCAGCACGGCGACGACCCCGCCGGAGACGTCGGTCAACGTCGGCGCGGTGCCGTCGCCACCGGGACCGCTGGGGCCGCCCGGGCCGTTGTCGCGCCCGTGACCGTCGAGCGGCGGGGTGTTGCTACCGACGCCGGCCGCGGCCGGCAGCGTGCCGATGAGCGTGCCGTCCGGACACAGGACGGAGACCGGGCGTCCGGTGCTCTTGCTGTGCTCGGCCACATACGTGGTGATCTCGGCCTTGGTCCGCTGCCCCTGCTGCAGGTAGATCCCGACACTGCTCGCCTGCTGGATGGTGTCCTGCTTGCCGCGCTGGACGACCTCCTTACCGACGAGGATCGCGATCGGCACCGAGACCGCGACCAGGACCAGGGCCGTCATCCCGACGACCAGCAGCATGATGCGGCGCCTCACGGCCGGTCCCAGCTCACGGCGGAGCTACCAGGCGCACGCCGACTCCGCGCACGCTGTGCAGGTAGCGCGGCGCCGCGGCCGTCTCGCCGAGCTTGCGGCGCAGCCAGGACAGGTGGACGTCGACCGTGCGGTCGGAGCCACCCCACGCGAGCTGCCACACCTCGCTCAGCAGGTCGCGCTTGCTGACGACCTCACCGGCGCGGCGGGCCAGCGCGAGCAGCAGCTCGAACTCCTTGCGGGCCAGCTCGACGGGGCGACCGTCGACGGTCACCTCGTAGCTGCGGATGTCGATCGTCAGGCCGCCGACGGTGATGACCGGGTCCTCGTCGGTCTTGCCGGTGCGGCGCAGCACGGCGCGGATCCGTGCGGTCAGCTGCGCGGCGGTGAACGGTTTGATGACATAGTCGTCGGCGCCGAGATCGAGCAGCCGGACGATCTCCGACTCCTCGTCGCGGGCGGTAGCGATGATCACCGGCACGTCACTGACCGCCCGCAGCATCGACAGGACGTCGGCGCCGTCGATGTCGGGCAGCCCCAGGTCGAGCAGGACGACGTCCGGCTTCTGCTCCACCGCCGCCGACAGCGCCGGGATGCCGGACCCCACCGCCGAGACGACGTGCCCCTGGTCGCGCAGCGAACGGGTGAGCGCGGTGCGGATCGCCGCGTCGTCCTCCACCAGCAGCACCTGCGCCATGCGGGCGACGGTACCGGCCGTCCGGCAGAGATACTGGCGGAGTGGCCTTCGCCGATCTGCAGGACTTCATCGCCGCGCTCGACCGCGACCGCGACCTCGCCCGGGTCCGCGTCCCGGTCGATCCGCATCTCGAGGTGACCGGGATCGTGCAGCGGGTCGTCCGCGAGCAGGGGCCGGCGCTGCTGTTCGAGAACCCGACCCGAGGCCGGATGCCGCTGCTGATCAATGCCTTCGGCACCAAGCGGCGGATGGCCACCGCGCTCGGCGTCGACGACCTCGACGACATCGGCCGGCGTATCGGCGAACTGCTCAAACCCGAGCTCCCGCACGGCCTCGGTGGGCTGAAGGACGCGTTCGGCAAGGTGGCGCAGCTGCGCGCCGTCCCGCCGCGGCGGGTGAAGACGGCACCGTGCCAGGAGGTCATCGTCCGCGGCAGCGACATCGACCTCGTCGACCTGCTGCCCGGCGTGAAGTCCTGGCCGGACGACGGCGGCGTGTTCCTCAACCTCGGCCTGACGCACACCAAGCATCCCGAGACCGGCGCCCGCAATCTCGGCATGTACCGGCTGCAGCTGCAGGATTCCCGGACGGTCTCGCTCCACTGGCAGATCCATAAGGACTCCACATCCCACGCGGCCATCGCCGAGCGGCGCGGCGAGCGATTGCCGGTGGCGATCGCGTTCGGCTGCCCGCCCGCGGTGACGTACGCGGCGAGCGCCCCGTTGCCCGGAGACATCGATGAGTACCTGTTCGCCGGTTTCCTGCAGCGCGATCGTGTCGACCTGGTCGACTGCGTCTCCGTCCCGCTGCAGGTGCCGGCCGCGGCGCAGGTCGTGCTCGAGGGTTGGGTCGAGCCGGGGGAGCGGTTGCCCGAAGGACCGTTCGGCGACCACACCGGCTTCTACACACCGGTCGAGCCGTTCCCGTACCTGCGGGTCGAGACGTTGACGATGCGGACGGACCCGATCTACCAGTCGATCGTGGTCGGCCGTCCACCCCAGGAGGACGGTCCGCTCGGCAAGGCGACCGAGCGGATCTTCCTGCCGCTGATCAAGATGACGGTGCCCGAGATCGTCGACTACGACCTGCCCGAGGCCGGCGTCTTCCACAACTGCTGCATCGTCTCGATCGACAAGCGCTTCCCGAAGCACGCGCAGAAGGTGATGAATGCGGTCTGGGGCGCCGGGCTGCTGTCGCTGTCGAAGCTGATCGTCGTCGTCGACGCCGATTGCGACGTCCACGACTATGCCGAGGTCGCCTGGCGCGCGTTCGGCAACGTCGACTACGCCCACGACGCGCTGCACTCCGTCGGGCCAGTCGACCATCTCGATCACGCGGCGTACGAGCAGTTCTACGGCGGCAAGCTCGGCCTCGACGCGACGCGCAAGCTGCCGACCGAGGGGTACCGGCGGGCGGGCGGCTGGCCGACCGAGTGCGTGCTGGACGCGCAGACGGTGGCAACGGTCGAGCGTCGCTGGCGGGAGTACGGGCTATGACCTCCGACGATCTTGTGCAGACACGCGGGTCAGGACCGGCGAGTCTGCACAAGATCCGCAAGTTCCTGCGGCTGGTGATGATCGAGCACTCGGTCTTCGCGCTGCCGTTCGCCTACATCGCCGCGCTCACCGCGATGTGGACGCAGACCCGCTCGGTGCACTGGGTGCAGCTGCTGCTGATCACCGTGGCGATGGTGTCGGCGCGGACGGTCGCGATGAGCGCCAACCGGATCCTCGACCGCAACTTCGACGCGCTCAACCCGCGCACGGCTCGCCGTGAGCTGGTGACCGGTGAGCTGAGTGTCCGCTCGGCCGAGGTCGGCACGCTGGTCGCGCTGGTGATCTTCCTGGGCAGCGCGGCCGCCCTGTCCTGGCTGTGCCTGGCCCTCGCGCCGATCGCGGTGGTGCTGCTCGTCCTCTACTCCTACGGCAAGCGGTTCACCGACTTCCCGCAGGCGCTGCTCGCACTGGCGCAGTTCGTCGCGCCGGTCGGGGCCTGGCTGGCCGTCACCGGTGACGTACCGGCGGCGGCCGTCGCGCTCGGCCTCGCGGTCGGCACCTGGATAGGCGGCTTCGACCTCATCTACTCCTGCCAGGACGCCGAGATCGACCGGCAGATCGGTTCCCGGTCCTTCCCGGCCCGCTTCGGCGTCCGCGCGGCGTTGCGCACGTCGTCGGTCGTCCATCTGGGGACCGTCGCGGCGTTCGCGTGGTTCGGGGCCGCGGCCGACCTCGGCTGGTTGTGGTGGACGGGCGTGGGGCTGACGGCCGCCGTCCTCGTCTACGAGCACATCATCGTCCGCGCCGACGACCTCTCCCGGGTGAACCGCGCGTTCTTCACCGCGAACGGCGTGATCGGGATCGGCCTGTTCGGTTTCGCCCTCGCCGACCTCCTCGTCCACGGGCTCGCCCGATGACCGACTTCGACCCCGCCGCGCACAAAATGGAGCCGAGATTTTCCGCGCGGGAGGGTCAAAGTCGCGAGAGGGCGACCCGGGTGCCGTGGGTCGTCGGGGTGTCCGGCGCGTCGGGGACGCCGTACGCCCGCGCCGTGCTCAACGGCGTGCTCGACGCGGGCCACCCCGTCGACCTGATCGTGTCCCGCGCCGCGCGGTTGACGATCCTGGACGAGACCGGGCTGTCGTTCCGCGACGCGCACTGGCGCGAGGACCTCGCCACCTGGCTGACCCGCGAACCGGGCGACGTGCAGTACTGGTCGCCCGGCGATCTCGGCGCCGGCCCGGCCAGCGGGTCGTACCGGACGCGCGGGATGGTCGTCGTCCCGGCCTCCACCGCCGCCGTCGCCGGTATCGCCATCGGGCTCAGCAAGGACCTGCTCCAGCGCGCCGCCGACGTCACCGTCAAGGAACGCCGGCCGTTCGTCATCGTCCCGCGCGAGACGCCCTACACCCGGGCCACGCTGCAGCACCTGCTGACGCTGCACGACGCCGGTGCGGTGGTGCTGCCGGCCAGCCCCGGCTTCTACAGCGCGCCGCAGTCGGTCGCCCAGCTCGTCGACTTCGTCGCCGCCAAGGTGCTGGACGCGTTGGACGTCCCCCACGACCTCATCGCCCGATGGACCGGAGAGCTCGGCGGCGCCCGCTGACCGGCCGAGGCTGCCGGTAACGTCGGGAAGATGGACTCGGTCGACCGGCGGCTGATCGACGCGCTGCGCGGCAACGCTCGCGCCACGTACGCCGAGCTCGCCCGCGTCGTCGGCCTCAGCGCGCCGACCACGCACGAGCGGGTCGCCAAGCTCGAAGCGGCCGGCATCATCACCGGCTATCACGCGGCGGTCGCCCCTGCGGCGCTCGGCTATTCGATGAACGCGTTGATCGGCGTATTCATCACCGACAGCGCCGACAGCGAGGAGATCACCGCGTCACTCACGGCGATCCCGGTCGTCGAGGACTGCTGGTTCGTCGCCGGCGAGGAGACGTTCGTGATCAAGGTGCGGGTGCCGGACGTCGCCGGCCTGGAGGCGACGATCCGCGGGCTGAACGGCATCCCCGGCGTCGCCCGCACGCGCACCACCGTCGTCCTCTCGACCAAGTTCGAGGGCCGCGCGCCGGCCGCCGAGGGCTAGGCCAGCCGGGCCGCGACGACGTACATGCCCGGGTCGCAGCGCCGCCCGCCGGTCGCGTAACGCTCGCTCATCTCAGCGCCTTCGGCCAGATCGTCCACCTCGAAACCGTGCGGTTCGAGGACGGACGGGACCGCGGCGGCGTCGACCGCGAAGCCGATCGGCTCACCGATCACGGCCATCCCTCGCTCGACGAACCGGCGGAGGGGATAACCCCCTGGCCCGCGCACCGTCTGCCAGTAGTCCATCGCCAGCACCGAGCCCGGACCGCACAGGGACGCCAGCGCGGCCAGCGTGCCGTGGACGGCGCTCGCGTCCAGGTACATGCTCACGCCCTCCCACACGACGAAGGTCGCGGCGCCGACGGCGAAGTCCGTCGACCCGACCTGCGCCGGCAGCGACTGCGTGCGGAAGTCGATCTCCACCCGCCGGATGGACGCGTGCGCGAACAGCTCGGCGTGGGCCTTGATCACCGCCGCCTTGCGGCGCGACAGCGGCGCGAGATCCACCTCGTACACCGGCCGGTCGCCGATCTCGTCGGCGAAGCGGTACGCGCGGCTGTCGTAACCCGCGCCGAGGATCAACACCTGGTCGACGTCGGGCAGCGCCGCGCAGAGGTGTTCGTCGATGAACCGGTGCCGGCACAGCCCCGACGCGGCGAGCCCGGCCAGCGCCAACCGCTCGGCCTGCCGGACAAGCGGTCCGGCGACGTCCAGCGATCGCAGCAGGGCCTGGCTCGATCCGCTGAGGAACACCGGCGCGTACATATCGGTGACGATGCGATCCTCGCGCCGCAGCTCGAGCGCGCGGCCGAGCGTCGTCCACTGCGCGGTCGAGCTCGGTCGCTCGCTGGTGTGCAGGTCGGGCCGACCGAGCGTCGGGCGACGCACGGATCCGGTCATGCCTGCTTTGCGCGTTGGTCGGCGAGCCAGCCGGTCACCGCCGCCGGGCTCAGGTCGCCGCCGATCAGGTCACCGGTCGCCCGTCCGAGTGCGGCCGCGCAAAGCACCGCGTCGGCCGTCGACTCGAGATCGCCCCAGGGCAGGTAGGGCTTGGCGATCATCAGCGAGGCGATGCCGTGCGCAGCGGCCCACAGGTGCAGGGCGACGGGCAGCGGTTCGCCGGCGGCGAAGATGCCGGCGTCCATGCACAGTTGGACGGTCGCCATGAAGTGCGTGAACGCGTTGTCGGCGAGCATCTTGTCCATCTGCGCCTGTGGGCCCTGCGCGTCGTCGATGCCCCGCTCCATGGTCGCCACCCGGTAGTGCTCGGGATGCTCGACCGCGAACTTGACGTACGCCATCCCGAACGCGCGCAGCTTGGCCATCGGCTCGCTCTCCCGATCACCGGCGGCGACCATCGCGGCGTCGAGCTCGTCGAAGACGTCCATGACCACCGCGGCGATCAGCTCGTCCTTGTCGGCGAAGTGCAGGTAGATCGACGGGGACGTGACGCCGACGGCGTCGGCCACCGCCCGGATCGACACTGCGTCCGAGCTGGCCGACTGGGCGAGCAGCTCCTTCGCGGCGGCGATGATCTCCGCCCGCAGCTGCTCGCCGCTGCCCCGCGAGGCCCGCCGGCGCTTCGCCTTGCCGACCGTGACCGTAGTCACGCCACGCCGACCGGTTCCGGCCGGGCCTCGACGAGCTGCCCGGACGGGCCCTCCGACAGGCCGAAGCGCTGGTGCAGGCGGGCCAGTGGCCGCGGCGCCCACCAGTTCCACCGGCCGGCGAGGCGCATGAAGGCAGGCACCAGGATTCCTCTCACCACGGTCGCGTCCATCAGTACGGCGAGCGTAAGCCCCGTGCCGAAGAGCATCATGAACGACACCTGCGAGGTTGCCATGCCGGCGAAGACGATCGCCATCAGCAGCGCCGCGGCGGTGACGATACGTCCCGTTCGTCCCAGGCCGAGCGCGACCGCGTGGGTGTTGTCGGCCGGCGTCTGATCCGACGCGAGCCACGCCTCGCGGATGCGCGAGAGCAGGAAGACCTCGTAGTCCATGGACAACCCGAAGGCCAGGCAGAACATCAGCGGCGGCATGGTCGGGACCAGGGTGCCGGTCGTCGTCAGGTCGTTGAACAGCGAGCCGAAGTGGCCCTCCTGGAAGACCCACACCATCGCGCCGAACGTGGCCGACAGCGACAGCGTGTTGAGCACCAGCGCCTTGATCGGCAGCACGACCGAACCGGTGAACAGGAACAGCACGATGAACGTGGCCAGCGCGATGAGGGCGATGGCGTAGGGCATGGCACTGCCGAGCGCGTCGAGGCTGTCGCGGTTCACCGCCGTCTGCCCGCCGTAGAGCACCTTCCAGGGAGCGTTGACGTCCTTCACCTCGGTGAGCAGCGACTTGGCCGCAGGCGACTGCGCCTCGACATCGATGTTCAGCGACAGGAACGTGGCGTCGCCGATGCGCATCGGCGGACCGCTCGGCCCGGCGACGCGCTGACCGTCGCTGAACACGCCGGCGGCCGAGGACACCGCGGTGACGTGGTCGAGTTGCGACACGTCCGCGGCGTAGGGACCGATCGCGGACGGGGCCGAGCCGACGTCCGGCGCGACGATCGTCATCGTCGAGCCGGCGTTGGAGGTGAACTGGCCGCGGAC
>JAVHVD010000299.1:0-3138 GCA_032160745.1 Pseudonocardiales bacterium
AGATTGGGTGTACGTCGGTTCGGCCTCGACGAACGCCGGATAGGACCGCTCGTCGCCGTTGAGGGCCTCCGGACGCTCGGCGATTCTGGGGAGTACGCCGGTCGGATGATCGTCCGGTTCGGGCGCCGTCGGCTGTTCGGGCTGCCACGGCTGCTCGGGCTCCATCCGCTGCTCGGGCGTCCTCGGCTGCTCGGGCTGCCTCGGCTGCTCGGCCGCCCTCCGCTGCTCGGTCGGATGAAGATCCTGGTCGGCCTCGCGGCGCTGGCTCAGATACCCGCGGTCGTAGCCGTAGCGCTTGTCGACCGCGTCGACGGCGCCGTTGATCACGACGCCCAGCAACTGCGCGTGGACCCGCTCCACGGCCTCCAGCGACCGGCGCAGGCCCGAGCGCGTCGTGCGACGCATCCGCGTCACGACGATCATCCCGTCGGTGTGCTTCCCGACGAGCAAGGCGTCGGTGATCGCCAGCACGGGTGGGGAGTCGACGATGACCAGATCGAACTCGCTGCGGAGTTGAGCCAGCACCTGTTCCATCGCGGGTGAGCTGAGCAGCTCGCTGGGTCGAGCCACCGTGGGGCCGCTAGCCAGGACGGCAATCTGTTCGCCGGCGATCGGCTGCATGACGGTACCCAGCTTCGAGCGTCCGGTGAGGACGTCCGAGAGCCCGAAGTCGCTAGTGGCGTTGAAGAACGACGCCAGGGTGGGCTTGCGCAGGTCGCCGTCGACGATGGCGACCCGTTTGCCGGCTCGACTGATCAACAGCGCCAGGTTGGCGACGGTCGTCGACTTGCCTTCGCCCTGCCCGGCGCTCGTGATCACGAATGACCGAGGCGCTTCGTCGCCGGCGGCGAATTCCAGGTTCGTCCGAACCTGTCGATAAGCCTCGGATCTTCGCGAATGGGGACGAGTCGCGGCCGGCAATCGCTCGTCGTCGAATTCCCGCGGGATTATGCCGAGAATTGTCGCTCGGGTAATTCTGCGAACTTCTTCACTGTCCCGAAGTGTCGTGTCGAGGGTTTCCCGGATCAGCGCGGCGGCGATGCCGAGCACCAGGCCGAGGGCCAGCCCGATCAAAGCGTTCCGCAGGGGCCGGGGCGCGAACGGTTGGGTGGGGAGCCCGGCCGGGTTGACGGTGGTGAGCAGCGTGTCCACGACGGAGGGGAGCTGATCCAGCTTCGCCAGCTGGCCCGGCAGGATCTTCGCGTAGATGTTGGCGACGGCCTGCGCAGCTTGGGCCGTATCCGCGGCCACGGTGATGGTGAGGAACGGATCACTGCCGCTGGCGGTCGCGGTCACCGCCGGGCCGGCCGATTCAACCGGCTTGCCGGTCCCCGCGTCGTCGGCCGCCTGTTCGGCGGCTCGGACAACCGGGTCTGTGGTGGCGATCTGGGCAAAGAGCACGGCGCGTTGCTGGGCCAGCTGCCGGCGAGTGATCTCGTCCACCGCGCTGAGCGAGGACGATCCGGAGACGAGCAATCGCGTCGAGGTTTTGTACCGCTCGTGCTGCAGCCGAGTCGCGCCCATTGCCGCCGCGACACTGACGAGCACCGCCAGAGCGATGATCCACCACCGCCGACGGAGCAGTCGCAGGTAGCCGATCAGATCCACAACGCTCCCATTGCCGGATTAAGGGGTTCTGGTGATCGTAGACGGTGGGGCGGGCGTGGCCAGTGGGACGTGCGCCCGGATTCGACCATGACGCCGATCGCCGTGTGGCGAAGTCGGGACTTTCGGCGAGCGGTGTGTCCCCATGCTCGACTTGTCCGTTAGCTATTCGTGTGGAAATCTCGGTCCATGCTCGGGGGGCCAAGAATTGTGATCGTCCACGATTATCTGACGCAACGGGGCGGCGCTGAACGCGTCGCCCTTGATCTTTTGCGTACTTTTCCCGGATCGCGGCTAGTGACGTCGTGTTGGAATCCGGCAAGCACCTATCCCGGGTTTCATGATCATGACATCGAAACGTTGTGGATCGACAAGGTGCCGGTTCTGCGACGCGATCCGCGCCGGGCGTTCCCCTTCCTCGCCCGAGCCTTCGAACGGCACACGATCCGGGACGCCGACGTCGTGGTGTGCTCGAGCAGCGGGTGGGCCCATCGGGTGAATACGCCGGCGCCGAAGGTCGTCTACTGCCACAACCCGGCCCGCTGGCTGTATCAGCCGAACGAGTACTTCCCGTCCATGCCGGGCTGGGCGCGTCGGCGGTTCGTCGAGCGAACCTGGAGGCTGCGCGCATCGGACGCGGCGGCCGCTCGCGATGCCTCCGCGTACCTCGTGAACTCCGGCGCGGTGGCCGGCCGGGTCCGCGTCACCTACGGGATCGATCCGATGGTGGTGCCGCCCGCGCGCGGACTCTCTCCCGAGGGACCGCAGACTCCCATCCCTGGGATCGAGCCGGGTTACCTGCTGACCGTGAGCCGGCACCGCGCGTACAAGCACACCGAAGCCATCTGCGCGGCCGTCGCGTCCATGCCCGGCGAGCGGCTGGTCGTCGTCGGTGGTGCCCCTACGACCGCGTGGCCGGTCGGGGTCACGAGCGTCTCGGATCTGGACGATGCGCAGATGCGCTGGCTGTACGCAAATGCCGCCGCGCTGGTCGCCGTGGCGCACGAGGACTTCGGTCTCACCCCGGTCGAGGCCCAGAGCTTCGGCATCCCCGCCGTGGTGCTCCGCAACGGCGGCTACCTCGACTCCACCATCGAGAACCTGACCGGCGTCTTCGTCAACAACTCGTCCGTGCCGGAGGTCGTCGCCGGCATCCGGTCGGTTCGTCACCGCAACTGGGACGCCGATGCGCTGCGCCGGTGCGGTGATCGGTACGCGCCGGCGGTCTTCGCCGAGCGGATGACCCGAATCGTGGAAGACGTCCTCACCCAGCGCAGCGACGGCGAGGACGTGGCGTCGACCGTGTCCCTGCCCGAGGGCGATGCTGAGCAATCCGGCCACGACGGCGCAGAGTCAAGCTCGCGTTCCATGATCGCCTGACTGAGCCGCGACTAACCCGGGAAGATCAGCTTTTCCGCACGGGCGAAGACCTGCTGCCACTCGTACTCGCCGACTGTCGCGGCTGCCGCAGTACCCATGCGATCCCGCTCACTGGCGTCGAGCAGCCGCCCGAGATGTGCCGTCAGCTGGCTC
>JAVHVD010000300.1:0-15476 GCA_032160745.1 Pseudonocardiales bacterium
TTGCCCTCCGGCCGCAGGTTGGCGTCCACCTCCCAGGCCGCGGCGTGGCAGATCCGCATCGTCTCGCCCGCCAGCCGGGTCGCAGTGGCGAGCGCCGCGGTCGTGGTGCCGTCGTCGTCGCCGGCGATGTCTGAGTTCGCTTCCCCGACAAAGACGACGTCGACATCGGAGACGTAGTTCAGTTCTCGCGACCCCGTCTTGCCCATGGCGACGATCGCGAGCCGGCACGGGGCGGCGTCCTCGCGCAGCCCGGCCGCAGCGACGGCGAGTGCGGCCTGAAGCGTATGACCGGCGAGGTCGGCGAGCAGTTCGGTGACGAGCCGCAGATCGAGATCGCCGACGAGATCCCGGCCGGCGATCGCGAGCAGCTCCCGCCGGTACGCATCGCGCAGCGCGACCACCGCGGCCGGTCCGGTGACGGTTGCCCGGGCGCCGCAGGTGCCAGTGACGGGGCGAGCCGCATCGGCGCCGACGGCGGCGGCCAGCCGGACCGGGACACCTTCGTTGTCCAGCTCGCCGAGCAACACCTCCCACTCCCGGGGATGGAAACGCAGGTGCGTCGACAACTCCGAGGACACACCGAGGACAGCGAGCAATCGGGCTCGCAGCACGGACTGCGACTCGAGCGCATCCCGCAGGCGCGCCCCTTCGGGAGCGGCGATCAGGTCGGCCAGCGTCTGCAGGGCCGCGTCCGGGTCGGCGCATCGCCCGAGGGCGGCGACGACGACCGCGGCCGCGTCGTCGGCCGGCTGGTTGGTCTCGGGATCCCACCAGCTCAACGGCGTGGCCGAGAGCAGCTCCGCGGCTCGCGCGCCGTCCCGGAAGGACAGCCGCGTCAGTCGTGCTGCGACGCGGCCGCGGTCGTCACTCATCGCCAGACGGACGCCAGGTCGGCATCGGCAGCAACGGCATGCGCGCGGCCTGCGCCTCGGCCGCCAGGGCGGCGCGGATTGCGGCCGGGTCGGTGAGCGGCGCGGCGCTGGAGCTCGGCACGCCCTGCGCCGACGGCACCGACTCGGGCGTTCGGACGATGTCGGCGAAGGCCCGCGCGAACGGCTGCCAGACCTCGACGAGATCGGCATCCAACGCCAATGCACGGCTCAACGTCCGGTCGAGGTCGTAACCCTCGAGCAGCCCGGCGTCCTCGGCGGCCCACGCCGCCACGATGTCCGGTGTCGTCTCCAGGTGGAACTGGACGCCCCATGCGAGCCGGCCGAGCCGGAAAGCCTGGTGCTCGCACAGGGGGGAACTCGCCAGGTTGACCGCTCCGGGCGGCAGCACGGTCACCGCGTCGAAGTGCCATTGGAGGACGTCAGGGGTGATCGGCAGCGGTCCGAAGAGCGGATCGGTGCCGGCCGCGGTGCGCTTGGCGATCAGCTGGGCCCCGATCTCCGGGCCGTCGGGGTTGGGCTCCACCCGGCCGCCGTTGGCCGCGGCCAGCAGTTGCGCCCCGAGGCAGATGGCGAGCGTCGGAAGCTCGGCGGCGACTGCGTCTCGCAACAGCTGTCGCTCGTGCGGCAGCCACGGCGCGACGGCGTCGTCCATCGCTCCCATCGGCCCGCCGAGGACGACCAGCCCGGCATAGCCGTCGAGAGTGGACGGCAGGTCCGCCCCCGCCACGATGTCCAGCTCGAGCCCCGCCTCGGTGAGCCACTCCCCCAAACGGGCAAGCGGGTCGCTGTCCGAATTGACGACAACCAAGACGCGCAGCGAACTCACGAAGCCAACTCTAGTGAGCCTGCGAGGATCAAGCCCGAGGAGCGCCAGCGACGAAGTGGCTTCGGTCCGAGCCCGCCGCCGCGCGACCGAAGGGAGCTTGCGGTGCGGACCGACGATGGACCCGAGCTGCGATGAGCGCTTGCGCGAAGAGCCCGCCGCCGCGCGAGCGCCAGCGAGCTTGCGGTGTGGACCGACGATGGACCCGAGCGCAGCGAGCGGTCCTTGAGGAGATCCGCCATCGGCGGATCGAGTACAGCGAGCGGTCCTTGAGGAGATCCGCCATCGGCGGATAAATCGGTTACAGAATCGGCAGATACCGACGAAGTTCGAAGGGGCTGACCTCGGCGCGGTAGTCGATCCACTCCTCATGCTTGTTGCGCAGGAAGAAGTCGAACACGTGCTCGCCCAGCGTCTCGGCGAGTAGCTCGGAGTCCTCCATCGTCCGCAGCGCGTCGGCCAGGTTGTGCGGCAGCTCGCCGTAGCCGAGCGCGCGGCGCTCGTTCTCCGACATCGTCCACACGTCGTCCTCGGTGCCCGGCGGCAGCTCGTACCCCTCCTCGATGCCCTTCATCCCGGCGGCCAGCAGCACGGCGAAGGCGAGGTAGGGGTTGCAGGCGGAGTCGGGCGAGCGGATCTCGACGCGGGTCGAGTTCGCCTTGCCCGGCTTGTAGCGCGGAACGCGCACGAGTGCCGATCGGTTGGCCGAACCCCAGCAGATAACCGTCGGCGCCTCGACGAGCGCGCCGGGGGCGCTGAAGCCCCACAGCCGCTTGTACGAGTTCACCCACTGGTTGGTCACTGCGGTGATCTCCCGCGCGTGCATGAGGAGGCCCGCGATGAACGCCCGCGCTGTCTTGGACAGGTTCAACGGGTCGGACGGGTCGTGGAAGGCGTTCTGGTCGCCCTCGAACAGCGACAGGTGCGTGTGCATCCCGCTACCGGGCTGGTGCCGGAACGGCTTGGGCATGAACGTTGCATGCGCGCCGTTCGCGATCGCGACCTCCTTGATGACGTGCCGGAACGTCATCAGGTTGTCGGCCATCGACAGCGCGTCGGCATAGCGCAGGTCGATCTCCTGCTGACCGGGCGCGACCTCGTGGTGGCTGAACTCGACGGAGATGCCGAGCGACTCCAGCGCACCGACCGCCGCGCGACGGAAGTCGTGGGCGACGTCGTGGCTGGTCATGTCGAAATAGCCGCCGTTGTCGATCGGCTCGGGCTCCGAGCCGTCGGACGGGCGGTTCTTCAGCAGGAAGAACTCGATCTCCGGGTGGGTGTAGAACGTGAACCCGCGCTCGGCGGCGCGAGACAGCGCACGCCGCAGCACGTAGCGCGGGTCGGCCCACGACGGCGAACCGTCGGGCATCTGGATGTCGCAGAACATCCGCGCGGAGTCGGCCGGGCTGCCGTCCTGCTCGGGCAGGATCTGGAACGTGGACGGGTCGGGGCGAGCGAGCATGTCGCTCTCGCTGGCCCGGCTGAAGCCCTCGATCGCCGACCCGTCGAAGCCGATGCCCTCTTCGAACGCACCGTCGAGTTCGGCCGGCGCCACCGCGACCGACTTCAGCATGCCGAGTACGTCGGTGAACCAGAGCCGGACGAAGCGAATGTTGCGTTCCTCGAGCGTGCGCAGCACGAATTCCTGTTGACGATCCACCCGTGCCGCCTCTCGTGCCGCCTCTCCGGCCTTCACTCTTGTGGTCCGGACCCAGCCACACTCTTGCGTCGCGTTGTTGCCGGTGCGTTACAGCCTAAGGCTAGGGAATGAGGACGTAGCGGCCACGCACCCCACCGGGGGCGACCAGGTCGTGCACGACGCCGGCCTCGGCCAGCGGATACGTGCCGGCGACGCGCAGCCGCAGCCGTCCGGCCTCGACCTCGCGCACGAGCTCGGCGAGCTGGGCGCCGTCGTGCTGGACGTGGACGGTGTCCACCCGGATCCCGCGCTCAGCGGCGGGCGTGGACGCGTCCGAGACGGCGATGAATGTTCCCCCGTCGCGCACCGCCGCGAGGGCCGGGGCACCCAATCCGGCTGTGTCCAGGACGCCGTCCACGCCCCGGACCTCGTCGAGCGCGGTGACGAACTGACTCGCCCCGGTGGCGAGGACACCCTCCTCATCCGCGGCCCGGGCCAGACCGATCACCTTCACCCCACGCTGCGCAGCGAGGGCCACCGCGTACTCGCCCACCGCGCCGGCCGCGCCGACGACGAGCAGCGTCTGCCCGGGCTCCAGCGCGGCCAGGTCGAGGGCCTGGGCCGCGGTCTGCGCGTTGAGCGGCAGCGTCGCGGCCGCGGCCAGCTCGATGCCCGCCGGCGCGGCGGCAACAGCAGCCGCCGGCACGACGACCTGCGTCGCGTAGGCGTTGTACGGCGAGACGAACCGGTCGACCAGGGCGACGACGCGATCGCCGATTGCGAACCCGGTGACGCCCGAGCCAAGTGCGTCGATCGTGCCGGCCGCGTCCCATCCGAGACCGACGGGAAGCCGACCCTGGATGATCGACTCCAGGTATCCGGCCCGGATCGCGAGGTCGGCCGGGTTCACCGCGGCGCCGGCGACGGCGATGCGGACTTCGGCGGCGCCGGGCTCCGGCGTCTCCACCTCCACCAGTTCGAGGACCTCCGGACCGCCGTAGCGGCGGACGATCGTTGCCTGCATCTTTTTGCTCCTTCCGTTGCTGTATCGACTCAGCTAACGTATGGGGTGTAACTCTCTCTTGGTAAGTAGGTACCTGAAGGTGCCTAACATTCGTCTAGGAGCGTCGACATGCCGACCGCCACTGCCGAAGCCCGGCGCGCCCAGGAGCGCGAGGAGTACAACGCCTTCCTCGCCGAGTGCCCGAGTCGGCAACTCCTCGACCGGCTCTCGGACAAGTGGGTCGGGCTGGTTATCCAGTCGCTCGCCGATGGACCGCGGCGCTACAGCGAGGTCGCTCGCGACGTCGCCGGTGTCAGCCAGAAGATGCTGACCCAGACGCTGCGCAGCCTGGAACGGGACGGGTTGGCCGAGCGGACGGTGACGCCGAGCGTTCCGGTGCGTGTCGACTACCGGCTGACCGATCTCGGTCGCTCACTGCTGCCGGTGATGCGGGCGGTGACCGAGTGGGCCGAGAAGCACATGGACGACGTCCGCGCCGCGCGGGACGACTTCGACGATCGCCAGGGCCGTCCGGGCTGATCGCCGGTGGAGCGCCGCGCCGGCCGCCGCCCCGAACTACAGAGCGCTGTGCTGCAACCACACCGACCACGGGACGTCCCACTGGCCGCCCTGCCAGAACTGGATGTGCGGGCCACCGGAGTGAACCACCTCGACCAGGTCGCCGACGCGCGAGTGGTTGTAGTACCACTTCGCGTTGGTGTAGTTGAGGTTCAGGCAGCCGTGCGAGACGTTCGAGTGCCCCTGCTGGTTGACCGTCGTGTCGAGCTCGTGCAGATAGATGCCGTCGGTGCTGATCTTGGTGGCGAACGGAACCTTCTCCGGCGCGTAGCCGAGCGGTGAATTCGCCGGCAGTCCGTAGCTGTCCGACGACATCGTCGCCGGGTTCTCGTGGCCGATCACCGTGTAGGTGCCCGGCATCGTCCACAGGTAGATGGGACCGTTGCGCCCCTGCACCGTCCCGCCCTGACCCATCGACGTAGGCATGTTCCGCACGAGCTTGTTGTCGAAGTAGACCTTGACGTGATGGGTCTTGGCGTCGGCGACGGCCACCCGCTTCTGGCCGATCTTGAACGACACGCTCCGGTCATCCTGGCCATAGAGCCCATTGCCCACGTCGACGCCGTACACCTTGGCCGCCACCGTCACCGTGGTGCCGGGCGCGTAGTAGCTCTTCGGCCGCCAGTAGGCGTCCTGGTCGTTGTCCCAGTACCAGCCGCCGGTGACGCTGGGAGTGGTGGTGACGTGCAGGGCCTTTTCCGCCTTGCTCCGGTTCACCGACTCGTCGAAGTGGACCTTGACGATCATCCCGATGCCGTACGTGGCGCCGTTGTCCACTGAGCTGCCGTAGATGTCGTCGATGTAGGGCATCGTCTCGTTGTTGGGCGTAACGGTTGTGAGCCGTGACGTCTTCGTCACCGGCGAGCCGTCCTTGCCCTTGCCCTGGGCGACGATCGTGTAGGACTTGGCGTAGCCGAGCGCCTCGGTGTTGTGCCAGGACGTGCCGTCGCCAGCGAGGGCACCGCCCACGTGTTTGCCGGCCGCGTTCGTCATCGTCACGCCGGTGAGAGTGCCGTTGTCAATGCCGACGGTGATCGGGCGGATCGGGCTGATGGCGCCGGACAGGGCAGGCATCGTGATCACGGCCGGGTTCGTCTTCGGCGAGGAGGACGCGGCCGCGGAGCTGTCGGCCGGGGAGTTGCCCACCGAGGTGTCGTGGGAGACCGGCGAGTTGCCGTTGCCGTTGCCACCGCCGCTGGTGCAGGCGGCCAGCGCCATCAGGGCGACGACCGAGGCGGCGACCCCGATGGTCCGAGCGCTCTGTGACGCGCCCGGGCGTCTCGCCGTGCCTACCCGCTGCATCCATTCCTCCGTACCTGGTGTTCGTCTGTGCCGGAACCGCGCGGCGCCGGCGCGCCGAGGATCGAGCTTTTTCAGTGTCCCCCACTTGCCGGAGCAGCCCGGGAAGGACGCGTCACAATCGGCTCACACTTCATGAGACGCAGTTGGGCGCTTTCTGGTTGCCTTCGTTGCGGGATCGTCACGTAACACTCCGACAAGTCTGGGAGTCTGCCGCATCCCGCGCCGAGGTCGCGCCCGATTCGCAGCGGTTTCACATACCTGGCCCGGACCCCGGTCGGGCCGTCGGAGGTGCGTCACACTGGACGGGTGACGGCACTGCGGTTCGCTCTGGCCCAGGTCAACATGACCGTGGGCGACCTCGCCGGCAACGCCCAGACGGTCGTGAGCCGCACGGCCCAGGCCGCCGCGGCCGGCGCTCAGATCGTCACGTTCCCGGAGATGATGCTGACGGGCTACCCGATCGAGGATCTCGTGTTACGCCCCGCCTTCCGGGCCGCGTCGCGCTCCGCGCTCGAGAATCTGGCCGGTCAGCTCGCCGACGCGGGGCTCGGCGAGGTGGCGGTCATCGTCGGTTATGTCGACGACGACGGGTTCCCGCGCGACGCGTCGGCCTTCCTGCTCGGCGGACAGGTCGTGGCCCGGTACTACAAGCACCACTTACCCAACTACGGCGTTTTCGACGAACGGCGGTACTTCGCGCCCGGCGCCACGCTGACCGTCGTGCGGCACCTCGGTGTCGACATCGCACTCACGGTCTGCGAGGACGTGTGGCAGGAGGGCGGTCCCTTCACGGTGGCCGGTGCGGCCGGAGTCGGCGTCGTCGTGAACATCAACGCCTCACCCTACGAGCGCAACAAGGATGACGTCCGGCTGCGGCTGCTGCAGCGACGCGCGGCGGAGGCGAACGCGCCGATCGTCTACGTCAACACCGTCGGCGGACAGGACGAACTCGTCTTCGACGGCGACTCGATGGTGATCGCCCCCGACGGCCGCGCCATCATGCGCGGCCCGCAGTTCGTCGAGGACGTCCTGCTCGTCGACGTGCCGGTCGCCGCGGCACCTGACTCGACCGCCGAGGTCACCGGCGAGGTCCTCACCGTCACTCGGGTCACGACCGGCGCGCCGCCGCCGCCACCGCTGGACCCGATTCCTGGCGTCGTCACCGACCGCATTCCGGACGAGGAAGAGGTCTGGAACGCCCTTGTCGTCGGGCTACGCGACTACGTCGGCAAGAACGGTTTCCGCTCGGTGGTGCTCGGCATGTCGGGCGGGATCGACTCCGCGGTCGTCGCCGCGATCGCTGCGGACGCGATCGGCGGCGAGAACGTCTACGGCGTCTCCATGCCCAGCGCGTACTCGTCCGAGCATTCCCGCTCCGACGCCTCGGACCTGGCGCGAAGGCTGGGCGCGGACTACCGCGAGGTGCCGATCAAGGCCATCGTGGACGCCTTCATGGAACCGTTGCAGCTGACCGGGCTCGCCGCGGAGAACGTCCAGGCCCGCATCCGAGGCACGACCCTCATGTCTCTTTCCAACGCCGAGGGCCACCTCGTCCTGGCCACCGGCAACAAGAGTGAGCTGGCGGTCGGGTACTCCACCATCTACGGGGACGCGGTCGGCGGCTTCGCACCGATCAAGGACGTCCCTAAGACCTTCGTCTGGGCGCTCGCCCAGTGGCGCAACGCCCAGGCCGAGAGCCGAGGCGAGACGCTGCCCATCCCGCCGAACTCGATCACCAAGCCGCCCTCGGCCGAGCTCAGCCCCGGGCAACTGGACAGCGACTCGTTGCCTGACTACGAGGTGTTGGACGCGATTCTCGCCCGGTACGTCGACGGCGACCGCGGCGTGGACGAGATCGTCGCCGACGGCTTCGACGCCGACCTCGTCCAGAGGGTGGCCCGAATGGTCGATGCCGCGGAGTGGAAACGCCGGCAGTACCCGCCGGGCAGCAAGATCAGCTTCAAGGCCTTCGGCCGGGACCGCCGGCTGCCGATCACCAATCGCTGGCGCGAGGTGCTTGGTCCCGATTGATGCGTGATCGTCGCGAATTGCGCCGCGGATTCGGCGAATTCGGGACGAACGCCGGGTGTCCTCGAGGTGACTATGGGCTTAGTCTGACCCGCACCGCGAGGGGGACATATGGAAACCACGACGTGGGAACCGCCCGGCAAGGGACCGTGGGAACTCGAGGCAACTCACTTCTCCCGTCCGTTCACGCACTTCGTCCAGCCCTGGTTCGCCGATGGATTCGCTCGGGCCTGGCGCGAGGGCACCGCGCGCTACGGCCTGCTGCTCGAGCGCCTGCAGCCGGCCTTTTGCAACAGCTTCGCGTACATCCAGCCGGTGGCGTTCGGCGCACCGGACGGTGCCATGGGTCCCCCTCCCAAGCCGGTGCTTTGGCTACTGACGCGGCTGCATCCCAAGATTCGCGCACGGATCGCGGTGTCCGAGCGCGCCTTCGCCGACAAGCAGTGGCGCGCCGATCTCAAAGCGTGGGACGAGGTGGACAAGCCGGCCGCAGTGGCCCGGCATCGCGAGATCCAAGCGGTGGACGTCTCGGTGCTGTCCGATACCGACTTGATCGCTCACGTGGCCGAATGTGCCCAGCACGGCGCGGACATGGTGTATCTGCACCACAAGTACACGATCACCACGATCGCTGTCACCGGCGACTTTCTCGCCGGCGCGCTGGAGTGGACGGGTGCCACACCCGGCGACGTGCTCGGCCTGCTGCGCGGCACGTCCCGCATCTCCAACGGTTTCGCGGCAACCGAGTTGGACGCGGCCGGCAAGGCCATTGCCGCCGATGACGCGGCCCGGGGGGTACTGACGTCGCACGAGCCGGCGACGACGGTGTTGTCCGCGCTGAGC
Source organism: Pseudonocardiales bacterium (assembly GCA_032160745.1). Taxonomy (GTDB): domain Bacteria; phylum Actinomycetota; class Actinomycetes; order Mycobacteriales; family Jatrophihabitantaceae; genus Jatrophihabitans. The sequence goes on from JAVHVD010000300.1 coordinate 9,111, forward strand.
GTCGACCCGTCCGCCGGCAGCGACGTCCGCAGCTACCTGGACGCGGTCCGGTACCGCAGCGTCGGCTACGACGTCGGCGACGACAACGCCGGCGAACTGCCCGAGGTGCTCGTCGGGGCCCTGCGCTCGGCGGTGGAAGGAACTTCGGCCACCGAGGACACGATCGACCTGGAGCGGCTGCGTGGCCGGGTGCCGGCCGAGCATCTCGACGAGTTCGACGATCGGTTCGCCGAGGCGCGGCTGTTGAACCGGCTGAGGGACGAGCGTGGCGTGTACTCCGACGGTTGGGCGACCGGGCTGGCCCGCCGGGCGCTGCTCGAGGCCGGCCGCCGGCTCACCGCGGCGAAGCGCCTCCACGCGGCCGAGCATGCCGTCGATCTGACCGATGGTGAGGTCGCTGCCCTGCTCCGCGGGGAGGCCGGACCGAGTGCCGACGAGGTCGCCGCTCGCGTCGCGTGGCGCACGACGCACACCGTCGCGGATGCGCCGCCGTTCCTGCGCGCGATGCCGGGGGCACCACCACCGATCGGCGTGCTGCCGCCGGCTGCCCGCCGTGCGGCGCGAGCCGTGGACGCGACGCTGGGAAACCTGTTCGGCGTCCCCGAGACGCCGAACACCGACACCGTTCTGCACGGGCTTCCGGTCAACGAGGGCGTGTACGAAGGCACGGCCCGGCTGGTGGGCTTGGCCGACGACTTCGGCCGCATCCAGAAGGGCGACGTGCTGGTCACCAGGATGACGTCGCCGTACTTCAACGTCGTGCTCCCGCTTCTCGGCGCGATCGTCACCGACCGCGGCGGCCAGCTGTCGCACGCGGCGATAGTGGCCCGCGAGTACGGCATTCCTGGCATCGTGGGTACGCGTGAGGCGACGGCCAAGATCACCGACGGTGCGCGCGTCCGGGTCGACGGCACGACGGGCGAGGTGCGGATTCTCGGATGAGTGCCGCCTGCGCACCACTGGTCGACGCGCTCGACCCGTCCGCGTACGGCCCGAAGGCGGTCCAGCTGGGCGCGGCGATCCGCGCCGGGCTGCCGGTGCCGGACGGCTTCGCGATTGAGTACAGCGTGGTCGGCGCGGTCGGTGCGGGAGATGCAGAGGCGACCTGCGGGTTGGCCGCCGAGTTGACGGTGCGGTGCGGCGACTGGCCCTACTGGGCGGTGCGGTCGAGCGCGGTCGGCGAGGACTCGGCCGGCGCGAGCTTTGCCGGCATCCACAAATCGATCCTGGGAGTCTCCGGCGTACCCGACATCCTCGACGCGGTGCGGGAGGTGCATGCGTCAGCGAGCGAAAGCGGCGCCGTCGCGTACCGCGACCGGATGGGACTCGACACGGCGCTGCACATCGGGGTCGTCGTCCAGCGGCTCGTGGACTCCGACGTCGGGGGCGTGATGTTCACCCGCAACCCGATCACCGGTGCGGACGAGCGGGTGATCGAGGCGTCCTGGGGGCTGGGCGAGGTCGTCGTGTCCGGCATGGTGACCCCTGACCGCTACGTCCTCGACGCACTCGGCACGCTTCTCGAGCACCAGGTCGGGGAGAAGGACATCGCGATCCGCCGCGTGCCCGCGGGCGGGACGACCGAGCAGCCGGTACCGAGCGAGCACGTCTACGCGCCGTGCCTCGCCGAACCCGACCTGGCCGCTCTGCACGCACTGGCTCGACAATGCGACTCGGCGTTCGGCGCCACCGACCACGACATCGAGTTCGCGATCAAGGCCGGCTGCCTCTCGTTGCTGCAGCGCCGGCCGATCACCAGTGCGTGACGCTCAGGTCACCCGCGGGCTGCTCGCCGCGTGCCTCACAGCGACGTTGATGCCGCTGAATTCCACGATGATCGCGGTTGCCCTGCCGAGCATTGCCACTGACTTCCGGCACAGCTCGGCAAGTGTCACGTCGGCGCTGGTGGCCAGCTACCTCGTCGCGGCCATCGCGTTGCAGAGCGCGGGCGGCAAGCTGGGCGACCGACTCGGCCACTGGCGCGTGGTCTACGCGGGCCGCGCGATACTTGCCGCCGGGGCGCTGCTCGGCTACCTGGCACCCGACCTTGCCGTGCTCGCCTGCTCGCGGGTGATCATGGCCGTCGGCGGAGCGGTCGTCGTGCCGGCCACGATGGCGCTGGTGCGGGTCGAGGTCGCCGAAGAGCGGCGGGGCCGAGCGTTCGGCGCGATCGGAGCGACGATGTCGCTGGCTGCCGGCATCGGTCCACTGGTTGGCGGTGAGTTGGTGAGCGTCTTCGGCTGGCGCAGCGTATTCATCGTCAACCTTCCGGTCCTTGCGGTGGCGGCGGCGCTGGGCGGCGGGCCACGACGCCGCGAGGCGCGGGGGGCCGACCGGCCGGCCGCCCGCTTCGACCGGGTCGGCGCCGCGCTGCTCACCGGCGCGCTGGTGGCCCTGGTGGCGGGCTTGCAGGGCCGGGGCGCGACTGGCGCAATTCTGGTCGTCGTTGGCGCGCTGTTGTTCATCCCATTCGTGTCCTGGGAGCGGCGGGCGGCAGATCCAGTGGTCTCGTTCTGGCTGTTCCGGTCGGTGCGCTACACCGCAGGCTCGCTGGTCGTCGCGCTGCTGAATCTTGTCATGTACGCGCTGCTGTTCGAGATCCCGCTGGTCACGGACGCGCTCTTCCGGCTGGGATCGGCGGCGACCGGCGAGCTGCTGATCTTCATGATGCTCGCCATGGTCGTCGCGTCGCTGGTCGCCGGACGGCTCGTCGACGCGTACGGCCCCAGGCCGGTCGGCGTCGTGGGCACCGTGAGTTGCCTTGCCGGGGTGACGGTGCTGCTCGTCCAGGATCCCACCGCAGCGGCTGATCTACGACTGCCTCTTGCGCTGCTCGGATTCGGCCTCGGGCTCGCCACGCCGGCCGGACAGACGGCGTCTTTTTCCGGCGTCCCGGCCGAGCACATCGGAATGGCCGCCGGCTTGGCGTCGTCGATGCGCTACATCGGCGGAGTCGCCGGCGTTGCGATCCTCGGGCGCACCCTGCACCTCACAGGTTCGCGACAGTCCGTACTCGGCGCGCACCACACGATGCTGGCCATCTTCCTAGGCGTGCTCGTGGTGAGCGTCGCCTGCGCGGCGCTGCTCGGCGACCGCCCGCTACGGCCGGAACCGATCGCCGAGGTTGCTAACCAAGACGTCGCGTGACTCTCATCTCACGCGTACAGCGAGACTTACCCGCCAGTAGGTTGCACGATTGTTTCGTCCACATGACATGCCCGGGGACCGGCCGAGCCGGCCTCGAGGAAGTGAGCGTGACGCTATGCCCGAGACCTCCCTGTACGGCGGCGTGACCAATCGGCGGATCACCATCCGCGACCTGCAGACAGCCAAGGAGCGCGCCGAGCGCTGGCCGATGCTGACTGCCTACGACTTCTCAACGGCCCGGGTCTTCGACGAGGCGGGCATTCCCGTGCTCCTCGTCGGCGACTCGGCGGCCAACGTCGTCTACGGCTACGACACCACGGTGCCGGTATCGGTGGACGAACTCCTCCCCCTCGTACGTGGCGTAGTCCGCGGCACGTCCCGCGCGCTCGTCGTGGCCGACCTGCCGTTCGGTTCCTACCAAGCCTCGCCGCAGCAGGCGCTCGAGACCGCGGCGCGGTTCATGAAGGAAGGCGGCGCGCAGGCCGTCAAGCTCGAGGGTGGCCAACGGGTCACCGCGCAGGTCGAAGCGCTCGTGTCGGCCGGCGTGCCGGTGATGGCGCACATCGGCCTCACTCCGCAGTCGGTCAACGCGTTCGGCGGCTACCGGGTGCAGGGTCGCGGGGACGAGGCGGCGCACCGCCTGCTGCAGGACGCGAAGGCGCTGCAGCACGCGGGGGCGTTCGCGGTCGTGCTCGAGGTCGTGCCGTCCGATGTCGCTGCCCAGGTCACCCAGGCCCTGACCATCCCGACCGTCGGCATCGGCGCCGGCGCCTCGTGCGACGCGCAGGTGCTGGTCTGGCAGGACATGGCCGGACTGCGCGGCGGCGGCAAGCCGGCGAAGTTCGTCAAGGAGTACGCCCAGGTCGGTGAAATATTGCGTGACGCGGCGTCCCGCTTCGGTGCTGAGGTGCGCGACGGGGCATACCCTTCCGCCGAGTTCACGTACAGCTAGCCGGCGTCCGCGCGTTCGAACCTCACCTGTCGCTGCTCGACGTCGGCGGTAACCAGCCGTACCCGGATGCGTCCGCCGACCGGAAGGCTGCCGCCGGCGCAACGGCCACGCACGGCCGGCGAGTCGAGCACAACCGTGCCCGCGCGGTCGTCGGCATCGATGACGACCGCATCGAACAGTTCGCCGACGCGGTCGCGCAGCAACCACGCTTCAGTCGCGTCGACGACGGCACGATCCACCTCGTGGGCAAGATGATCGGCCTTCTGCATCTCATCCGGCAGCGCCGGAAGCGCTGACCTGACCCAGTCCGGCACGGGCGCGCCCGCCTGCAGCGCGAGGCAGACCTCGCTGCCGTAGCGGTCGACCAGCCGACGCAGCGGAGCGGTCACGTGCGCGTACGCAGCGGCGATCCCGCTGTGCAACGGCTGATCCGGCGGAGCTCCGTCGAAGGGGGTGTAGCCCGACCCGCGCAGCAGGGCGACCGCGTGCTCGATGAATGCGACGTGGCGCGGGTTACCGCGGTCGACGGCGTCGAGGATGTCGCCGGGGTGCGCACGGTCAGGCCACACGATCCCAAGCGCGCGCGCTGCTCGGCGAAGCGAATGCACCGCGCTCTTGTCCGGCGGCGGCACGGTGCGCAGGATCCCGATCCCTCCGTCGAGCATGATCTGCGCCGCGCACATCCCGGTCAGCAACGAGATCTCGGCGTTGTACCTCTCCACCGGCAACGTGGTGCGCAGGGCGAGCACCCAACCGTCAGCGCCGTCCTTCGCGACAAACTGCTCCGGCAGATCCAGGTTGATCGCATGCCGCGCCCGAGCCAACGCCAGTCGAGCCATTCCGACCGCCGGCAGGGCGGCGATCGGATCGGGCAGCGCGTCGCGCTCGAGCGCGGCCTGCACCCCGTCGTAGTCCAGCTGCGCGGTGCTGCGGACGCGGGCGCGGCGGACGTCGACACCGCGCACGGCACCATCGGCGGCCACCCCGATCCGCCACAGCACGGCCGGGCGCACCTGGCCAGGGAGGAGGCTTGCCGCGCCTTCACTCAGCTCCGGTGGATGCAGCGGAACCCGTGCGTCGGGGAAGTACAGCGTCTCGCCGCGCCGGTGCGATTCTGTGTCGATCGCACCGCCCGGACGGACGAACGCCGCTACGTCGGCGATCGCGTAGCTGACGGCGTAACCGTCGCGCTCGGGCGCGATGTGCACGGCCTGGTCGAGGTCCCGGCTGCCGGGCGGATCGATCGTGACGAGCGGGATGTCGGTCGCGTCCTCGTCGGGCAGCGCGGCCGCTACAGCGCTCCGCGCCGCTTCGTCCCGCACCGCAGATGCGAAATCGCCGGGCACCTCCAGCTGTGACCGCAAGGCCACGAAGTCCAGAGGTGCACCGGCGACTCGGCGCATCATCATTCTGTTGTTCGAGCTACAAGCGCAGTAGCGATCAGCCGGACTTTTTGGCCGGCGCTCTGCGTGCAGCGGTCTTCCTCGCCGGCGCCTTCTTGGCGGCGGTCTTCTTCGCAGCTGCCTTTCGGGCCGGCGCCTTCTTGGCGGCGGTCTTCTTCGCAGCCGACGCCTTCTTGGCGACGGTCTTCTTCGCAGCCGACGCCTTCTTGGCGACGGTCTTCTTCGCCGCCGTTGTCTTCTTGGCGGCCGACTTCTTCGCGGGTGCCTTCTTGGCTGCGGACTTCCTGGCCGTTGTCTTCTTGGCGGCCGACTTCTTCGCCGGCGCCTTCTTGGCGGCCGACTTCCTAGCCGTTGCCTTCTTTGCAGGTGCGGTCATGCGTTGTGCCTCCTCGGCGGCTGTAGTCGACGAATTGCTTCGTCGCTGCGATCAAGTTGACGATGAGCACGCCTTACCGTCAACACGACGCGCCGACTCATTTTCTCGCGCTCCTGACGCGGCAATGTGCGCAGTAGCGAGCAGCGATCACGAATTCGCCCCGATTCCCTTACGCCGCAGGGCATTCATTGAACGTACGGGTCCAAGCGGCGACCAACCGGTGTGACACGACTATCGAAAAAAATTCGCGTTTTCAGTGCCATACCTTTAGGTATGTACTGTCGATCGCATCGCGCTCGTGACATGAATCGGCTGGCGGTTGCAGGTTGTCATGCGTCACGACGCCGGCCACTCGTGCACAACTTGAGCGTCGATGGCCGGGTCGGTGTGCGCGGCGAACACCTCGAATGCGCGGATCGTCGCAGCACGTTCGTTCGCGTCCAACCGGTCGAGGATTCGGCGCACGCCGAGCCGACGACGAGTCATCA
>JAVHVD010000301.1:0-10516 GCA_032160745.1 Pseudonocardiales bacterium
TCAGGACCTCGTCGGGCGCCGCGATCTCCTTGCCCTTGTAGGTCAGCGGGGTGGCGCCGTCGGGCCAGGCCAGCCAGGTGATGAGCCCGGCCGCCAGCACCGCGACGGCGAGCAGGGTGAGCAGCAGGGGCTTGCGTCGCCGCCGCGTCGGTGGTGCAGGCGGCACCTGCCACTGCGCGCCGGGCGGCCACGCCTCGGGGCCGGCCGGGGCACCCCAGCCAGGCGGCGCGGCGGCCGGATAGCCGCCCTGCGGAGACGGCGGCGGGGCCCACTGCTGCGGCGCCTCCGGCGGCGGAGCGCCCCACTGCTGCGTGATCTCCGTCGGGGCGCTCCACTGCGGCGCCGGCGACGGTCGCGCTGCTACCTCTGGGCGTCGCTGCGACGTCCAGTTCTCGCCGTCGAAGAAGATCTCGGTCCCCGCGTCCTGCGGATCCGGGAACCAGCCGGCGTCGGCCACGAGGGCCACCTCCACGGGTGTGAACGGCTCGAACGGGCGTGATCATGAGAATTCGCGGCGAATCGTCTCATCCCGTATCGCCGTTCGCCTCCCGAGCCTCGCCCATAGGATCGAGACATGCCGGCCGTCCTGCTCGCGACCTGTGCCACCCTGCCCTCCGGAGACGAGGACGGGGCCGTGCTCGTCGACGCGCTGGCCGAGCGGGGTGTGGACAGCCGGTGGGCCGTCTGGACCGATCCGGAGGTCGACTGGCGAAGCGGACTCGTGGTGCTGCGGTCGACGTGGGACTACACCGCCGACCTGGACGCCTTCCTCGAGTGGGCCACCGGACTGCCGCAGGTCGCGAACGGCGCGGACGTCGTGCGCTGGAGCACCGACAAGGTGTACCTCCGCGATCTGCAAGCGGCCGCGATCCCGATCGTCCCGACCACCTTCGTCGAGCCCGGCGATGCCGTGGCATTGTTCGGCGGTGCCGATGCGTCGGCCCAGCGCGAGATCGTCGTCAAACCGTCCATCGGCGCCGGCTCGCGCGGTGCCGGCCGCTTCACCCCGGACCGGGCGGACGAGGCCCGCGAGCATCTCGAGAAGCTGCAGGCCGCCGGCCGGACGGTCCTCGTCCAGCCCTACCTCGCGGACGTGGACACGGCCGGGGAGACGGCGCTGCTGTACTTCGATGGTCGCTTCAGCCATGCGATCCGGAAAGGGCCGATGCTGCCGCCGGGAATGGCCCATCCCATGAGCGCGCGGGCGCTGTACGTGGAAGAGCGGATCGAGCCCCGGACTCCGGAGCCCGCCGAGCTGGCAGTCGGGGCCGCCGCGATCCAGGTGGTGCGTGAGCGCTTCGGCGCCGATCAGCTGTACGCGCGGGTGGATCTGCTGCCCTCCCCGTCCGGCCCGGTCGTCGTGGAGCTCGAGCTCGTCGAACCGTCGCTCTTCCTGCAGGACGGCATCGGCGACGAGGATCCCGCTGCCACGTTCGCCGCGGCGATCGCCGCCCGCGCATGACGTCCGGCACGGACAGGCGGCCCGTCACCCCGCCCGGCAGCCCGTTCCCGGCGATGGCCGCCGAGCGGCTGCGGGCCCTGCGCCGGATGAAGGTGATCGCCGGCGGGCTGCTGGTGTTGGCGGCCGTCGTCTACATCGTCAGCCGCATCGTCGGCGACGGGAACGGGGTGTGGGGCTACATCGAGGCCGCGGCGGAGGCGTCGATGGTCGGCGGGCTCGCGGACTGGTTCGCCGTCACCGCGCTGTTCCGGCACCCGCTGCGGCTACCCATCCCGCACACCGCGATCATCCCGGAGAAGAAGGACCAGATCGGCGAGGGCCTGGCCGGCTTCGTCCAGCAGTACTTCCTCACCACGGAGGTCGTCAGCGAGCGGGTCGCCGCCGCGCAGGTGCCCAAGCGGGTCGGCGAGTGGCTCGCCGATCCGGGCCACGCCCATCGGCTCGCCGAGGAGCTCAGCAGCGCCGTCGGGGGGATGGCGACCGTCCTGCGCGACGACGAGCTGCGCAACTCGGTGGCCGCCTTCGCCGACAAGCGGCTGCGCGAGTTGGATATCGCACCACTGCTCGCCCGGCTGATCGACGCCGCGTGTGATGCCGGTCAGCACCAGGCCGCGCTCACGACGTTCCTGCGCGGAGCGCGGAAGTTCCTCGAGAACAACCGGGCCGAGTTGCGCCAGCGGGTCGCGCAGGAGTCACCGGAGTGGGTGCCGGAGTGGGTCGACGACCGGGTCTTCAACAAAGGATTCAGCCTGCTGCAGTCCTTCGTGTCCGACGTCATCGCCGACGAGTCGCACGGGCTGCGGAGCGGCTTCGACATCCAGCTCCGCGAACTTGCCGAGCGGCTACGCAACGATCCCGAGCAGATCGCGAAGGTCGAGGCGGCCCGGGACCAGTTGCTAGACCATCCCCGGATCCGTGAGTATCTGGCCAACCTCTGGGACTCGATGAAGACGTTGCTGCTGCGCGAGGCCGAGGACCCGGGATCGGATCTGCGCCGCTCGGCCGAGTCGCTCACGATCCGCGCCGGCGAGGTGCTGCGCGACGACATCGACGTCGCGGCCAAGGTCGAGGAGGCGCTGCAGCGGCTGGTCGGACACGTCGTGACCAACTACGCCCAGGACATCACCGACGTGATCACCACGACGATCGAGCGCTGGGACAGCGACGAGACCAGCCGACGGCTCGAGCTGCAGGTCGGGCGTGACCTGCAGTTCATCCGCATCAACGGCACCGTGGTGGGCTCCCTCGCCGGGCTGGCGATCTATGCCATCACCCAGGCGTTCTGACGGCCCTACTTGCTCGGCTGCGGCACCTTCACGTCCGGGCACTTGGACTTGGGGTTGGCCCCCAGATAGTTGAGCGGGCCGGCGATGATCGTGACCGCGATCGTCGACGCCTTCGCGCAACTCTCGCTGCGGGACGTGTAGTAGTGCCGCTGACCTGCAGCGATCGCGCCGATGATCAACCAGATCAGGACGAGAATGGCCACGATGCGCCCGATGCCGCTGCGGCGGCGGTAACGCGACTCCGTTGTCATAGTTGCTGCGTACCCGGGATCACGTCCTCTTTACCTGTCGATCAACCCGGAGGGTCCGGCGCCGCGCCCGCCGGCGTCGCCGTCCGTCAGGGTGTGAGAACGATCTTCTCGCAGTTGTCCTTCTTGTTCTTGAAGATGTCGAACCCGTGCGGTGCCTCCGCCAGCGGGAGCCGGTGGGTGATGATCCGGGTCGGATCGATCTCGCCCCGCTCGATCCGTTCGAGCAGGGGCCGCATGTACTTGTGGACGTGCGCCTGCCCGGTGCGCAGGGTGATCGACCGGTTCATCCACGCGCCGGCCGGGAACTTGTCGATCATCCCGCCGTAGACGCCGATGACCGAGACGACGCCGCCGCTGCGGCACGACGTGATCGCCTGCCGCAATGCGTGTGGACGCTCGGTCTCCGAGCGCACCGCCTGCTTGACCCGGTCGTAGGCGTGGATGTGGGTGGCGCCGTGCGTGGCCTCCAGGCCCACCGCGTCGATGCACTTGTCCGGTCCGCGACCGCCCGTCCACTCGAGAAGTTGCGAGCGGACGTCGACCTCGTCGAAGTTGATCGTCCGGTATCCCGCGTCGGCGGCCATGGCCAAGCGGTACGGCTCTTTGTCGATCGCGATGACGGTCTCGGCGCCCAGCACCCGCGCGCTGTCCATGGCGAACTGGCCGACCGGGCCGGCACCCCAGACCGCGACGATGTCGCCGGGCTCGATGTCGCAGAGTTCGGCACCCATGTAGCCGGTGGGCAGGATGTCGCTGAGGAAGAGCACCTGCTCGTCGCTGAGATCACCCTCGATCTTGAGCGGGCCGACGTCGGCAAACGGGACCCGGACGTACTCGGCCTGCCCTCCCGCGAAGCCACCGGTGAGGTGCGAGTAACCGAAGATGCCGGCCGTCGGGTGCCCGAACAGCTTTTCGGCGATCCCGGCGTTGGGGTTGGTGTTCTCACAGCATGAGTACAGCTCGACCTTGCACGCGTTGCAGGCGCCGCAGGCGATGGGGAAGGGTACGACGACCCGGTCGCCCACCCGCAACGTGTCGGCGCCGACGCCCGGGCCGACCTCGACGACCTCGCCCATGAACTCGTGGCCGAGAATGTCGCCCGTCTGCATCGACGGGACGTAGCCGTCGACGAGGTGCAGGTCGGAGCCGCAGATCGCGGTGGAGCTGACCTTCACGATCGCATCGCGGGAGTTCAGGATGCGGGGGTCCGGCACGTCGAGCACCTCGACGCTGTTGCGTCCCGTCCAGCAGTTGGCCTTCACAGCTGCGCCTCCTCGGCCTCGCGGTCGGACAATGGTTGGGCGGCGTGCTGCGGGAATTCCTTGCGAGCCCGCTTGCCCCAGGGCGCGCCGTCGGACCGGATGACCTCGCCGGTCTCGATCACCTGCTTGAGTCGGCGCAGGTCGTCGTCGAGCTGTTGGTGCGGGTCCTCGCCGAAGTACCGGGCCACCGCCTCGCCGAGCTTCCCGCCGGGCATGGTGTAGCGGATCGTCGCGTGGATCTCGGTGCCCTGGTCACGCGGCGCCGGGTTGAACCGCACGACACCTTCGTTGTCGACGACGCCGCTGCCGACGGACTTCCACGCGATGGACCGTCCGGGGTCCTCGTCGGTGATCTCGGCGTCCCACTCGACCGTGCGCCCGAACGGCGCGCTCACCTTCCAGTGGCTCGTCCGATCGCCGGTGGTGGTCACTTCGTCGATGTGGGCCATGAAGGTCGGCAGGCGGTCGAGCTGTCGCCAGAACCGGTACAGCTCTTCGGGGGAGGTTCGGATCGTCGTTGTGCCGGTCAAATCCATCGCGGACTCCTTGCGTGATCGGGTCAGGGCCGCGTACAGGTCCACGGCCGCGATTGCCGTGACGCCCGCGGTGGCGGCGGCGGTGCGGCGCAGTCCGCGCCCTTCGTGGTTCTTCAGCGCTCGGCCGAGCAGCGCGAGGTCCATCGCGTCGCCGGCCACCCGGCTCCACAGCCAGACGGAACTCGGGCGCGCGAGCAGCCCGGCCGCGGCCATGAACTCGCGGACGCCGACCAGGGTCGTGGTGAGCCGATGTCTCGGGGACGAGCCGATGCCGATGGCCTCGGCGGTCTCGGCCGGCCGGGCGACCAGGGGCAGGCCCAGCCCGACGCTCGCCCAGCCGAGGGCTCGGCTCAAGGCGTCATGGGTGTCATGGGTGTCGTGGGAGGTGGGCGCGGTGGAAGCAGCAGTCGACACGGAAGGGTCCTCGACGTCGAGCGGGTCGGTACGGGTTGACCGGGCGACGAATGCGCCGTCCCCAGACCCCTACCCGGCTGTCGGCGCCGGACTAACGGCGTGCGGCGCCGTGGTCCGGTCGCCCGCCGGCCTGATCACCGCGACGAGGTGCAGCGCCGCGATCCAGACCAGGCAGGCGCCGAGCAGGTGCAGCCCGACGAGCAGCGGCGGGACGTGCAGGAAGTACTGCGTGTAGCCGATCGCGCCCTGTGCCAGTTCGACGCCGAGCAGGATCACCGCTGCCCGCCGGAGCGTCTCCGAGCGAATCGCGAACGCCAGCGCAACGATCCCCACGGTCAGGCCGATCAGCACCATGACCAGGTCGGCGTGCAGCTGGGCGAGCCCGGATATGGGCAGATCGATCCGCCGCACGTGGCCGTTCTTCACGTCCCCGGCATGCGGACCGGCGCCGGTGACCGTGGTGCCCGCGACCAGCACGAGAGCCGTCGTGACGAGCAGTAGCTGCGCCACGGAACGTGCGGGACGGGGAACGGCGGCGAACCGCCGCTCACCGAGCCGCCACCACAGCACGAAGGTGGCCGCGATGATCGCGGCGGACAGCAGGAAGTGGAGGGCGACCAGCCAGGGATTCAGGTCGGTACGGACGACGATGCCGCCGAGCACGGCCTGCGCCGGAATGCCGGCGAACGCGAGAACGGCGAGACCCACCTGCCGACGCTGCCGCCAGGCCGTGACCAGTGTCAGCGCCAGGGTCAGGCCCACCAGGAAGGTGAGCGTCCGGTTGCCGAATTCGATCGCTCCGTGGATCCCCAGCTTGCTGTTGGGCACGAGCTGCGAACCGCTGCACCGCGGCCAGGTCGGGCAGCCGAGCCCGGAGTTGGTCAGCCGCACGGCGCCGCCGGTCACGACGATGCCGACGTTGACGACGACCGATGCGGCGGCCAGCCGGCGGAGAACGAGCGGCGAGGTCGTCAAGTCCGACAAGCGACGGCGTAGTCCCCGTTCGGCCGGCCGCGGCGGGGTCTGCCGTTCGGTGCTCACTCCCACCGGAACCACCGCGCCGCCGCCGGTAGCGCGACCGCCGCCCACACGAGCAGGGTCAGCGTCTCGCGCAAGGGCAGGCCGTTCCCGTGCTGCAGCACGTCGTGCAGCCCGTCCGACAACGCGGCCGACGGCAGGTACTGCAGCACGTCGCGCGCCACCCCGCCGTACTTGGACAGCGGGATCGCGATGCCACCGGCGAACAGCAGCACCAGCCAGATGAGGTTCGCCGCGGCCAGGGTCACCTCGGCCCGCAGCGTGCCGGCGACGAGCAGCCCGAGACCGCCGAACGCGATCGTGCCCAGGATGACGAGGAGCAGCGCAAGGAAGGGATCGCCCTTGGGGTGCCAGGCGAGGACGAATCCGAACCCGCACACGAGCACGAGCTGGACGAGTTCGAGGAGCAGCACGGACAGGGTCTTGCCACCGATCAGCACCGACCGGGGGAGCGCCGTCGCGCCGAGCCGCTTGAGTACGGCGTATTTGCGCTCGAAACCGGTGCCGATCGCGAGGCCGGTGAAGGCCGCGGACATGACCGCGAGCGTGATGATGCTCGGCACCACGAAGTCGATCCGGCGGGGCGTCCCGAGTGAGTAGAGCAGCGGCAGGTTGAAGAAGAACAGCAGCAGCACCGGGATCAGCAGTGTGAGCCCGACCTGCTCGCCGTTGCGCAGCAGGAGCTTGAACTCCATCGCGGTCTGTGCGCCGAGCATCCGGGAGCGTGGTGCCGCCGCCGGCGCGGGAGCGAACTGCCCGGGTGTGCGGTTCATGCCCGCAGCTCCCGGCCGGTGAGCTCGAGGAACACGTCTTCCAGGGTCCGGCGCTCGACGGCGAGATCCTCGGCCATGACGTGTTGCGCGGCGCACCAGGCGGTGAGCGTCGCGAGCAGCTGCGGGGTGACGTCGCCGGTGACGAGGTAGCGGCCCGGCTCCTCCTCGGCGGCCAGCGAGCCCTCGGGCAGTGCGGCGACCAGCAGGTCCAGGCGCAGCGAGGGTATGGCCCGGAACCGGATCTGCCCTTCGGCGCCGGAGCGGGTGAGTTCGGCCGGGCTGCCCTGCGCGACGATCCGGCCGGCGTCCATCACCACGACCGTGTCGGCGAGCTGCTCGGCCTCGTCCAGGAAATGGGTGGTCAGCACGACGGTGAGGCCGTCGGTGCGCAGCGAACGGATGAGGTCCCAGGTGCCGCGGCGGGCCTGCGGGTCCATGCCGGACGTGGGTTCGTCGAGGAACACGAGCTCGGGCCGGGCGACCAGCGCCAGCGCGAGCGACAGCCGCTGCTGCTGCCCGCCGGACATCCGCTTGACCGGGGTACCGGCGGCGCTGGAGAGCCCGACGATCTCCAGCAACTCATCCGGATCCTGCGGATGCGCCGCGTAGGCCGCGAAGAGGCGGAGGAGTTCCAACGCCGTGGCGCCCGTGTACCCGCCCACGCCGTCCTGGAGCATCACGCCGACGCGCGGCCGCAGGTCAGCGGCCGAAGGGTCGAGACCGAGGACGCGGACCGTCCCGGAGTCGGCACGGCGGAACCCCTCGCAGATCTCGACGGTCGTCGTCTTGCCGGCACCGTTGGGGCCCAGCAGCGCGAGAACCGAACCGCGCGCGACGGTCAGCGACAGGCCGTCGACCGCACGGTTCGCGCCGTAGGTCTTGACGAGGTCGACGACCTCGACAGCACCGGACGCGGGGGACACCCCGATAGTCTAGGAATCCGGCCGCTTCGGCGCTTTGCCGCGCTCAGCCCAGTGACCGCAGGCTCAGTCCGCCACCTTCATCGATGACGCGAACGCGTCGACGTACTCCTGACCCGACAGCTTCTGGACGGCGGTCCGGATGGACTCGGTGACCTCCCGGAGAACGCGCGAGCTGCGCTCCTGCGCGGACAGCTCCCCGAAACGCAGCGGGGCGCCGATGTGCACGGCGACCGGGGCGCGATGCCATCGGCGGCTGTCCGGCGGCTGCACCTCCCGGGTGCCGACCAGACCCACCGGTACTACCGGAGCACCGCAGCGGAGCGCGAGCCGGGCGACACCGGTCCGGAACTTGTACAACTGCCCGTCCGGGGAGCGCGTCCCCTCCGGGAAGATGCCCAGCGCGCGTCCTTGATCGAGAACCTCGCAGCCGACCTCGATGACCGCGGCGGCCGAGCGGGTGTCATTGCGGACGACCGGGACCTGGCCCAGACCACGGAAGAAGGCCGCCGTGGCGCGTCCGCGCAGCCCCGGCGTGGTGAAGTACTCGGCCTTGGCGAAGTAGAAGACCTGACGGCGGGTGGCGATGGGCACGAAGAACTCGTCGGCGAAGGATTGGTGGTTCATGGCGAAGATCACCGGGCCGTCGGCCGGGACGTGCTCGGAACCGGTGACCTCCGGTCGATAGACCGCCCGCAGCGCCGGGGCAAGGGTCAGTTCCATGGTCCGGTACAGCACGACCGGAAACCTATCGCGGCTGGATTCCGGACGGGGTGCGGAACACGGCAGTCACTCGGCGGGTTGGCCCGAGAGTGACGACACGCCGATCCGTAGAGATCGGCGGGGGCGATGTGCGGGCCCTGGGGGAAATACGTCATACTGGTGTTGTGAAAATCCAGTCCGGCTCTGCAGCAGGCGTTTCCGGCGCCTGCGACAAGCCGGGCGACCGTACCCGCGACGCCGTAGCCCGCACGGTTCTCGAGCGTGGCCCGCAGAACGCGGCCGATCTCGCCGAGCGGCTGGGCCTGTCGCCGGCGGGTATCCGCCGGCACCTCGACGCCCTGGTCTCCGACGGCTTCCTGGTCGAGCGCGAACCCCGCCCCTCGGCCCACCGCGGCCGCGGCCGACCGGCTCGCACCTATGCGCTGACCGACGCCGGCCGCGCCGCCTTCCCGCACGCGTACGACGACCTGGCGAGCACCGCGCTGCGTTACCTCCGCGAGACCGGCGGGGACGAGGCGGTCACCGCGTTCGCCGAGCACCGCGCGACCACCCTAGCCGCCGACATCCAGCCCGAGGTCGACCACGCGCAGCCACTCGCCGCGCGCTCCGAGGCCCTCGCCGCAGCACTGACCGTCAATGGCTACGCTTCGACCGTTCAGGCCGTCCGCGACGCCGACGCTCAGAACGGGTCGATCAGCGGCATCCAGATCTGCCAGCACCACTGCCCGGTGGCGCACGTTGCGGCTGAGTTCCCGCAACTGTGCGAGGCCGAGACCCGCGCGTTCGAGCGGGTGCTCGGCACCTACGTCCAGCGCCTGGCGACCATCGCCCACGGCGACGGCGTCTGCACCACGCACGTCCCCGTTCGACCGAAGAACACCGCCCAGAGCAAGGGAATCTGAGATATGACGACGACCCCCGAGCGCGTCCTCACCCAGGACGAGCAGATCGACTCGCTGGGCCGGTACGGCTTCGGCTGGGCCGACACCGATGTCGCCGGTGCTGCTGCGCAGCGCGGGCTGTCCGAGGCCGTGGTGCGTGACATCTCGGCCAAGAAGAGTGAGCCCCAGTGGATGCTCGACCGCCGCCTGAAGGCGCTGTCGATCTTCGGCAAGAAGCCGATGCCGACCTGGGGGTCCGACCTGTCGGGGATCGACTTCGACAACATCAAGTACTTCGTCCGCTCCACGGAGAAGCAGGCCGCGACCTGGGACGACCTGCCCGCGGACATCAAGAACACCTACGACAAGCTCGGCATCCCGGAGGCGGAGAAGCAGCGGCTGGTGTCCGGCGTGGCCGCGCAGTACGAGTCCGAGGTCGTCTATCACAAGATCAACGAGGAGCTCGAGCGTCAGGGCGTCATCTTCCTCGACACCGACACCGCGCTGAAGGAGTACCCCGAGCTCTTCGAGGAGTACTTCGGCTCGGTCATCCCGTCCGGTGACAACAAGTTCTCCGCGCTGAACACCGCGGTCTGGTCCGGCGGCTCGTTCATCTACGTGCCGAAGGGCGTGCACGTCGAGATCCCGCTGCAGGCCTACTTCCGGATCAACACGGAGAACATGGGTCAGTTCGAGCGCACGCTGATCATCGTCGACGAGGGCGCTTACGTGCACTACGTCGAGGGTTGCACCGCGCCGATCTACAGCTCGGACTCGCTGCACTCCGCGGTCGTCGAGATCATCGTGAAGAAGGGCGGCCGCTGCCGCTACACGACCATCCAGAACTGGTCGAACAACGTCTACAACCTGGTCACCAAGCGGGCCAAGGCCGAGGCCGGCGCCACGATGGAGTGGGTCGACGGCAACATCGGTTCGAAGGTCACGATGAAGTACCCGGCCGTCTGGCTGA
>JAVHVD010000302.1:0-5107 GCA_032160745.1 Pseudonocardiales bacterium
GTCGCGCTGGTAGAGCTCGCCGCCGCACTTGTCACAGATGTCGGGAACGGCCGGCGGGTCGAATTGCAGGTGCCACACGTGCCCGCACTTCTTGCACGTCCGGCGGCCGGATAGGCGCTTGACCACCTCGTCGTGGTCGACGTCGAGGTCGAGCACCACCGACAGTGGCGCACCGTGCTCGTCGAGGATCCCGTCGAGCTCCCCGGCCTGGGCGACGTTGCGCGGAAACCCGTCCAGCAGGAAGCCGTCCTTGGCGTCGGGCTGGGCGAGGCGGTCGCGGACCATCGCATTGGTGACCTCGTCCGGGACGAGGTCACCGGCGTCCATGTACTTCTTGGCCATCCGGCCGAGCTCGGTACCGCCGGACACGTTGGCCCGGAATATGTCGCCGGTGGAGATCTTCGGGATGTCGAACGACTCGGCGATGAACCCGGCCTGGGTTCCCTTGCCCGCGCCGGGCGGCCCCACGAGGACCAGTCTCATGCGGCTCGCCTCCTCGTCGCGACAGCGACGAAGGTTCTCGTCGCGATGGCCGAACTCTGCATTCCAGCGGCGATCAGCGCAGGAATCCCTCGTAGTTGCGCTGCATCAGCTGGCTCTCGATCTGCTTCACGGTGTCGAGGGCGACGCCGACCATGATCAGCACAGCGGTGCCACCGAACGGGAAGTTCTGGTTGTTGCCGCTGGTGATGCTGAAGAAGAAGTTGGGCAGGACGGCGACGATGCCGAGGTACAGGGAACCGGGCAGGGTGATCCGGGACAGGACGAACTGCAGGTACTCCGCGGTAGGGCGCCCGGGTCGGATACCGGGGATGAACCCGCCGTACTTCTTCATGTCGTCGGCCCGCTCGACCGGGTCGAAGGTGATGCCGACGTAGAAGTACGCGAAGAAGATGATGAGCAGGAAGTAGGTGCTCAGGTACACCCACGATTGCTGGTTGATCAGGTAGGTGTTGACCCAGCGCGCGAACCCGCTGCTCGTTGTGTTGCTGCTGGTCAGCTGACTTATCAGCTGCGGGATGTAGAGCAGCGAGGACGCGAAGATGACCGGGATGACACCGGCCTGGTTCACCTTGAGGGGTAGGTAGGTGGACGTGCCCCCGTACTGCCGTCGCCCGACCATGCGTTTGGCGTACTGCACCGGGATCCGGCGCTGAGCCTGCTCGACGAAGACGACGGCGACGATGATCGACAATCCCAGCAGGCAGATCAGCGTGAAGACGAAGACGCCGGCGTTCTGCAGGATGACGTGGCCCTCGCTGGGGATACGGGCCGCGATCGAGGTGAACATGAGGACGCTCATGCCGTTGCCGACGCCGCGGTCGGTGATGAGCTCGCCGAGCCACATGATGACGCCGGTACCGGCGGTCATCGTGAGGACCATCGTGGTCAGCGTCCACATGTCCTGGTGGAACAGGATCGAGCCCTGGCACTCCGGGAACAGCTGTCCCGAGCGGGCCAGCGCGATGAAGCCGGTGGACTGCAGGATGGCCAGACCGATCGTCAGGTAGCGGCTGTACTGAGTCAGCTTCTGCTGTCCGGACTGGCCTTCCTTCTTCAACTGCTCGAAGCGCGGGATCACGACGACGAGCAGCTGGATGATGATGCTCGCCGTGATGTACGGCATGATGCCGAGCGCGAAGACGGACAGCTTGAGTAGGGCCCCGCCGGAGAACAGGTTGATCAGCGAGTAGACGTTCTGGCTCGACTGTGATGCGCCGGCGAGGCAAGAGTTGATCTGCGCGACGTTGGTGTTCGGCGTCGGGATGGACGCGCCCAGCCGGTAGAGCGCCATCATGGCCAGCGTGAACAACAGCTTCACGCGAAGGTCGGGCGTCCTAAACGCCGATGCGAACGCCCTCAGCACGTAAATCCTCCTGCGGCGGAACTTGTGTAGGTGCGGTCTACCGAACGGTCAGAGCTGTCGAGCGCCTGTCGGAAGCCAGGTATGCCGGGTGCGGCCCAGGCTAACAGCCGCCTGGATCCACCCCATTATGCGTCCGCGTCAGAGCTGGGTGACCGATCCGCCGGCGGCGGTGATCTTCTCGCGAGCGGACTCGGAGAACGCGTTGGCGGTGATGTCGAGCTTGACCGAGAGGTCGCCGTTGCCGAGGACCTTGACCGGCTCGCCCTTGCGGACGGCGCCGGCCTCGACCAGCTCGGCCACGCCGACGGTGCCGCCCTGCGGGAACAGCTTCGACAGCATGGCGACGTTGACGACCTGGTACTCCACCCGGAAGCGGTTCTTGAAGCCTTTGAGCTTCGGCAGCCGCATGTGGATCGGCATCTGGCCGCCCTCGAAGCCGACCGACACCTGGTAGCGGGCCTTGGTGCCCTTGGTGCCGCGTCCAGCCGTCTTGCCGCGCTTGCCGCCCTCACCGCGACCCACCCGGGTCTTCCTGGTGTGCGAGCCGGGAGCGGGTTTGAGGTGATGAACCTTCAGGTTCGTGCTCATTTCAGTCAACCTCCTCGACCGTCACGAGGTGCGTGACGGTCTTGACCATGCCGCGAATCTCCGGCCGGTCCTCTTTGACGACGGTGTCGTGCATCCGCTTCAGACCCAGCGAGCGCAGCGTCTCCTTCTGGTTCTGTTTGTAGCCGATACCCGACTTGGTCTGGGTGATCTTCAGTCGAGCCATGGCTGTCAGCTCCCCTGCCCCGCGCGGGCGCGCAACATGCCGGCCGGCGCGACGTCCTCGAGCGGCAGGCCGCGGCGAGCCGCGACCTCCTCGGGGCGGACGAGGCCCTTCAGCGCCGCCACGGTGGCGTGCACGATGTTGATCGGGTTGTCCGAGCCCAGCGACTTGGACAGGACGTCGTGGATGCCGGCGCACTCGAGGACGGCGCGCACCGGACCACCGGCGATGACGCCGGTACCCGGGCTGGCCGGCTTCAGCAGTACGACGCCGGCCGCCTTCTCGCCCTGGATCGGGTGCGGGATGGTCTGCTGGATACGCGGCACCTTGAAGAAGTTCTTCTTGGCCTCTTCGACGCCCTTGGCGATGGCGGCCGGAACCTCCTTGGCCTTGCCGTAGCCGACGCCCACGGTGCCGTCACCGTCGCCGACGACGACGAGCGCCGTGAAGCTGAACCGGCGACCGCCCTTGACCACCTTGGCCACGCGGTTGATGGCGACGACGCGCTCGAGGTACAGGCTCTTCTCCGGGGCGTTGCCGCCACGGCCGCCGTCGCGGCGGTCGCGACCGCCGCCCCGCTCGTTGCGCTGGCCACCCTGCTCGTTGCCGCCCGTGCGGGCGCCCCGCTGCGGTCCTGGCATGCTCAGTTCTCCTTGCTCGTCGCGCAAGCGCTCATCGCTGTACTCGCTCCGGTCCTTGCTCGCTGGCGCTCGCGGCGATCCTCACTCGCACCACTTCTCGGGTACATCAGAATTCCAGTCCGGCTTCGCGGGCCGCGTCGGCGAAGGCCGCGACCCGGCCGGTGTAGGTGTTGCCACCGCGGTCGAACACGACCTTGCTGACACCGGCCGCCTTCGCCGCGTCGGCCAGGGTCGCGCCGAGCTGCTTGGCCTGCGCGGTCTTGTCGCCGTCGGCCAGTTTGTAGGTCGACGCCGAGGCGAGCGTGACGCCCTTGGCGTCGTCGACGAGCTGGACGAACAGGTGCCGCGCGGAGCGGCTGACGACCAGGCGCGGACGCTCGGCCGACCCGACGACCTTCTTGCGAAGCCGGAAGTGGCGGCGCGACTTGGCGACCCGGCGCGTGGCCGAGACCCCGGCCGAGCGCTTGGCCTGCTTCGCGATCGTTGAGGCACTCATTTCTTACCTGCCTTACCGGCCTTGATGGTGCGGTGCCGGATCACGTGATCCATTACTTCTTACCTGCCTTACCGGCCTTACGCCGGATCACTTCACCTTGGTAACGCACGCCCTTGCCCTTGTACGGGTCGGGCTTGCGCAGCTTGCGGATCTTCGCGGCGACCTCGCCCACCTGCTGCTTGTCGATGCCTTCGACCGAGAAGCGGGTCGGCGCCTCGACGCGGAAGGTGATGCCGTCCGGCGCCGGGACCAGCACCGAGTGCGAGAACCCGAGCGCGAACTCGAGGTCGCTGCCCTTGGCGACGACGCGGTAACCCGTGCCGACGATCTCGAGCGTCTTGACATAGCCCGTCGTCACGCCGACCACCATGTTGGCGATCAGCGTGCGGGACAGGCCGTGCAGGGACTTGGACTCGCGCTCGTCGTCGGGGCGGACCACGGCGATCGTGCCGTCGTCGTCGCGGTTGACGGTGATCGGCTCGGCGACGACGTGGCGGAGGGTCCCCTTCGGGCCCTTCACCGTGACGTTCTGGCCGTCGATGGTGATGTCCACGCCCGACGGGACGGGAACGGGAAGCTTTCCGATTCGGCTCACGGGTTTACTCCTCTCACCAGACGTAGGCGAGAACTTCTCCGCCTACTCCGCGCTTGGATGCCTGCCGGTCGGTGAGCAGCCCAGTGGACGTCGAGATGATCGCGACACCCAGACCGCCGAGTACCCGGGGCATGCCGGTGGCCTTCGCGTACACGCGGAGACCGGGCTTGGACACGCGGCGCACGCCGGCGATGCTGCGCTCGCGGTTCGGGCCGTACTTCAGGTCGATGGTCAGCACGCGGCCGACCTGGCCCTCCGGAGCATCGGCGACCTTGAAGCCGGCGATGTAGCCCTCCTGCTTCAGGATCTCGGCGATGTGCCCCTTGAGCTTGGAGTGCGGCATCTCGACGGTGTCGTGGAACGCCGTGTTGGCGTTGCGGACGCGCGTGAGCATGTCCGCGATGGGGTCCGTCATTGTCATGAGTCAGTTACTTCCTTCTCACGGCGGTTCCCGAAGGCCTGCCGCGAATGGTCGGCGACGCTTGCGAGTCGCCGGCGGGTGAGTGTTACCAGGACGACTTGGTGACGCCCGGCAGCTCGCCTGCGTGCGCCATCTCGCGCAGGCAGATGCGACACAGGCCGAACTTGCGGTAGACGGCCTGCGAACGGCCGCACCGCTGGCAGCGGGTGTAACCGCGCACCTTGAACTTCGGCTTGCCCGCGGCCTTGTTGACCAGCGCAGTCTTCGCCATAATCAGCTGCTTCTCTCTGTGTCACGGAACGGGAAGCCGAGCGCTCT
>JAVHVD010000303.1:0-5116 GCA_032160745.1 Pseudonocardiales bacterium
GCCTCCGGGTCGTCGGACTTGGCCAGCGGCTTGCGGTGCAGGATGTTCGTCGCGCCCTGCGCGCCCATGACGGCGATCTGCGCGGTGGGCCACGCGACGTTGATGTCGGCTCCGAGGTGTTTGGAACCCATCACGTCGTACGCGCCGCCGAACGCCTTGCGGGTGATCACGGTGACCTTCGGGACGGTCGCCTCGGAGTAGGCGTAGATCAGCTTCGCGCCGCGCCGGATGATGCCGGCGTGCTCCTGGCCGACGCCGGGGAGGAAGCCCGGCACGTCGACCAAGGTCAGCACCGGCACGTTGAACGCGTCGCAGGTGCGGACGAAGCGCGCCGCCTTCTCCGACGCATCGATGTCGAGGCAACCGGCGAAGTGCGTGGGCTGGTTGGCGACCACCCCGACCGGGTAGCCCTCGATGCGTCCGAAGCCGACGATGATGTTCTGCGCGAAGAGCTCGTGCACCTCGAGGAATTCGCCGTCGTCGAGCAGGTGCTCGATCACCTCGTGCATGTCGTAGGGCGTATTGGCCGAGTCCGGGATGAACGTGTCGAGGAACGCGTCGCTCTCGTCGGCGACGTCGGTCACCGCGGTCTCGTACACCGGCACCGGATCGAGGTTGTTCGAGGGCAGGTAGGACAGCAGCGCCTTGACGTAGTTGATCGCGTCGTCCTCATCGGCGCCGAGGTAGTGCGCATTGCCACTCGTCGTGTTGTGCGTGCGGGCCCCGCCGAGCTCTTCCAGCGTCACCTCCTCGCCGGTCACCGTCTTCACGACGTCTGGACCGGTGATGAACATCTGCGACGTCTTGTCGACCATCACGACGAAGTCGGTCAGTGCGGGGGAGTAGACGTGGCCACCCGCGGCGGCGCCCATGATGAGCGAGATCTGCGGGATGACGCCCGACGCGCGGACCGTCCGGTGGAAGATCTCGCCGTACAGGCCGAGGGAGACGACGCCCTCCTGGATCCGCGCGCCGCCGCCTTCGTTGATGCCGATGACGGGGCAGCCGGTCTTCATCGCGAAGTCGAGCACCTTGACGATCTTCTCGCCGTAGACCTCGCCGAGCGCGCCGCCGAACACCGTGACGTCCTGGCTGAACACGCACACCGGACGGCCGTCCACGGTGCCGGCGCCGGTGACCACGCCGTCACCGAACGGCCGGTTCTTCTCCATGCCGAAGGTGTTCGAGCGATGGCGGGCGAACTCGTCGAACTCGACGAACGAGCCCTCGTCCAGCAGGGCCGCGATGCGCTCCCGAGCCGTCATCTTGCCCTTGGCGTGCTGCTTCTCGACCGCGCGCGCCGAGCCGGCATGCACGGCCTCCTCGTAGCGCCGCTCCAGGTCGGCCAGCTTGCCGGCCGTCGTGTGCGGGTCGAGCTCAGGACCGGTCGGGTCTGCTGCCATGGTTCCGGAGCCTAATGCGGGTCTGAGGCGGCGCGCTCGCCGGTCGTGGCCGCCGTGCCGCGCGACACGCGGCGGGTCGCGCCGCTGCGGGGCCAAGACCGTACGGTGAAGACCATGGAGCGCGCGCCCCTGGACCTGCCGCGGCTGCAGGACGCGCTCGCGCCGCGCTGGGCGCGAATCGAGGTCGTCGAGCGGACGGCGTCCACGAACGCGGATCTGCTGGCCGATTCCGCGGCGCCGGATCGCAGCGTGTTGGCGGCCGAGGACCAGGTGGCCGGCCGTGGCCGGCTCGACCGCGTGTGGACGTCCCCGCCCCGCGCCGGCCTGACCTTCTCGGCCCTGCTCCGCCCCCCGGTGCCGATCCCGGTGTGGGGCTGGCTGCCGCTGCTGGCCGGGGTAGCCCTGCACGAGGCCGTCGACGCGACCGCCGGGATCGAGACGACGGTCAAGTGGCCCAACGACCTCCTGGCCGCCGACGGGCGCAAGCTCGCCGGGATCCTGGCCCAGACCTCCGGCGCCGCGGTGGTGATCGGGATCGGGCTCAACGTCGACAGCGCGCCGGACGAGCTGCCCGTCGACAGCGCGACGTCCCTGCTGCTCGCCGGAGCGCCAGGTCTCGACCGCACCGCCCTGCTCGCCGCGATCCTCACCCGGCTCGACGCGCGCTATGCCCAGTGGGCCGACTGCGGTGGTGACGCGGCCGCTTCCGGGCTGACCGCGGCCTACCGGTCCGCCTGCAGCACGCTCGGCCGGCCGGTGCGGGTCGCACTGGGCGACGACACCGTCGTCGCGGGCCACGCGAGCGACATCGACGTACTCGGCCGGCTGGTCGTGCGGACGGCCGACGGTGAGCGGTCCATCGGCGCCGGCGACGTCGAACACGTCCGACCTGCCTGACGAGTCGCCCCGGAACCGATAGCCTGCCGACAGTGACCACAGGAGGTTGTCGTGGCGTATCCCGAGAAGATCCTTGCCAATGACGAGAAGGTCGTCGAGCACCTGCATCCGCACTGGATCACGCTGGTTCCGGCGACGCTGTGGTTCATCGTGCTCTGCGCGGCCGGCGGCTTCGGCGTGGCCGAGGTCTACAACAACATGGACAGCGGAACCGGGCGGACGATCGTGGTGGCGCTGATCATCGTGGTCGGGTTCGCGCTGCTGTGCTGGCTGACCTTCGCGCCGTGGATCCGCTGGCGCACCACGCACTACGTCTTCACCACACACCGGGTGCTCATCCGCAGCGGCGTCTTCACGCACACCGGGCGGGACATCTCGCTGCAGCGCATCAACGACGTCGGCTTCAGCCAGTCGCTGTGGGACCGGATGGTCAGTTCGGGAACGCTCACGATCGAGTCGGCCGGCGAGCACGGCCAGCAGGAGCTCACCAACGTCCCGAAGTCCGACGAGATGCAGCAGAAGTTGAACCGGCTGATCGAGGAGGACAGCGATCGGCGCGGCCGGCAGGCATACGGCAACGCGCCGCAGCAGGGTTACCCGCAGCAGGGCAGCTATCCGCAGCAGCAGGGTTACCCGCAGCAGCAGCCGCCCGGGCAGTACCCGCAGCAGCCGCCCTACCCGCCCACCCAGAACTACCCGCCGCAGAGCTGAACGGACACCCCCCGAGCCAGGGGGGCGCGCGACGTCGCGATCGCACCTGCGCTGAGGCTCAGCCGGTGACCGACGAGAGGTCGATCCGACAGATCTGCTTGGCATCAGCGGCGACCGAGGTGGCCGCCGCGTTCACCGTCGCGCCATCCACCACCGGGGTCTTGGGCGCCTTGCCGCCGGCCTTGACGAGGGCCAGCATGGCCTTGCCCAGAACCTGCCAGTCCGCCGCCACCTCGGCCGGGGCCACCTTCTGCAGCTCACCGATGAACGCCGACAACGAGTCGATGACCGCCGGGTCGGAGGCGGCGCCGTGCGGAAGGAGCGCCTTCCCGGCAGCGACCGTCTGCTCGAGCATGCCGCAGTAGTCCTTGCGCGAGGGATGCAGCTTCGTCACCGCTGAGTCGGGACGGGTCTTGGAGATCTTGCTGCCGGTCTGCACCGCGCTGTTGGACCACCACCGGGTCGCGACGGTTGTCGAGACCTGAGGACGCGACGTGCCGCCGTCGGAACGCGAAGGGCTCGACGTGCAGCTGACCACCGAGGTCGCCACGACCGCCAGCGCACAGCTGGCGCTCGCGCGACGTAGTAGGGCGTTGCGCCTCGCTCGCGGACTCATTTCGGCGCCGCTTGGGCCAGCTGAGCCGCCTCGGCCGCGTCGGCCGGAGCGACGAACGCCTTCATGGTGAGCCCCATCGAGTTGGACGTGGCGCCCCCGCTCGCTGCGGCAGCGCCTTCGCCGAGGGTGATCTGGCTGATCAGCACGGCGCGCGGTTGTACCGACTGCAACTGGTCGAGGAACTCAGCGAGTTGGGTGCTCGAGCCGGTCACCTGAGCGGTGATCGACAGGGCGTAGATGTGCGGGCCGGCCGCAGCCGCGGCGGCGGCCGGATTGGCGGCCGGCTTGCTCGTGGTGCTACCGGTCGACGGCGCTGCCGACGGGGAGGCAGGAGTCCCGCCGGACAGGGCGCTGACGTCCGCCGGAGGGCCGACCGTAAGCGACGTCACGTTCGCCAGGGTGGCATTGCCGAGGGACTGCAGCGTGCGCAGAAAGTCGGGCAAGCCGCTCGTCGCGGGCAGCGCGCGGCGCAGCTGGGCGACGTTCGTGCGGTACCTGGCGAGGTTCTTGTTCTGCACGATGAGCGCATCGATGCGCTGCTGCAGTGATGCCGTCTGCTGCTCGGCGACGGCCACCTGGTCCTCGACGGTTTGGGTGTCGGCGCGCTCGGGGCTGATGAGCATGAAGTAACCGATCAGCAGCATGACGACGGCGGCGAGCGCACCGCCGGTCAGCCAGAGCCGCTCCTGCGGGGACTTGAGCATGTCAGTTGCCTCCTGGAGTGGCCGGCTTGACCGCGTAGCGGCCGCCGAGCGCCTTGGACGTCAGAATCACGTTGACCGAGAACGTGACCTTGCCCGTGGTCGTGGTGACGCTGGCCGGGAAGGCGGCGGCCAGGCCGCGCAGCTTGCCCAGCCGATCGACGAATGCGGCCACCGCGTTCTTGTCCGACGCGGTTCCGTTGATGGTCAGTAAGCCGACCTGCACCTCGCCTGTCTGGTTGAGGACGCTGAGCCCGTCCGGCGTCGGCGCCCCCCCGGCTGTCGCGGCGCCCGCCGTCACGTCGCCGGTGACCCCGGTGATCCCGACGCCGCTCTGCGCGGTGTTGCGGATGGACTCGAGCAGCTTCGACCACTGCAGGTCCCCGGTCATCAGCTTGGCCAGGGTCTGCTGGATCTGCGTCGACTCGGCCTGCGCCTTCACCAGCGGTGTGAAGTCCTGCTGCCGGTGAACGAGCCCGGCCGCTCGCGCCTGGGCGGCGGACAGATCGCCCTCGGCGTTGTGGGTCTGCACCCAGCTAAATGCATAGCCGGCGGTCAGCAGCAGGACGACGGAGACCAGCCCGATCAGGACGCGCCGCTTCATCGCACGGCCGCGCCGCCCGGCCAGCACCTCGTCGGGCATCAGATCGGCGAACACGGTCACGGACCGCGCCGATGCCGGCATCGGACCGGGGTGCGGCGGCGGCGCGGGCTGGGCCGCTCGTTCCAGGGTGGTCATCAGGCTGCTCCCAACGCGAGACCGATCGAGACCGCGGTCGAGGGGGCGA
>JAVHVD010000304.1:0-3947 GCA_032160745.1 Pseudonocardiales bacterium
CGGTCAGTCCGTCGTTGCCGAGCCCGCCCTGGAACATGATGTGGTCGCCGATCATGACATGATCGAGGCCCACGTCAGTCATGCGATCAAGCAGCCGCTTCCGCTGGGCGAGCAGCGGCGGCCCGGTGGTCGCCGGGCGGCCGTCCCAGAGGGTGGGCATCAGGTTCACGCCGTAGCGGATGTCGGTCGGGTGGTTCATCGACTCGTCCTCGGTCGGTCGGCGTCGCGGCGCTCGAGGAATTCGTTCTTCCGGCTGACGATCTCGGGGTCGCCCATCGTGGAGTAGCTGTACAGGCACTCCAGGCGCAGCTGGTCGTCCAGCGGTCGGCCCACGACCTCGAGGATCGTCTCCTTGGCCGACTCGACGCCGATCCGCGGATTGCGCAGGATCTTCGCCGCCATGTCCTCGACGGTCGACATCAGGTCCTCGCGGGGGACGACCCGGTTGACCAGATGGCATTCGCGGGCGCGCTCGGCCGTGATCGGCTCGCCCATCAGTTCGAGCTCCATCGCGATGCCCACACCACACGTGTTCACGAGACGAACGATGCCGCCGTCGCCGAAGTGCATGCCGCGCCGCATGTGGAAGAACCCGAACTGGACGTCGGCGGCAGCGACCCGGATGTCGCACGCGAGCGCCAACTCGATGCCGCCGCCGATCACCCAGCCGTTCAGCGCGGCGATGATCGGCTTGTTGGTGCGATGCAGTCCGCGGGTGATGCCGCCAGCGAACCCGCGGGCCAGCATGCTTCGGCCGAGGCCCGGTCCCCCCTCGAGCCAGCTGTCGACGTGTGTGGCCAGGTCGGCGCCGGCGCAGAAGGCGTCGTCGCCGGCGCCGGTGAGGATCGCCAGCCGGACCTCGTCGTCCTCGCGGAACGCCGTCCACGCGTCGAACAGCAGGTCGTCGGTCTCGGTGTCGATGGCGTTGCGCTTCTCGGGACGGTTGAGCGTGATGTACGCGATCTCGCCCCGCTTCTCATAGATCACCTTGGTCATGAGGCACCTTCGGCGTAGAGGGCGTCGATCTCGCGCTGGTACTTGACCTCGATGACGCGGCGCCGCAGCTTCGACGTCGGCGTGAGTTCGTCGCTGCCGGGCAGCCAGTCGTGGTCGAGCACGCGGAACGTCTTGATCTGCTCCACCCGGGACAGCCGCGCATTGCCGAGTTCGACCGCGTCGGCGACGACGCGGACGACCTCCGCGCGTTGCGACATGTCGGCGAAGTCCCCCGGCGGCTGACCCAGGCTGTGCACGAGAGCGGACAGGCCATCACGATCGAGCACGACCAGGGCGACGTTGTACGGCCGGCGGTCGCCGAAGGCCAGCACCTGGGAGATGAACGGCTGGCCGCCCTTGATGGCCTGCTCGATGTTGGCCGGCGACATGTTCTTGCCGAAGCTGTTGATGATCAGTTCTTTCTTGCGATCGACGATCCGCACATACCCGTCATCCAGCAGCTCGCCGATGTCGCCGGTGTGGAACCAGCCGTCCGGCTCGAGCACGTCCGCGGTCCGGGCCCGGTCGCGGAAGTAGCCGGAGGTCACGGTCGGGCCGGCGATCAGCACCTCGCCGTCGTCGCCGAGGCGCAGCCGCACGCCGGGCAGCGGCGTCCCGGCGGTCCCCAACCTGATTCGATCCGGCCGGCTGCAGGTGACGATGCTGACTTCGGAAGACCCGTAGAACTCATTGACCGGAATCCCGAGTGCGGTCGCTTCTTCCAGCATCTCCAGTGAGCTCGGCGCTCCGGCCACGGCGACGAAGTGGGCCTGGTCGAGGCCGGTGAGCGCGGCGAGCGGTCGCAGGGCCTCTCGATCGGCGCGGTCGGCGGCGGCGTCCGGAAGCGGACGGTCGGCCTGCTGGGCGCGGACGTACGCGACCCGGGACCGCAGCGCCCGGCCGAGCTGCTCACGCGCCGGTGATTCTTCGATGGCCCGGTGGACGCCGGCCAGCATCTTCTCGTAGATGCGCGGCACACCGAAGAATCGCGTCGGGCGGACGGCCCGCAACGCGTCCCCCAGCTGGGGCAGTGTGGGCACCGAGGTGACTTCGTAGCCGTAAACGAACGCGGCGTAGTGCCCGAAGATCCGTTCCGCGACGTGGGCCATCGGCAGGTAGCACACGGCCCGATCCTCTTCGGATGTTGCGAACCGCTGCCGGATCGAATCCAGGCAGGCGAGGACGGCTCCGTGCCGGATCTGCACACCCTTCGGTGGGCCGGTCGTTCCGGACGTGTAGACGAGGGTGCAGACATCGCTCGCGGTCGCGTCCTGGGCGCAGGCGGCCGCGTCGAAACCGTCCTGGCTCATCGCCTTGAGCGCGGTGAGGCTGAGTTCGCCCGCGTGCACCGCAGCGTCGTCGACCACGACCAGGTACTCGATGGCCGGATACGCGCGGATGAGTTCGCGGCCCTTGTCGGCCAGGGCGGCCTCGGTGACGAGCACGCGGGGTTCCGCGTTCTCGGCGATCTCCAGCAGCTGCGACACCGGCGACGTGGCGTACAGCGAGACCGGAATCGCGCCGAGCAGCAGCGCCCCCATGTCGGCGATGTGGAACTCGATGCGAGTGCCCAGCAGCAGCGCAACCCGGTCGCCGCGGCACACGCCGAGCGCGGACAGGCCGCCGGCTACGGCAACGGCCTCGGCGGCCCAGTCGCCCAGGGTCAGCCGTCGGTCGGATCCGAAGGTGCTCAGCGCGACGCGGCTCGGGCTCGCCGCCGCCCGCACGAGGAAGGCCAGCGGCAGGCTCCGCTGGGCGAGAGCCAAATCGATCGTGGATGGCTCAGTCGACGTTTCCAACGGGCCGACTCCTCTCGTCATTGCGAAGGGCACCGTATGTCACACTTTTGCATTGCGTGATGCGGTACGGTAACACCGATGTCGATGGGAGTCACGGGCCAACATGGAAAATCACCGCGACAGCGGCAGCGACCGAAGGGATTGGATCTTGGTCGGGTCTTCGGGCGGGACGGGCCGTCACCTCCCGACCATCCAGCCACTCACGGCCCGGTCGGTCGTGCTCAGCGCGCTGCTCGGCTATCACCCGCCGGAGTTGCCGATCAGCGCTCTCGTCCGCATCGGCGCTCTGTTCGGAATCGCGGACCGCACCATCCGTACCGCCGTCTCGCGCATGGTCAGCAACGGCGACCTCGATGCCTCGAACGGCGTCTATAGCCTGACCCAGCGCGGCATCGATCGCCAGGCCCGTCAGGACGAGAGCCTCTCCCCGATGACGACGGAATGGGACGGCAGCTGGGAAATCGCGATTGTCACCTCGCCGCCTCGACCGTTGGCCGAGCGGGTGGCGCTGCGCAAGAGCATGGGGCAGCTGCGATTCGCTGAACTGCGCGAGGGCGTGTGGGCCCGTCCCGCGAATCTCGTACGGGACCACCACGACGTCGTCGTCGATCAGTGCACGGTATTTCGGGGCCAGCACGATGACGCCCCCGCTCTGGTGCGTGCCCTCTGGGATCTGCGCGCCTGGGCGCTCGAGGCCCGCCGGCTCCAGGCCGAACTCGCGGCCGCGAACGACCTGCTCGCCGGCTTCATGGCGGCCGCCGGGGTCATCCGGCATCTGCTCCTGGATCCGTGTCTTCCGCCAACGCTGTTGCCAGACGACTGGCCGGGCGATGACCTTCGTGCGCGCTACGCCGAGTTCAGCGTCAGCTACGCCGCCCGGCTGCGTGAGTACAGCCGGGCGGCGTAGCCCGGCGGCACTCAGTCGTGGACGAGGACGACCTTCACGGCATCGCCCCGGTGCTGGAGTTCGACCGCTTCGTTGATCTGACTGAACGGCAGCTTCGTGATCATCTTGTCGAACGGGAACCGGCCCGCGGCGTGCAGCGCGAGCAGCTCCGGGATGAAGACGCCGGGGTCGCTGTCACCCTCGACGATCCCCTTGACGGTCAGCCCCTGAATCATCGTGGCGATGATGTTCAGGCTGACCGCCGT
>JAVHVD010000305.1:0-10491 GCA_032160745.1 Pseudonocardiales bacterium
ACGTCGAGCTGGCGCCGTTCCGGTTCCTCACCGGCATCGAGGTCGACATCTACCTCGTCGGTTCGCTGGTCCAGGACCCGGATCTTCTCGCCCGGCTCGTCGTCGTCGTCGGGTCTGTGCACTCGAAGCTCCGGATGCCGTCCGACGAGATGACGCCACGGATGATCACGGCGATCGCGAACCCGCACCTCGACATCCTCGGCCACTGCACGGGACGGAACGTCACGAGTGGCGGCAGAAGCGGTCGCACGCGTCCGCCCTCGGAGTTCGACGCCGATCTCGTTTTCGCCGCCTGCGCGCGGTTCGACGTGGCCGTCGAGATCAACTGCAGGCCGGAGCGGCTGGATCCACCGAAGCGGCTGCTGCGACTGGCCGTCGAGGCGGGCTGCCTGACGTCCATCGACACCGACGCGCACGCTCCCGGCCAGCTCGACTGGCAGCACAAC
The DNA here is from genome assembly GCA_032160745.1 of Pseudonocardiales bacterium. Lineage (GTDB taxonomy): Bacteria > Actinomycetota > Actinomycetes > Mycobacteriales > Jatrophihabitantaceae > Jatrophihabitans. The sequence goes on from JAVHVD010000305.1 coordinate 447, forward strand.
GGGTGTGAGCGGGCGGCCCAGTGTGGCGTGCCCACCGCGTCGGTGGTCAACAGCTGGGCGCCGGACGACCTGCTGGCGTGGACGGCCGACCATGCGGTCCGGCCGTGATCGCCGTCCACCGCTCGGCCGACCGGTACCGGACGGATCAACCGGGCATCACCACGTGGCACAGCTTCTCGTCCGGGCCGCATTACGACCCGGCCAACCTGGCGTTCGGGCCGGTGGTCGCGTGTGACGAGCATCTTGTCGATCCGGGCGCCGGCTTCGGCGAGCATCCGCACGCCCGGGTCGAGCTGGTCAGCTGGGTGCTGGACGGTTCGCTGGAGCACGAGGACGCGACCGGCCGCACTCGGGTCGTCGTGCCCGGGAAGGCGCAGTACCAGCTGGCCGGCACCGGGATCCGGCACGCGGAACGCAACGCGTCGGCCAGCGCCCCGCTGCACTTCGTCCAGTTCTGGTTGCTCACCGACGAGGACGTCCCGGACTACGACCTGGCGACGCCGCCGCTGAACCTCGCGGTCGGCCGGTTCTCGGTGTTGCGCGGTTGCGACGAGCAGCCGCTGCCGCTGACGAGCAAGGTCCACGTCTATGTCGGCACGGGTGTCTACGACGTGTCCGGTCGCGAACTGCGTCCCGGTGACTCGCTGCGGGCCTCGGACGAACGGTTGACCGTTACCGGCGATGGAGAGTTGCTGGTGCTCGAACTTCGCTGACCGACCTCGGCGACCCCGCCGCCGCCAACCGATATGCCCAGGTCATGATGAGTCATGGTGCTTGCCGCTGCCGTGCCGAGCCTGGTCGCCGCCGAACCGTCGCAGCTGCTGCCCGCCCGCGAGCAGATGGCGTTCACGCTCGGCTTCCACGTCGTCCTGGTGCCGTTCGGGGTGGCCTTCACCGCGATCACGATGATCGCGAACTACCGGGCCATCCGGCACGACGACGAGCAGGCCCGGCTGCTGGCCGAGCGGTGGTCGAAGGTCGCGGCGGTGCTCTTCGCAGTGGGTGCTGTTTCGGGCACGGTCCTCTCCTTCGAACTCGGCCTGTTGTGGCCCGGGCTGATGGGTCGCTTCGGTGCCGCGTACGGCATCCCGTTCGCCTTCGAGGGGATCTTCTTCTTCCTCGAGGCGATCTTCGTCGCCATCTACATCTATGGCTGGAATCGGCTCCGGCCGTGGGCGCATTTCTGGACGGGCCTGCCGGTCGTGCTGTCCGGGATCGGCGGCACGCTGTCGGTGGTGGCGGCGAATGCGTGGATGAACCAGCCGGGCGGTATCACGATGCGGGGCGGCAAGGTCGTCGACGTCGATCCGTGGCAGGTCATCTTCAACCGGGCGTTCTGGTTCGAGTCGGTGCACATGCTCGTCGCCGCTTACATCGTGGCCGGCTTCTGCGTCGCGGCCGTGTACGCGGTCGGCATGCTCAAGGGCCGGCGGGACCGCTACCACCGGCTCGGCTTCCTGATCCCGTTCACCGTCGCCGCGATCGCCATCCCGATCCAGGTGTTCATCGGGGACGTCGTCGCCCGGGAGGTGTTCAACAAGGAGCCGGCCAAGTTCGCTGCCATCGAGGCCCTGCCGAAGTCGGGGGACCATGTCGCCGAGACCTTGGGCGGCGTGCTCGTCGACGGCAAGGTCCGCTACGGCATTCCGATCCCGAACGGCGCTTCGTTGCTGTCCGGCTTCAGCCCCGGGACGCACATCGCCGGCGTCGACGCGATCCCCGCCGCCGTCCGCCCGACCGACCGGCAGGTGAACATCGTCCACCTGTCCTTCGACGTCATGGTCGGGACGGCGTTCCTCCTGCTCGGGCTGGCGTTGTGGTTCGCGCTGGTGTGGTGGCGGCGCCGTGACCTGCCGGCCAGCCGCTGGTTCCTGTGGGCGACTGCGGTGAGCGGCGTCGTCGCGGTCGTCTCGCTGGAGTCCGGCTGGGTGGTGACCGAGGTCGGCCGGCAGCCGTGGACGGTGGTCGGCCTGCTCCTCACCCGCGACGCGGTTGCCACGTCGGGAAACCTGTGGCTGTTCTTCGCCGGTGCCGTCGTCATCTACGCCGGCATGACCACCGGCGCCGTGCTGACCCTGCGCACCATGCGGCGGCGGTGGCGGGCCGGCGACGAGGCGATGTCCGTGCCGTACGGACCGGAGGGCGGATCATGACGACGTTCATCGCCCTCGTCCTGTTCGGCGCAGTGACGATGTACGCGATCTTCGGCGGAGCGGACTTCGGCGCCGGCATCTGGGACCTGTTCGCCGGAGGTGACGAACGCGGACGGCGGCCGCGGGAGCTGATCGACCACGCCATCGGACCGGTCTGGGAGGCCAACCACACCTGGCTCATCTTCTGTCTGGTGGTGTTGTGGACCGGTTTTCCGACTGCGTTCGCCGCGATCACGTCGACGCTGTACGTGCCGCTGGGACTCGCCGCGCTCGGCATCGTTCTCCGCGGAGCGGGTTTCGCGTTCCGCAAGGTGGCGGAACGCTCGCCGCACGAACGGATCAACGGGGTCGCGTTTGCCCTGTCCTCGGTCACCACGCCGTTCTTCTTCGGCACCGTGGCCGGCGGGATCGCCTCCGGACGGGTTCCGGCCGCAGGTAACGGCGACGCGGTGCGCAGTTGGCTCAACCCGACGTCGTTGCTCGGTGGCGCGCTCGCCGTGACCGTCTGCGCCTATCTCGCCGCGGTGTTCCTCACCGAGGACGCGCGGGTCCGCGACGAGAAGGACCTCGTGGAGTGGGCGCGGCGCCGCGCGCTGGGCGCCGCGGTCGTGGCCGGGGCGCTGTCGCTGGCCGGGCTGTTCGTCCTGCAGTCGGACGCGCACCGGCTCTGGAGCCACCTGCTGCACGCCGCCCTTCCGGTCGTCATCGTGTCGGGCGGCACCGGACTGGCGGCGCTCGTGCTGCTGCGCCGAGGCGCGCCGCGGATCGTGCGGCTGCTCGCCGTGGCGGCGGTGGCGGCCATCGTCGTTGGCTGGGGGATCGCGCAGTATCCGTATCTGTTGGGCACCCATCTGGCGATCGGCGATGCCGCCGCGCCGGACGCGACGATGGGCGCGCTGGCTGTCGTGACCGGGTTGGCCACAGTTCTGGTGGTGCCGTCGATCGCCCTGCTCTTCGTCCTGCAGCAGCGGGCGCGGTTGGAATAGCCCCGGCTGAAAGGGCAAGCCCGCGCGGCGCACCGTCTCCTAGGGTGGAGGCATGCGTACAGCGACACTCGGCGGGTTGACGGTATCGGCACAGGGGCTCGGCTGCATGGGCATGAGCCAGAGTTACGGACCGACCGACTGGGACGAGTCGATCGCGACGATCCATCGGGCAATCGACCTCGGCGTGACGCTGCTCGACACGGCGAACGTCTACGGTGCCGGCCACAACGAGGTGCTGGTCGGGCGCGCGCTGCACGACCGGCGGGACCGCGTCCAACTGGCGACGAAGATGGGCATCGACCAGACCGAGGGTGCGGATCACCGCCGGATCCGGGGCACGGCCGGATACGTGAAGCAGGCCTGCGAGGACTCGCTTCTGCGGCTCGGCGTCGATCACATCGACCTGTACTACCTGCACCGCCCGCCGGAGGATGCCGAGATCGAGGAGACGGTCGGCGCGATGGCCGAGCTGGTGCAGGAGGGCAAGGTCCTGCACCTCGGGCTGTCGGAGGTGGACGACGCGCTGCTGCGCCGGGCCCACGCGGTGCACCCGATCGCCGCGGTGCAGAGCGAGTACTCGCTGTGGACCCGCGATCCGGAGACCACGGTCCTCGAGGCGCTGCGCGAGCTCGGCGTCGGTCTCGTGCCGTTCTCGCCGCTCGGCCGCGGGTTCCTCACCGGCACCCTGGACCCGTCCAGCTTCGGTGAGAAGGACTTCCGCGCGCGCAACCCACGCTTCGCCGGCGAGGCGGCCGCGGCCAACCGGCGGATCGCCGACGCGGTCGCCGCGGTGGCGGCGCGCAAGGGGGTTGCCGCGGCCCAGATCGCGCTGGCCTGGGTGCACGGACAGGCCGGCCGGCTCGGCATCTCGGTCGTCCCCATCCCGGGAACCAAGCGAGTCAAGTGGCTCGAGCAGAACGTGGCCGCGCTCGAGGTGGAGCTCACCGAAGAGGACTACGCGGAGCTGGATCCGTTGGGCGAACAAGTGGTCGGCGCGCGCTATTAGGGTCTTGGCACTCTCGGGGTGAGAGTGCTAAAACAGGTAGTGCACGGTTGAGTCGCCCGTCAAGGCGGCGGGCGGTGTGCGAGGAGGTGAGAGCCGTGCTTCGCTTCGACCCCTTCCGAGACTTCGACCGGTTGACCGAGCAGTACCTCGGCGCCCCGTCGGGCTCCGCAAGGGCACCGCGCTTCATGCCGATGGACCTCTACCGCTCCGGCGACCACTACGTCCTCCATGCCGATCTGCCGGGCGTCGACCCGGGCTCGGTGGACGTCGGCGTCGAGAACAGCACGCTGACGATCAAGGCCGAGCGCAGCGAGCGCACCGAGGACGGTGTGCAGTGGATCTCCAGCGAGCGATTCACCGGCGCGTACATGCGGCAGCTCGCGCTCGGCGACGGCATCGACGCCGACAAGATCACGGCCACCTACGAGAACGGCGTGCTGACCGTGACGCTGCCGGTGGCCGAGCGCGCCAAGCCGCGCCGCGTGTCCGTCTCCGTCCAGGACAAGGGCGAGACGATCGAGGCCCGGCAGCAGGCGGAGATCTCCGGCTGAGGCGCGCTGCTCGGGGGAGCGTCCGGCCGCCGTCGCGGCCGGCCGCTCCCCCGGTGTCAGTTCGTCACCGACGTCTCGTAGCTCCACAGCTCGCTGTGGACCCCGACCGGTTTGGGCGCCTCGCCACCGGCGCGCTCCTGCGCCGAGCGGTGGCCGTGACCGAAGGCCGGTGAACCGACCCAGGCCTGGAACGACTCCTCATCGCGCCAGCGCGTGATGACCAGCCAGGTCGTGCGGTCGTCGGTCGGCTTGAGCAGCTCGAAACCCTCGAAGCCGTCCTGGTCGTCAACCGCGCCGGCCCGCGCGGCGAACCGCTTTGCGAGCTCGTCGCCGCTGCCGGCCTCGACGGTGATGGCGTTGATCTTGATGACCGTCACGCGTCGCCGCCGATCGTCCCGTGGCCGGCCGCTCGGACGTCGCCCAGCTGGTAACGGTCGAACGCCTCCCGTGGCACCTCGGGCTTGACCTCGCCGCGACGGGCCAGCTGCTCGAGCACCGCCACCACGATCGACTGCGCGTCGACATGGAAGAAGCGCCGGGCCGCGCCGCGGGTGTCGGCGAAGCCGAACCCGTCCGTCCCGAGCGAGGTGTAGTCGTTGGGCACCCACCGTGAGATCTGGTCGGGCACCGCGCGCATGTAGTCCGAGACCGCGACGACCGGGCCGCTCGTGTCGGCCAGCTGCTGGGTCACGAACGGCACCGGGGCCTCTTCGCCCGGGTGCATCAGCGAGTGCTGCTCGCACTCGACCGCGTCGCGACGCAGCTCGTTCCACGACGTCACCGACCACACGTCGGTGTCCACGCCCCACTCCTCGCCGAGGATCCGCTGCGCGTCGAGCGCCCACGGCATCGCGACGCCGGATGCCAGCACCTGGCAGCGTGGCCGCCCGGTGCCCTCGAGCGCGGACGAGTACCGGTACATCCCGCGCAGCAGCGCGCTGACGTCCAGGTCGTCGGGCTCCTTGGGCTGGATGAGCGGCTCGTTGTAGATCGTCAGGTAGTAGAAGACGTCCCGGTCGGAGACCTCCGCGCTGTCGAACGCGCCGATTCCGTACATCCGGGCCAGGCCGGCCCGCACGATGTGGGCGACCTCGTAGGCCCAGGCCGGGTCATAGGTGACGCAGGCCGGGTTGGACGAGGCCAGCAAGGGGGAGTGGCCGTCGGCATGCTGCAGCCCTTCCCCGGTCAGCGTCGTCCGGCCTGCGGTCGCACCGAGCACGAAACCGCGCCCCAGCTGGTCGGCGAGCTGCCAGAACTGGTCGCCGGTCCGCTGGAAGCCGAACATCGAGTAGAAGATGTAGAACGGAATCATCGGCGTCGCGTGCGTGGCGTACGCCGAGCCGGCCGCAATCAGCGAGGCCATCGAACCGGCCTCGGAGATCCCCTCGTGCAGGATCTGCCCCTTCGTCGACTCCTTGTAGGACAGCAGCATGTCCCGGTCGACCGCGTCGTACTCCTGCCCGTGCGGCGAGTAGATCTTTGCCGTCGGGAAGATCGCGTCGAGACCGAACGTCCGCGCCTCGTCGGGGATGATCGGCACGAACCGCGAGCCGATCTCCTTGTCCTTCATCAGGTCCTTGAACAGGCGGACGGTCGCCATCGTGGTGGCCACCTGCTGCTTGCCCGAACCGGCGCGGAACTCGGCGTACGCCTTGTCGCCCGGCTGGGTCAGCGGCTTGGCCCGCACGACCCGCTTGGGCAGCGCGCCGCCGAGGGCGGCGCGCCGTTCCTTCATGTACTGGATCTCGTCGGACTTCTCGCCCGGGTGGTAGTAGGGCGGCAGGTCGGCCTCGAGTTCCTTGTCGGTGATCGGCAGGTAGAGCCGGTCCCGGAAGGCCTTCAGGTCGGCGGTGGTCAGCTTCTTCATCTGGTGCGTGGCGTTGCGCCCTTCGAACGACTCCAGCGTCCAACCCTTGACCGTCTTGGCCAGGATCACCGTCGGCTGCCCGGTGTGCGCTCGCGCCGCCTCGAAGGCCGCGTAGACCTTGCGGTAGTCGTGGCCGCCGCGGGAGAGCTTGCGCAGGTCGTCGTCGGACAGGTTCTCCACCATCTTGCGCAGCCGCGGGTCGCCGCCGAAGAAGTGCTCGCGGATGTACGCGCCGCTCTCCACCGTGTAGGTCTGGTACTGCCCGTCCGGCGTCGCGTTCATCTGGTTGACCAGCACGCCGTCGGCGTCGCGCGCCAGCAGCTGATCCCACTCCCGTCCCCACACGACCTTGATGACGTTCCAGCCGGCGCCGCGGAAGTAGGACTCCAGCTCCTGGATGATCTTGCCGTTCCCGCGCACCGGTCCGTCGAGGCGCTGCAGATTGCAGTTGATCACGAAGGTCAGGTTGTCGAGCTCCTCGCGGGCCGCGACACCGATCGCACCGAGCGACTCGACCTCGTCCATCTCGCCGTCGCCGAGGAACGCCCAGACGTGGGAGTTGGACGTGTCGACCAGGTCACGGGCCTGCAGGTACCGGTTGAACCGCGCCTGGTAGATCGCGCTGATCGGGCCGAGCCCCATCGAGACGGTGGGGAACTCCCAGAACTGCGGCATCAGCCGCGGGTGCGGATAGGACGACAGGCCGTGCGGCGCGCGGGAGACCTCTTGCCGGAACCCGTCGAGGTGCTCCTCGGTCAGCCGGCCCTCGAGGAAGGCGCGCGCGTAGATGCCCGGCGCGGCGTGCCCCTGGAAGTACACCTGGTCACCCGTACCGGCGGCGAGGTCGCGGCCGTGGAAGAAGTGGTTGAAGCCGACCTCGTACAGCGACGCGGCCGACGCGTAGGTCGCGATGTGCCCGCCCACGCCGACTGTCTTGTTGGCCCGGGACACCATGATGGCCGCGTTCCACCGGATGTAGGCACGGATCCGGCGCTCGATGTCCTCGTCGCCGGGGAACCACGGCTCGCGCTCGGGCGGGATGCTGTTGATGTAGTCGGTGCTGCGCAGGGCCGGGACGCCGACCTGCCGCTCCCGGGCCCGTTCGAGCAGCTTGAGCATGAGGAAGCGCGCTCGCTGCCGCCCGTCCGAGTCGATGGCGGCGTCGAGCGATTCCAACCACTCGCGGGTTTCTTCTCTGTCTATATCGGGCAGCTGGCTGGGTAGACCGTCGGTGATGATGCTGAACCGGTCGCGGGTCACGAGGCCTCCTTTGTCGGCCTCGGACTTGGTGCTGTACTTATCCGTGCCCTCGCAAGCTCGGTCACGCTGCGTACTCCTCACTACTGAACGCTTGTGGCGTTGCCTCCACCTTCCAGTGAACACCCTTGCCAGCCACTAGGGTCGGATGGAGAGTTACTGCGCGGTACTGCAGGATGCCCGCCATACGAGCACGGTTATCGAGGAGGATGCGGTCGTGAGCCCGACCCCCCCGTCCGCGACGGGGATCGCCGAGCGCTTGGGTCTCAAGCCCGGCATGATCGTCATGGAGTCCGGTTACGACGACGACGTGGACGAGGACCTCCGCAGCGAGGTCGCCGAGCGCATCGGCGACGACATGGTCGAGGAGGACACCGACGAAGTGGTCGATGTGGTGCTGCTCTGGTACCGCGACGGCGACGGTGACCTGACCGACGTGCTCGTCGACTCCGTCGCGCCGCTCGCCGACGACGGGTACATCTGGCTGCTGACGCCCAAGCGCGGCCGGGACAACTACGTCGAGCCGTCCGACATCGCCGAGGCCGCCTCGATCGCCGGTCTGTCCCAGACCTCGATCGCCACCATCGGCCATGAGTGGGCGGCCGCTCGGCTCGTCGGACGCAAGTCCTCCGGCGGGAAGCGGTGACCGAGGCCCCGGCTCAGCGCATGGTCGCCGTCGGCGACGAGGCGCCGGATTTCACGCTGCGCGACCAGAACAACGAGGAGTTCACCCTCTCGGCGTTCCGCGGCGAGAAGGCGGTGCTGATCATCTTCTACCCGCTGGCCTTCACCGGCATCTGCACCGGCGAGCTGTGCCGGGTGCGCGACGACCTCACCACCTTCCAGAACGACGACGTGCAGGTCGTGACGATCAGCGTCGATTCGGCGTACTCGCACAAGATCTTCAGCGAGAAGGAACGGTACGAGTTCCCGCTGCTGTCGGACTTCTGGCCGCACGGCGGCGTCGCGCAGTCCTACGGCGTGTTCAACGACAAGACCGGCTTCGCCAACCGGGGGACGTTCCTGGTCGACAAGACAGGGAGGGTCCGGTTCGCCGAGATGAACAGTCCCGGCGACGGACGGGATCCGGCCGATTGGATAGCCGCGATCAAGGCACTCTGACGTCGCGGACGGCACGCAGCAGCGCGTCGATCGCCGGCCGGTCTGCCCCCTCCACCGGCCTCAGCGCCTCCTCCGCCCGCTCCACCGTCAGACCGGTGCCGGCCAAATCCTCGGCCACGTCTGCCGCGGTGAACAGCACGTCCGCATCCTTCGGCCCGCCCGTTCCGTCGGCCAGGTTGCGGGAATCGTGGCCGATCACCAGCAACACGCCGCCGGGAGCGAGGGCGGCGGCTGCCTGTCGGACGGCGGCACGCCGGGCCGCGGCAGGCAACTGCAGGTAGCAGAGCAGCGCGAGATCGACCAGCTCCGTCGCGGTGAACGTCGTTGCATCGGCCTGGATCCATTCGATGCGCGACTCGCCGAGCGTGCCCTGCTCCAGCGCGGTGCCCTTCGCCAGCGCCACCGCGGAGAAATCGACGGCCTGCACGCGCCAGCCGCGGTCGGCCAGCCAGATCGCGTTGCGCCCCTCGCCGCAGGCCAGGTCCAGGGCGACCCCCGGACGCAGTTCGGCGGCCTCCCGCTCGACCCAGCGGTTGGGCGCGACGCCCCACACCAGCTCGGCGGCCCGGTAGCGCTCGTCCCAGGATGTGGCGTCCATGCCGACTACCGCGCGTGACCGTAGCGGTCGACCAGCTTCGCCGCCCGGACCTCCTCCGCGGTAGGCGGCGAGTTGCGCGCCGGCTTCACCGGATCGGAGTCGAGGTCGTCGATGTCGGTTGTGCGGCGGGTCCGGGTCTCGGCCCGGGCCATCGCGAACGGCGCGGCCAGCGCCAGCACAGCGAACAGGTACCACTGCACGACGTAGGCAAAGTGCTGCGGCTCGAGTGCGCCGCCGGCCGGGTTCGACAGGTCGGGCTTGGGCAGGGCCGTCAGGCCGCTGGTTCCCGCTTCGCGCGGTTCCAGTTCGGCATACCCGTTGTAGATGGGCCTACCGCCCAACCGGGCCGCCTGTTCGCGTGGATTGATGGACTCGACCTGGTGCTGGGCCAGCTGGTCGGCGGCGTCGTTGCGCGACTCAGGTGGGTGGGCGCGCGCGGTCACGGTGACGGTCCCGGCCGGCGGGGCGCCCGGATCGGGGACGCCTCCGGACGTCGGCTGGGCGA
>JAVHVD010000306.1:0-10762 GCA_032160745.1 Pseudonocardiales bacterium
TCTCACCCGGACCGCGGCCGCCGATGCCGAGACCGCCGGCTGCGCGGCCACCGACCTGGCGGGACAGCGACTCACCCCACCCGCGCAGGCGCGGCAGCAGGTACTGCATCTGGGCCAGCTCGACCTGAGCCTTGCCCTCTTTGGAGCTCGCGTGCTGGGCGAAGATGTCGAGGATCAGCGCGGTGCGGTCGACGACCTTGACCTTGGTGACGGCCTCCAGCTGGCGCAGCTGACCCGGGGTGAGCTCACCGTCGCAGATGACGGTGTCGGCGCCCTGCTCGACGACGATGTCGCGCAGCTCCTTGGCTTTGCCCGAGCCGATGTAGGTGGCCGGGTCGGGACGGTCGCGGCGCTGGATAAGGGCGTCGAGGACGAGGGAGCCGGCGGTTTCGGCCAGGCGGGCCAGCTCGACCAGCGAGTTCTCCGCCTCGGTCAGCGTGCCGGTCGTCCACACGCCGACGAGCACGACTCGTTCGAGGCGCAGCTGGCGGTACTCGACCTCGGTGACGTCCTCGAGCTCGGTGGACAGCCCCGCGACCCGCCGGAGCGCCTGGCGCTCCTCGAGTTCGTAGTCGCCGGTGCCGATGTCGTCGGCCGGGAAGGTGGTTTCAGAATCCGTCATGTCGTATCCATCGTGACACGTCGGGCCAACTCTTACCGGCTCCGCAACCAGTCGTCGTCCACCTCGACCTCGGCCACGAGTACCGCGGGACCGGTCAGGTCGACCTCGCCGTCGGCGTGCCAGACGACCTCGCAGCTGCCGCCCGGGACGTCGACGCGCCACGGTTGCCCATCAGCGCCGATGCCGTCGGCCCGGGCTACCGCGACGGCAACCGCGCAGATGCCCGTGCCGCACGAGCGGGTCTCCCCCACCCCGCGCTCGTGCACGCGCATCTGCAGGCGTCGCGGGCCGGTACGGACGACGAACTCGACATTCTGGCCATGCGGGAGCTGCGGATCTACTGCGGGTGGGTGGGTGAGGTCCAGCGCGTCCAGTTCCGTCACGGTCGCCACGGACACGACCACATGCGGGTTCGGCAGCTCGACCGCCGTACCGGCAGCCGGCAGCGAAGGCGCGACGGTGGCGACCGGCCGGTCGGCAAGGAACCGGGGCAGACCCATCTTCACAGTGACGTCTCCGTCCCCGCGAGCCCGCGCACGTCGGATCCCGCCGCGAGTCGCCACCGCCGCATCCGATACAACGAGGCCGGAGGCCATTAGGTATCGAAGAAATACCCGAATACCGTTCCCGCACATTTCGACGACGCTGCCGTCGGCGTTGCGATAGTCCATGAAGAAGGGTGCGTCGGCGGCCATCTCCTTGGCGTCCGGGTCGTTTTCGGAGCGGACGACTCGCAGCACGCCATCGGCGCCGAGTCCCGCGTGCCGGTCGCAGAGAGCCCGGACCATGGCCGGGGTCAGGTCGATCGCGCCCTCGAGGTCGGGCAGCACGAGGAAGTCGTTCTCCGTCCCGTGCCCCTTCAAGAACCTCACGATCAAGCCTCGCTTCGCTCGGTTGATCGGCGAAGCCGGCCCTGATGGGTCGCTCCGCAAGCGTCGCTCACGAGTTCAGGGTACTGAGCGCCGCTTCGAGCAACTGCGGATCGGCACCGTCGAGCCAATGGACCCGGGGATCGCGGCGGAACCAGGACCGTTGGCGCCGGACGAATCGGCGAGTGCCGCGGACGGTCTGCTCGACCGCTTCGTCCAGGTCACCCACGACCACGCCGCTCTCGTCGAGGCAGGCCAGCAGCTGCGCGTAGCCGAGCGCCTTTCCGGCTGTGGGGCTCTGGCGCAGCCCGGCCGGCAGCAGGGCGCGGACCTCGTCCAGGAAGCCCAGCGCCATCATCCGGTGCACCCGCTGCTCCACCCGCTCGTCCAGGTCCTCGCGGTCGAGGCCGATCTGAACGGTCTCGTAGATCGACTCGAACGCGGGCATGCGTGCGGTGAACGGCGCGCCGGTCAGCTCGATGACCTCCAGCGCCCGGACGATCCGGCGGCCGTTCGAAACCAGGATGGCCGCGGCGGCGAGCGGATCCTGCTCGGCCAGCCGGGCGTGCAGCGGGTCGGGGCCGTGCTCGTCCAGCTCGGCGTAGAGCCGGGCGCGGATCTCGGGCGACTCCCCGGGGAAGTCCAGGTTGTCCAGCGCCCCCCGTAGGTAGAGGCCGGAGCCGCCGACCAGGATGGGGATGCGGTCGCGATCCTGGATGGCCGCGATCGCCAGCCGGGCCAGCACCTGGTACTCCGCGACCGCGGCGGATTTGCCGATCGGCCAGATGTCGAGCAGGTGGTGCTCGATCCCGCCCCGCTCGGCGGGCGGCAGCTTGGCCGTGCCGATGTCCATGCCGGCGTAGAGCTGCATCGAGTCGGCGTTGATCACCTCCCCGTCGAGGCGCTGGGCGAGGGCGACGGCGAGGTCGGACTTACCGGTGGCGGTGGGGCCGACGACCGCGAGCACCCGGTTGTCACGCACGCCGCGTCCACACCGCGACGAAGTAGCCGACCCCGTACGGCGCGGCGTCGTAGAGCAGCTCGGCGTCGTAGGGTCCCGCACCCTCGAGCAGGTCGGCTGCGGCGTTCCAGGGTCTGGACCCGGCAGCCAGCAGCTCGGCGCCGAGCTCCGCGTCGACATGCAGCTGATCGGCCTCCCCGCTGCGCAGTGCCGCAGCCACGCCGGCATCGAAGTCGGCGGCTCGCTCGTCCAGGTAGCCCGGCGAGGCGATGCTGCGCCGCGCGCTGCCGTCCCCCATTACGAGCAGCGCAACCGGCACACCGGGGTCGGCGGCGCTGCCGCGCAGCTCGGGCCGGTCGACGTCGTCCGGACCGATGGAGTAGCCCACCGCCCCACGCTCCGGCCCGAGCACGTCACGCAGCAGCCACGCGCCCACCGTCAACGACAGCGGAAGTTCGACCGGGCCGGGCTCGTCCGACCCGAGCGAGATCTCGAGCGGCACGCCGAAGCCGGCGAGGGTGCCGCGGGTCCGGGCGTCGTAGGTCGCCGAGACCGGTCCCGGCCCGAGCACGACGAGCTGGGCGCCCGGCGCGGCGACGCGACGTACGGCCTCCCGGCAGGCGCTGCGGAGATCGTCGGACTCCCCCGCGGCGCCGGCCGCGACCTCCGGCACGAGCAGCGGCGGGAGGGGGCAGAAGGCGGCCGCCAGGATCACCCTGCGAAGGCTAGCGGCCGTGCTGCCGACGACTCGATCGTGTTCAATGCTGTGTCATGGGGTCTGACTGGGGACGGATCGACGACGACGGCACCGTCTACGTGCGGACCGTCGACGGCGAGCGCGCGATCGGATCCTGGCAGGCCGGTGACAGCGAGGCGGGGCTCGCGTTCTACCAGCGCCGCTACGACGACCTGGCCACCGAGGTGCAACTGCTCGAGAAGCGCCTCGAGTCCGGTGCCGGCGACCCGGGCAGCACCCGTACGCACGCGCTGGCGTTGAAGGAGCAGCTGCCCACCGCCGCGGCGATCGGGGATCTGACCGCGCTGGACGCGCGCCTCGACGCACTGCTCAAGACCGTCGAGGAGAAGGCCGGTGCCGCTGCGGCGGCCCGCGAGCAGGCCCGGGCCGATGCCATTGCGGCCAAGAAGGCGCTCGTCGCCGAGGCCGAAGCGATCGCCGAGTCCGGGACGTCCTGGAAGGCCAACGGCGATCGCCTCCGCACGATCGTCGAGGAGTGGCGCCAGATCAAGGGCATCGACCGCAAGACCGACGATTCACTGTGGAAGCAGTTCGCCGCCGCGCGGGACACGTTCGGGCGCCGCCGCGGCCAGCACTTCGCGCAGCTGGACGCCGAGCGCAGCAGCGTCAAGGACCAGAAGGAGCGGCTGATCGCGCGGGCCGAGGAGCTCTCGACCTCCACCGACTGGAAGGAGACGACCGCGGCGATGCGCGACCTGATGACGGAGTGGAAGGCCGCAGGGCGGGCCGGCCGCGACGCCGAGGACGCGCTGTGGACGCGGTTCCGCGCCGCCCAGGACGCCTTCTTCGCCCACCGGTCAGAGACCTTCGCCGAGCGGGACGCCGAACAGGTAGGCAACCAGCGGCAGAAGGAAGAGATCATCACCCGGGCCGAGGCGATCGACCTGCGTGACCCCAAGGCCGCGCAGAGCGCGCTGCGCGACCTGCAGGCCCAGTACGACTCCATCGGGCACGTGCCGCGCGATGCCATGCGCCGCCTGGACGACCGGATGCGCGCCGCCGAGCAGCGGGTCCGCGACGCCGTCGACGCCGAATGGCGGCAGGGCAGCGTCGAGACCAATCCGTTCCTAGCCGCCATGCGCGAACGCTTGGCCGAGGCCGAGGCGAAGCTCGAACGGGCCCGCAAGTCCGGCGATGCGGACCGGATCAAGAAGGCCGAGGATGACGTGGCGCAGCGACGGGCACTGCTGCCCGGCTGACCCCGGTCGCCACTATCATCGGGCGATGACCGGCTCCTTCAAGCCCCGTCTGCTGCACGATGTCACCGTCCGACCGACCGAGCCGCAAGCGGTCGTCGAGGCGTTTCTGGCCGCGATCGCCGGCCCCGACTTCTCCGGCGCCGCCGCCCTGCTGGACGAGCACGTCACCTACGTCAACGTGGGCTTGCCACCGATCCACGGACGACGCCGGACCATCGGAGTGCTGAAGCCGCTCGGCCGTCCGGGCGCGTCGTTCGAGGTGTACATCCACTCGATCGCCGCCAACGGGCCGGTCGTGCTCACCGAGCGCACCGATGTCCTGGTGTTCGGCCGGCTGCGCTTCCAGTTCTGGGTCACCGGCCGCTTCGACGTCCACGACGGGCAGATCACCCTGTGGCGCGACAGCTTCGACTACGTCGACCTGCTGCGCTCGGTCGGCCGGGGCCTGGCCGGAGCGCTCGTGCCCGGCTTGCGCCCCCCGGCACCGACCTCGGCAGCGGCCATTCCTGGGCGGCACTGACATTCCGCACCGAGGCGAGTCTCCGCTCACCTGGTGAGGCCCCCGGGACCGTGCTCATGCCGGGCGCGGGCCGATGGTCAGTAGCGGCGCGGGTGGCGCGGGATGCGCAGCGGCGTCGGCGCCGCGCCACGGCCGGTGCGCGGTGATGCCGCCGTCGGCAACGAGATGGTGCGGCGCGGCGTAGGTGACTGCGGCGGTGATGATGTCGCCGGGCGCCGCGTGGCCGGCTACGTGCACCAGCCGGCCGTCGCGGGCGCGGCCCGACACCCGTCCGGTCGCGCCGTCCTTGCGGCCGTCGGTCGAGTTGACGAGGACCTCGACCTCGTGGCCGACGAGCCGCTTCGCCTCAGCGCCCGAGATCTCGTCCTGCAACGCGATCAGCCGTTCGTAGCGCTCCTGCACGACCGCCTTCGGAACCTGATCGTCCATCTCGGCGGCCGGCGTCCCGGGGCGCTTGGAGTACTGGAAGGTGAAGGCGCTCGCGAACCGCGCCCGCCCCACGACCTGCAGGGTCTGTTCGAAGTCCGCCTCTGTCTCGCCGGGAAAGCCGACGATGATGTCGGTGGTGATCGCGGCCTGAGGCATCGCCGCCCGCACGGCATCGATGATGCCGAGGTAGCGCTCCTGCCGGTAGGAGCGGCGCATCGCCCGCAGGACCGCGTCCGAGCCCGACTGCATCGGCATGTGCAACTGCGGCATGACGTTCGGCGTCTCGGCCATCGCCGCGAGCACGTCGTCGGTGAAGTCACGCGGATGCGGGCTGGTGAAGCGCACCCGCTCGAGGCCGTCGATCTCACCGCACGCGCGCAGCAATTTGCCGAAGGCATATCGGTCGCCGAAGGACCGACCGTAGGAGTTCACGTTCTGTCCGAGCAGCGTCACCTCGACCACGCCCGCGTCGACGAGCGCGCGGATCTCGGCGAGAACGTCGCCGGGCCGCCGGTCGGTCTCGCCGCCACGCAGGGACGGGACGATGCAGAACGTGCAGCTGTTGTCGCAGCCGACCGACACGGACACCCAGGCGCTGAACGGCGACTCGCGGCGGGTGGGTAGGTCGGACGGGAAGTTCTGCAGCGCCTCGACGATCTCGACCTGCGCGGTCTGGTTGTGTCGAGCCCGTTCCAGCAGGACCGGTAGGGCCGCCAGGTTGTGCGTGCCGAAGACGACGTCCACCCACGGTGCCTTCTCGACGATGCGGCCGCGGTCCTTCTGGGCCAGGCAGCCGCCGACCGCGATCTGCATGTCGGGGTTCGCCGCCTTGGCCGGATAGAGGTGGCCGAGGTTGCCGTAGAGGCGGTTGTCGGCGTTCTCGCGGACCGCGCACGTGTTGAAGACGACGAGGTCGGGCGGCGTCTCTGCCGCGGCGCGCTCGTACCCGGCGTCCTCGAGCAGTCCGGCGAGCCGCTCGGAGTCGTGGACGTTCATCTGGCACCCGTAGGTGCGGATCTCGTACGTGCGCGCGGAATTCATGACGCCGTCGAGGATACGGTCCCAGCGTGGAGGCACTGGCCGAAGAGATCGATGCCGTGCGTGATCCGGACTTCTCCGGCGTCGTCTCCGTGCGACGCGGCGACACCGTCGAGTTCGAGCGCGCCTACGGCCTCGCCGATCGGGAGACGAGCCGGAAGGCGAGGACCGACACCCGCTTCGGGCTCGCGAGCGTCACCAAGGGCTTCACCGCCGTCACCGTCGCGTCCCTGGTCGCCGAAGGGTCGCTGACCCTGGACACCCCGGCCCGGTCGCTGCTGGGGGCCGACCTGCCGCTCATCGCCGACGACGTCACCGTGCGTCACCTGCTCGGGCACACCTCCGGCATCGGCGACTACGTCGACGAGGAGATCGACCCCGGCGAACACGGCTACGTCCTCAAGGTCCCGTTCGACGCACTGGTGACGACCGAGGACTACCTACCGGCGCTGGACGGGTTCCCGACGAAGTTCCGAGCGGGGCAACGCTTCGCGTATTGCAACAGCGGCTATGTCGTTCTCGCGCTGATCGCCGAGCGCGTCGCTGCGCGGGCATTCGTCGACCTCGTCGCCGACCGGGTGTTCGCGCCGGCCGGGATGACCCGCAGCGCGTTCCTGCAGATGGACGCGCTCCCGCCCGACGCGGCCGTCGGTTACCTGCCGGACGGCCGGCCGAATCGGGACCACCTGCCACGCCGGGGCAGCGGAGACGGCGGGGCCTTCTCGACGGTGGCCGACCTGCACGCGTTCTGGACGGCACTGTTCGCCGGCCGGCTGCTCCCCGCGACGGTTCTGGCCGCGCTGACGGACAACCGGGCCAACCCCGGGTACGGCCTCGGCTTCTGGCTCGAGGGGCCGCGGGTCGCGCTGCAGGGCGGCGACATGGGGGTCTCGACCTGGACGGTGCACGATCCGGCGAGCGGCGTGACCTACTCCGTGCTGTCCAACACCGAGACCGGCGTCGGGAAGGTGAAGCGACGGCTCGACGAGCTGCTCACCGGTTGAGGCCGTCCGCCGTCAGTGCGCAATCTCGGTCGAGCGGGATTCGCGCACAACCGTCACCCGGATCTGTCCGGGATAGGTGAGCTCGTCCTCGATCTGCTTGGCGATCTCCCGGGCCATCACCGACGAGGCGAGGTCGTCGACCTCGCTGGGCTGCACCATGACCCGGACCTCGCGGCCGGCCTGCATGGCGAAGACCTTCTCGACACCGTCCCGCGCACTCGCGATCTCCTCGATGCGGGCCAGGCGCTTGACGTAGGACTCGAGCGATTCCCGGCGGGCCCCCGGCCGCGCGGCCGAGCAGGTGTCCGAAGCCTGGGTCAGCACCGCCTCGACCGTGCGCGGCTGCACCTCGTTGTGGTGGGCCTCGACGGCGTGGGCGACGGCATCGTCCTCCCCGTACTTGCGCAACAGCTCGGCGCCGATGATGGCGTGGCTGCCCTCGACCTCGTGAGTGAGCGCCTTGCCGATGTCGTGCAGGAACGCGCAGCGCTTCACGAGCGTGGGTTCGATCCCGAGTTCGGCGGCCATGACGCCGGCGATGTGCGCGGTCTCGATCAGGTGGCCGAGCACGTTCTGCCCGTAGCTGGTGCGGTACTTCAACCGGCCGAGCGTCGGCATCAGCCGCTCGTCCACCGGACCGATACCGACGTCGGCCACGGCCTCGCGCGCAGCACGCAGGCACAGCTCGTCCACTTCGACGACGCTCTGCTCGTAGGCCTCCTCGATGCGGTGCGGATGGATGCGGCCGTCCAGGATCAGCTTCTCGAGCGTGAGCCGGCCGATCTCGCGGCGCACCGGGTCGAAGCACGACAGCAGCACCGCCTCGGGGGTGTCGTCGATGAGGACGTTGACCCCGGTGACCGCCTCGAAGGAGCGGATGTTGCGCCCCTCGCGGCCGATGATCCGGCCCTTCATCTCCTCGGCAGGCAGGTGCAGCACGCTGACGACGGTCTCGGTCGTCTGGGCGCTGGCGACGCGCTGGACGGCCTCCACGACGATGGACCGGGCCCGCTCGGTCCCTTCGGTCCGGGCCTCGTTCTCGATGGTGCGCACGAGCAGCGCGGCCTCGCGGCGGGCGGTCGTCTCCACACCGGCGAGCAGCTCGGACTTGGCCTGTTCAGCGGTGAGCCCGGCAATTCGCTCGAGCTCGGCACGGTGCTGGTCCAGCTCGGCGGCGAGCGCCGCGCGGTCGGCGTCGAGTTGGCGCAACCGCTGGTCGAGCCCGTCCTTCAGCCCGGCGAGCTCGTCGGCCTGCGCCTGCAGCTCGGCCGCGCGCTGGTCGAGACGGTTCTCCCGCGCGTCGAGGCGCGTCTCGGTGTCGTCCAGCCGCGCCGCCCGGGTGGCGTGCGCACTCAGCTGGCGCTGGACCTCCTCGGTCAGCTTCGCCACATCCGCAGCGCCGGTCCTGCGGGCATCGGCGATCAGCTCGGCAGCCTGTTCGCGGGCTTGCGCGAGCGTGGCCTCCAGCTGGCTGTGCGCGGCATCGGCGTCGGCCCGGGCTGCCCGGCGGGTGGCGTCGGCCTCGGCCTCAGCCGCCCGGCGCAGAGCTTCGGCCTCAGTGAGGGCGGCCTGGCGCACGGCGCCGGCCTCGGCATGCGCAGCGCGCCGGGTGTCGGTCACCGGGTCATCGGCCAGCGGCGCCGCCGTGCCGTGATGCCGACCCGGAGCGGTCGAGCCGCGACGGTAGTAGGCCGCGACGAACAAGAGTCCCAGTACGAAAGCCGCACCGATCCCTGCGTACCAAACCCCGCTCACGTAGGCCTCCTGACGCTCGGTCGAACCGGACCAGGAGACCGTCGAACAGCACAAGAACGCAGGGACACCAAACGATTGGCGAGTCGATCGACGCGCCGGTGTCGCGGTGGTTCAGAGCCCGGTGCACTGACCGGGTTCGCTGGGAACGTGCTCCTTTCTCGTCAGAACGCGGTGCTGGTATGTCGCGGCGCCGTTACGGCGCATCGGTGTGTAGGGGTAACTCCTGGTGTCCCTGAGGTTATGAATGCTGGGCGGACAAATCAAGTACGCGTGATTTGTGCGCGCCGGAGCCCAGGAGCTCAGGTGCTGAGCGCGTCGTCGGCGTCCCAGCCCGGCTCGGCGGCCAGCGCCTCGCGGACGATCGCGTAGGCCATGCCGGACGGGTAGCCCTTACGGGCGAGCAGGCTGACCAGCCGCCGCGCCTGCACCTCGGCAGGCAGCCCGGCGAGAGCACGCCGCCGCCGATCAACCAGCTCTCGCGCGCGGATGCGCTCGCTGTCGCTGTCGATGCTGCTGAGCGCGCCGTCGAGTTCGTCGGCGAGGCCACGCTGGCGCAGCTTCGCTGCCACTGCCCGCCGGGCGAGGCCGCGTTCGCGGTGCTGGGCGCCGGCCAGGCTGGCGGCCAGCGCGGCGTCATCGATCAGGCCGACCTCGGCGAACCGGTCCAGGACCCGCGTCGCGGCGTCCTCGGGCACGTCCCGGGCGGCTAGGGCGTCCGCAAGTTCGGCTCGGCTACGCGCTCGCAGGGTGAGCAGTCGCAGGCAGATCGTGCGGGCAACGGTGTCCGGATCGCCGGGGTGCTGCTCCGGGTCACCGGGCGGCGGCTGACCGTCCGGGTCAACCGGCCGGCGCCGCCGGCTCCGGGCCGGACGGGTCATCAGAAGTCGACGGGCGCCGGCAGCGGCTCGATCGGCGCGCCGGACTCATCGACGTGTGCCCCGATGCCCATCTTCTCCTTGATCTTCTTTTCGATCTCGTCGGCGAGGTCGGGGTTGTCGCGCAGGAAGTTCCGCACGTTCTCCTTGCCCTGTCCGAGCTGATCGGCTTCGTAGGTGTACCAGGCACCGGACTTGCGGACGATCCCCTGCTCGACACCCACATCGATCAGCGAGCCCTCACGGCTGATGCCCTCGCCGTAGACAATGTCGAACTCGGCCTGCTTGAACGGCGGGGCCACCTTGTTCTTGACCACCTTCACCCGGGTGCGGTTGCCCACCGCGTCGGCGCCGTCCTTGAGCGTCTCGATTCGCCGGACGTCCAGCCGGATGGACGCGTAGAACTTCAGCGCCTTGCCACCGGTCGTGGTCTCCGGCGAGCCGAACATGACGCCGATCTTTTCGCGCAACTGATTGATGAAGATCGCCGTCGTGCCCGAGTTGCTCAGGGCACCGGTGATCTTGCGCAGCGCCTGGCTCATCAGCCGGGCCTGCAGGCCGACGTGGCTGTCACCCATCTCGCCCTCGATCTCGGCGCGCGGCACGAGTGCGGCGACCGAGTCGATGACGATGACGTCGAGCGCGCCGGAGCGGATCAGCATGTCCGCGATCTCGAGTGCCTGCTCACCGGTGTCGGGCTGGCTGACCAGCAGCGAGTCGGTGTCGACACCCA
>JAVHVD010000307.1:0-4849 GCA_032160745.1 Pseudonocardiales bacterium
GCACTGCCCGATCAGCACCCCGCACGCCCGCCCCTGACGTCCCAGCCCAATCACCGCCGGGATCAACCGGACGAGGCGCCGGCGACCAGCGACCAGCGATCAGCGATCAGCCGGCGGGTACGGACAGCGACAGCGCGAAGTCGCCCGCCGCGTCGGTCCACCAGTGCGTCAGCCGCAGCCCGGCCGCGGCCAGCTCAGCGGTCACCGTCTCCCGGCGGAACTTCGCCGAGATCTCGGTCCGCAACTCCTCGCCCCGCTCGAAGCGGACCTCGAGGTCGAGCGCGCCGATGTGCACGGTCTGCTCCTGCCGGGAGCGCAGTCGCATCTCGATCCACTCGCGCTCGACGTCCCACACCGCGACGTGATCGAACTCGTCCGCGTCGAAGTCGGCGCCGAGATCGCGGTTGACGACGGCGAGGACGTTCTTGTTGAAGGCCGATGTCACGCCGGCCGCGTCGTCGTATGCGGCGACCAGCCGCTCGGGGGACTTGACCAGATCGGTGCCGAGCAGGAACGCGTCTCCGGCGTCCAGTGACTCGCGTACCGAACGCAAGAACTCCGCGCGCTGCGCCGGATCGAGGTTGCCGATCGTCGAGCCCAGGAAGGCGAGCAGGCGGCGGGGCGAGACGGGCAGCCAGCGGAGATGACGCTCGAAGTCGCCGACCACCGGATGCACGTCGAGGCCGGGGAACTCGTCGGCCACCGCCGCGCTCGCGTCCTTCAGCACCGCCGGGTCGACGTCGAAGGGGACGAAGCGGGTGAGCGTGCCGGCCGCACGGAGCGCGCGCAGCAGCAGCCGGGTCTTCGCCGACGTCCCACTGCCCAGCTCGACCAGCGTCTCGGCGGCGGTGGCGGCGGCGATCTCCGCGGCGCGCTGCTCGAGGATCGCCCGCTCGGTGCGGGTCGGGTAGTACTCGGGCAGCCGGGTGATCTCGTCGAACAGCTCGCTGCCGCGCGCGTCGTAGAAGTACTTCGGCGGCAGCGCCTTCGGCGTGGCCGTCAGCCCGGCGCGCACGTCGGCCGCCAGTTGCTCGGCCAGGGCGCCGGGGTCGAGATACACATCCACGTCAGGTCAGCTCCAGATCGGTGACGGTCACCCCGGCCGGGTTCACCCGGATCAGATGGCGGTCGGGCACGTCAATCCAACGCGGGTCGTCGTCCCACGGTTCACTGGCGACCGCGATGCCGTCGGGTTCGACGAGATAGCTCAGCTCGTCGCCCCACGTGACGCCGAGGATCTGCTCGCCGTCGGTCATCAGCACGTTCAACTGCGCGTCGGGGTCGGCGGCGGCGACCGAGCGCAACGTTGCGACGACTTCGGTCGGGCCGGACGCGAACACGTGCGCGGCCAGCATCGCCGAGTCGCACGTCGACTCGGCCGCGAGCGACAGCGGCAGCGCCGCCCGCGACACCTTCCCGTTGTGGGAGAGCAACCAACGGCCGTCGGTGAACGGCGCCGCCGCGGTCTCGTCCGGCGGCATACCCACCGTCGTCGAGCGGACGGCGGCGAGCACGGCACCCGACGACAGCAGCGGCGCGATGGACGCGAACGAGGCATCGCTCCACAGCGGCCGCGCCGATCGCCACCGGGCGACCGCACCGCTCGGGCCGTACAGACCGACGCCCCAACCATCGGCGTTCAGCAGCCCGCGCTTCTGCCGGCGGGGCGCGTAGGACTGGCGCAGCAACCCGCACGGCGCATCCAGGACGAGGGAGGACACCGTCCGCGGCGCGCCGAGCCAGGCCAGGTGCCTACACATCGGCCGCGTCCCATGCCAGACGGACGCCGCAGAAGATCTGCCGGCGAATCGGTAGGTCCCAGTTACGGAACGACGGTCGGATCGACGCGCCGCCGACAGCCCACGAGCCGCCGCGCAGCACCCGGTAGTCGCCGCCGAAGAACGGCGCGCTGTACTGCTGGTAGAGCATCGGCGTGAACCCGGGCCAGGGCTCGAACGCCGACGACGTCCACTCCCAGACGTCGCCCATCAGCTGCTCGACGCCGTAGGGCGACGCGCCGGCCGGGTACGCGCCGACCGGCGCCGGGCGCAGCGCCTCGCCGCCGAGGTTGGTGAGTGGCGGTGTCTGGTCGGACGAGCCCCAGGGCCAGCGCCGCCGGCGGCCCAGCGCCGGGTCCCACACGCAGGCCTTCTCCCACTCCTGCTCGGTGGGCAGCCGCGCGCCGGCCCATGCCGCGTACGCCTCGGCCTCGAAGAAGCACACGTGCTGGACGGGCTCGTCGGGTGGGATCTCCTCGACGATGCCGAACCGCCGCCGCGACCCGTCGACCGACCAGAACTCCGGGCGCCGCAGGTCGACGGCGATACGGTGCGCCCAGCCGCGCGACGACCACCAACGCGGCTCGTCGTATCCGCCGTCGTCGATGAAGCGCTGCCACTCGGCGTTGGTGACCGGGAACCGGCCGATCCGGAAGGCCGGCTGGTCGACGACGTGGGCGGGACGCTCGTTGTCGAGTGACCACGGCTCGTCCGCCCCGTCGACGCCGAGGACGAACTCGCCGGCCGGAATGAGGACGGAGTCGCGCGGCACCGGCCGCCCGGGCGGCAGCGGTGCCCCCGGCCCCAGCAGCGGCTCGCCGGCGCGCAGCTGGTGCGTGGCCAGCATCGTCTCGACGTGCTGCTGCTCGTGCTGCTCGACCATCACGAACGGGAACGCCTCGGCGGTGGGGTCGTCACGGTCGTCCAGCGCCGCCAGCCGGTCGAAAACGCGGCCGCGGACGTCGGCGATGAACGAGCGCGCCTCACCGGGCGTGAGCAGCGGCAGGGTGACCCGCTCGGCGCGGGGATGCTCGAACGCGTCGTACAGCTTCTCGATCTGCGCCGGGAGCACACCCTGCGCGGCCGCGTTGCCGCCGCGTAGCAGCCACAGGTCCTCTTGCTGACCGATGTGCGCGAGGTCCCAGACCAGCGGACTCATCAGGAGGCTGTGCTGGCGGGTGAGCTCCGCCTCGTCGATCTCGGTCAGTTGCACCGTCCGGCGACGTGAGTGCTCCAGTCCCAACCGGGCCTGTTCCAGGCCGCGGGCGGCGATGTCAGGCATGCGCCTCTTCCTCCAGGACGGCGAGCGGGCCGACGGCGGCGGCGCGATCGCGAACCTCGTCCCCGGGCGTGCGTCCGCTCATGATCAGTTCGGTGTACGCCTCGACGTCAGCTTTCAGCGGCGCCGGGCAGCGGCGGGCGGCGATGTCGACACAGCCCTGCACGGCCGCGCGCAGGGTCGGATCGGTGAGCCCCACACGAGCCGCGACCTGCCACGAATCGCGGACCGGCTCGCACAGCTCGGCGGCGCGGTCGGCGGCCACCTCGTCGTCGATCAGCGTGGTGGTGAGCGCGGCCAGGGCCGGCCACCACCGGTCGGGCAGTGCGTCGAGGCAGCGGATCTCGACGTACCCGCGTGGCCGGATCGGCGGGAACAGCGTCGTGAGGTGGTAGTCGAGGTCGGCCAGCGTGGGGCGCCGACCGATCGGCGATGCTCCGCGCAGCCAGGCTCGGAACGGCACCCGACGGGTCACCGCGGTCGTCCGGTCGTGGTCGCGCACCAGCATCACCGGGGCGTTGAGGGCGTAGGACGCCCAGGCGGCGCCCGGCTCGCTGCCAGCGACCGGATCGCTGCGGCTGTGGTCGATGCCATGCCAGATCTCCTGGCGCATCGAGTGCCAGCCCGACGTGCGGCCGCCGAGGTAGGGCGAGCAGGCCGACGCGGCCACCAGGACCGGGCCCAGCGAGCGAATCAGCCCGAGGCGCTGCGCCCATCCGGCTGCCGGCCCGGCGTCCAGGTTGACCTGCAGCGCGGCGGTGGCCGACATCATCGCCTTGCCCGGTGCCTCGCAGCCCAGGGCGGCGAAGTGCTGCTCCATGGCCACGTAGCGGCCGCTCGGATTGACCCGCCGGACCGGCCGGGCCGGGTCGGTGCCGAGCGGGGCGGTGCCGAACCCGGCGGCGGCGAGCGCGGTGCGCAGCACCGTCCGATCGGCCTGCAGGGCGGCCACAGATGACGCGGCATCCGGCGCGGGCGGGGTGGAGAGTTCGAGCTGGCCCCCGGGCTCGACGGTGACGCTGCTGCCCGACGGCATCGGCGGCAGCGCGGCGGCGAGCGCCTGCACCTCGGCCCAGCTAGGTCGGCGGGCCGGGGCGCGCAGGTCGACGAGATGGAACTCGAGCTCGAGTCCGACCCGGCCGACCGGCGACGCGGTCAGGGCGGTGGCGACGATGTGGTCGCGAGCGGTGGCGACGGGATCGGCGGCGGTGATCAGCGGGTCGTCGGGCGCTGCGTCAACCCGTGTGCACTGAGCGGTCATCCGCCCCCTCCAGGTCCGGACCGGTCGCCTGGGCGACCGCGGGTCGGTGCGGGGGCGGCTGCTGTTCGCTCAGCGAGCCGTCCTCGTTCGTAAAAGTACTGCGTGCCCCAGTGTTGTTCCCCCCTCTGACAACGAGTAGCCGTCCGAGCACAAGTTCCCCGGTTCGTAACGTCCTGCCCGGGCGACGGTTTTCCCCGCAGCTGACCGCTTACCGGCCTCCGAACCGGGCAGCTGCGGGGAAAAGCGGGCGGGCCGCCCGGGTCAGGAGGTCGCGGTCAGCGCTGCAGCCAGTCGATCCAGGTGCTCGGTCGTGCAGTCGACGTGCGGACTGATCCGCAGGCAGGGTTCCAGGATGTCCCGCGGAGCCCGGGCCGGCAGCGTCGCCGTCGTGACGATCCGGTGCTCGTCCAGCAGTTGTCTCCGGACGGACGTGACATCCTGGCCCGCGGTCGGCCGGATGCCGGTGATGGCTCCGGGCGCCTTCGGGTCGCCGACCACCGCCCAGCCGGGAACGTCGGCCAGCCGCTCGCG
>JAVHVD010000308.1:0-4895 GCA_032160745.1 Pseudonocardiales bacterium
CCGATCTCGTCGAGAGTGCCGGTCGCGGCGTCCGACAGTGCACCGAGGGCCGACTCGTCGGCGTACGGGCGCCCGCCGACGATCCGATCGATCCATGACTGCGCCGCACAGCAGGCGCGCAGCGCCGCGCGCAGCCGGTCGTCGTCCGGGGCGGTGTTGAACGAGTCGAGCATGTCAGTCGATGAGCTCATACGCGGCCACGGTCAGGAAGTCGACGAACAGGTCGTCGAGGGCGACCCGCTCGAACAAGCGTCGCGCCTGGTCATAGCGGCCGTCCGGATCGCCGAGCTCGTCGACGATGCGCGTGAACTCCTCGGCCACGATGCGCAGCACCAGCTTGCGATCGACCTGTTCGCCGGTGTCCAGCTCGACGTGGTTGTGCACCCACTGCCAGACCTGTGCGCGGGCGATCTCGGCCGTCGCGGCGTCCTCCATCAGGTTGAAGATCGCGACCGCGCCCGAGCCACCGAGCCACGCGCCGATGTAGCGCATCGCGACGACCACAGCGTTGCGCAGGCCGTCAGCCGTGCGCGTGCCCGGCGTCGCGGCGAGGTCGAGCAGCTGCGCGGCGGTGATGTCGAGCCGCTCGCGCCTGCGTTCGAGCTGGTTGAACTGCTCGCCGAGCACGTCGTCGAACACCTCGCGGCACACCGGGACGAGGTCCGGGTGCGCCACCCACGATCCGTCGAAGCCGTCACCGGCCTCGCGCTGCTTGTCCTGACGGACCTTCGCCAGCGCCGTCTCGTTGACCGCCGGGTCGTGCCGACTCGGCACGAATGCCGACATGCCACCGATCGCGACCGCACCGCGCCGGTGGCAGGTGGTGATCAGCAGCTCGGTGTACGCGCGCATGAACGGCGAGGTCATGCCGACCTGGTTGCGGTCGGGCAGCACGTAGTCGGATCCGCACTCGCGGAAGTTCTTGATGACACTGAACAGGTAGTCCCACCGACCGGCGTTGAGCCCGCTGGCGTAGTCGCGCAGTTCGTAGAGGATCTCCTCCATCTCGAACGCGGCCGGGATCGTCTCGATGAGGACGGTGGCGCGGATCGTGCCATGCGGAATCCCGACCACGTGCTCGGCGTGGGCAAAGACGTCGTTCCACAGCCGGGCTTCGAGGTGGCCCTCCATCTTGGGCAGGTAGAAGTACGGTCCGCTGCCCCGTCCGATCAGTTCGCGGGCGTTGTGGAAGAAGTACAGGCCGAAGTCGACCAGCGCGCCCGCGGCGGGCCGGCCGTCGACGGTGACGTGCCGCTCGTCCAGGTGCCAGCCCCGGGGCCGGACGAGCGGGACGGCCAGCGGCCGGTCGGTGCGCAGCTCGTACCTGGTGCCGTCCGGCGCCGTGAACTCCAGGTCGCGCCGGACGGCGTGCCGCAGTACAACCTGCCCGGTGACGACGTTCGCCCAATGCGGGGTGTTGGCGTCCTCGAGGTCGGCGAGCCAGATCTTCGCGCCCGAGTTGAGCGCGTTGATCGCCATCTTCGGGTCGGTCGGTCCGGTGATCTCCACGCGCCGATCGCGCAGCTCGGCGGGGCAGTCGGCCACCGACCACTCCGCCGAGCGCACGTCGGTGGTCGAGTCGAGGAAGTCGAGTCGGCCGGTCCGGACGATCTCGGCATAGCGCGCTCGCCGAGCCGCCAGCAGCTCGTCGCGGCGCGGGCCGAAGCGGCGCTGCAGATCGGCGACGAAGGCCAGTGCGTCCGTGGTGAGGACGTCCTCGGCCTCAGCCACGGGCGACGGGACGGCTACGGACATTGCTCGCTACTCCCCTTGCCGATCAACGGTCACCTTCTCGTACAACCGGTTCGGGACACCACCGTGCGGGACGTCCACCGCGACGGCACCTTCGCTGACCGCCGTCTGCACCGCACCGGTACGCTTCGTGCCCGAGGTCCAGTGGTTGAACACCAGGTTCAATACGAAGACCACGATCACGGTAGCGGTGATGCTCGAGCCGAAGATCACCTGGAAGTCCTTCGGGAACTTGTTGTAGAAGTTCGGTTCGAAGGCCGGGATCAACCCCACCGCCAGCGCCGTGGCGACGATGAGCAGGTTGTGGTTGTCGGTGAAGTTGACCTTGTGCAGGGTCTGGATGCCCACCGCGGTGACCATCGCGAACATGACCGTCGCCCCGCCGCCGATGACCGGCCCGGGCAGGTCGGCGATCACCTGGCCGATCTTGGGGATCAGCCCCATGACCAGCAAGAGCACGCCGCACGTCGTGACCACCCACCTGCTGCGAACCTTGGTGAGGCCGACCAACCCGACGTTCTCGGCGAACGCGGTGTCCGGGAACGAGTTCGTGAAGGAGGCGAGCACGGCAGACAGGCCGTCGGTGGCCAGTCCTCGGGCCAGGTCGTTCGGCGTCACCTCCTTGTCGACGAGCTCGCCAACGGCGATCATGTCGGCCGTCGACTCGGTGTACGTCACGACCATCACGATGCACATCGTGATGATCGCCGCGGGGGCGAACTTCGGCCCTCCGAAGTGGAAGATGTGCGGCGCGCCGAACCACGCGGCGTCCTTGACGTTGCTGAAGTCGACCAGGTGCATGAACGAGGCGACGACGGTCCCCACGACGAGGCTCAGCAGCACCGCGATCTGGCTGACGAAGCCGCGGAAGACGCGGGTGATCACGAGGATGGCGACGATCACCAGCCCGGCCAGCGCGATGCGGCCGACGCTGCCGACGTACTTGTCGCCGTTGCGCGCGTCGCCGTAGATCAGCGTGATGTCCGCGCCGGCCAACGAGAGACCGATCATGCAGATGACCGTGCCGGCGACCAACGGCGGAAAGAACCGCACGACCATCGAGAACGGCTTGGCGATGACCAGACCGAACAGGCCCGAGATCAGCATTGCGCCGTAGACGTAGGGCAGACCGGAGCGGCCGCCGTACTGCGTGGCGATGATGATCATCGGGTTGAGGACGGTGAACGTCGCACCGGCGACGACCGGCAGACGCACGCCGAACAGCTTCGAGATGCCGACCGACTGGATGATCGTCGCGATGCCGGACACCAGCAGGTCGGCACTGACCAGGATGGCGATGTCGTGAGAACTCAGGCCGATCGCCGGGCCGACGATCAGCGGAACCGCCACGGCGCCCGCGTACATGATGAAGAGGTGCTGCACGCCGAAGATGAACAGCCGGTGGGCCGGCAGGACCTCGTCGACCGGGTGGACGCTGCCGGGAGCGGACCGTCGCGGTCGCCGAGAGATGAGGGAATCCAGCGACATGTGACCTCCTGAGATCCGTCGCCGCGGAGGCAAGCTTTCCGCATCGTGGATAACGATTTTCACTACGCAGATAAGTTAGCTGGCTCACGTTCGGTGGTCAAGGCTTTCGGCGCCGAAAGCAGTCCGCCCTTCCGCACGCTGGCGTGCGAAAGGGCGGCAGCGTGCGGAGGGGTCAGGCGGTGGCTTCGGTGGTGTCGACCGGCCGCGGGGTCCGGATCGGCACCCCGAGTTCCGCGCTGATTTTGGTCGCGGCGTCGTGCAGAATCGGCGCCGCCCTGGCCACGACGTCGTCCGACATCCGCGGCAGCGGACCGGACATCGACAGCGCCATCGCCCGGGGCGCGCCCGGCACTGCGACGGCCACGCACCGAACGCCGAGCTCCTGCTCGCCGTCGTCGATCGCGAAGCCCCGGTCGCGGACGCGCTGCAGGTCGGCGAGGAAGTCGTCCGGATCGGTGATCGTGTGCTCGGTGCGGCGCACCATGCCGGTGCGCTTGAGCAGGTCGAGCACGTCCTGGTCGGGCTCGGTCGCCAGCATTGCCTTGCCGACGGCGGTGGCGTGCGGCTTGGCGCGTCGCCCCACCTCGGTGAACATCCGCATGAAGTTCTGGGACGGCTGCACCTGGGCGACGTAGACGATCTCCTCGCCGTCCAGCACAGCCAGGTTGACCGACTCACCGAGTGCATCGACGACGTTGCTCATGTACGGATGGGCCAGCGTGCCGAGCCGTTTCGTGCTGCTGTCGGCCAGCCGCATCAGCCGCGGGCCGAGCGAATACTGCCGGGACGGTTCCTGGCGTACATAACCGAGATCGACCAGCGTGCGCACGAGCCGGTGGATGGTCGCCAACGGCAGCCCGGAGTCGGTGGCGAGCTGGGACAGTCCGATCACACCGCCGGCGTCGGCCATGGCCTCGAGGATCGCGAACGCGCGGTCGAGGGACTGCACGCCCCCACGCGAACGGCCGTCGGGCGTACTGCCGGCTGCGTCAGCGGCCACGGAACCTCCAGATCACGATCTCGTCGAGAACGATAACAGCTTTCCGCATGCCGGAAACATCAGGTCGGGCGGTCCTTGATCCGAGCGCCGTCGACCCACACCGCCGCGACGTCGTGCGGCGTCGCCAGCGCGAACACCTTGCCCAGCGCCGCGTCGGCGTCCGAGGCGTGCCGCAGCCCGATGTCGAGTGGCGTCCCGGGATCCGGGCGCAGCCAGACGGCGTCGAACCGCTTGCCGACACTCAGGTCGCCGGTCTGCTCGCCCAGGCCGAGCGCGTTCGCGCCGGCCGCCGTCGCCAGGTGCAGTAGGTGAGCGGGCGTGAGCGCGAGTCCGTCCGGCCCGCGCATTCGCTGCACGAAGTAGGCCTGTAGGCCCTCCTTGAACAGCGACACGCCGGTGCCGGCACCGACATCCGTGCCGAGGGCGACCGGGACGCCGTGCGCCACGTGCCGGTCGAGCGCGAACAGTCCGCTGCCCAGCGCGCAGTTGCTGGTCGGACAGTGGGCGACAGCGCCGCCGGTGCCGCCCAGCAGCTCGAGCTCATCCTCGGTCGAGTGGACGTTGTGCGCGAACACGCTGCGCGGACCGACCAGGCCGTGCTTGTCGTAGCTGTCGAGGTAGCTTCCGCCGAACAGCTCGCGCACCTTCGCGATCT
>JAVHVD010000309.1:0-15553 GCA_032160745.1 Pseudonocardiales bacterium
ACCGCGTCGTCGACCTCTCCTGGTCCGAGTCGGTCAGCGTCACCGCTCGAAGCGGTGACCGGGTCTTTCTGCTGACCGCGCCGGCCGCACAGGCGAAGATCGGATTGCCGACCGCGGCGGTGAACGAGGCCGCCGCCGCCGCGCGGCACGCGCACGGCCAGCTCGACCGGCGCTTCGTCCTCGACACGCTGGCCGGTTGGTGCGCGGCCCTGGCCGCGGTAGCGCTGCTCGCGGCGCTCGGGTTCGGTCTCGCCGCTCGCCGTCGCCGGGCCGCGACGCCGGCCAGTGTGACGACACCCGCAGGGTCCCTCGTTCGTAGTTAGGTTAGGCTGCCCTAAGTTGTCGGCCGGCTCCCTACCCTCCCGGAGATACCTCGATGCTTGCTCGTCATCCGCTTGCCGGCGTCGCAACCGGGATCGCCGTCGCCTGGTCGCTGGCCGCCTGCTCGAGCTCCGGTTCCGGAAGCGAACCGGCGGGCGGGGCCGCCGCGTCGAGCGACCCGCGGGTCGCCACGGTCACGGTGACCGCAGCTGAGGGCTGCGTGCCCGATCGCAACGCGTTCCAGGCCGGTGCGGTCACGTTCAAGATCACGAATCACGACGCCACGGCGGTCAGCGAGGTCGAGCTGCTCAGCGGTCAGCGGATCGTGGGCGAGAAGGAGAACGTGCCGCCCGGGTTCAAGGGCGAGTTCGCCGTGTCGGTGACGGCCGGCAAGTACACGCTGTACTGCCCCGGGGCGAGCACCGAACGCCGAACGATCACCGTCACCGGCTCGTCCAAGGCGACCGGCGACGCCAGCGTGACCGCCCTGCTGAACGCGGCAACGAAGGGCTATGCCACCTACGTCGACACCCAGATCGCTGCGCTGCTCACCGCGACCACGAAGCTGCAGACTGCCCTGCACGGAACCGACCTCGCCGACGCACAGCAGGCGTACATCGCGGCGCGTCCGTTCTACGAGAAGATCGAGCCCGTCGCCGAGTCCTTCGTCATCGGCAACGACTCCATCGACGCCGACATCGATCTGCGAGAGGGCGACGCTCCCGCCTCGAAGTGGCGCGGTTTCCACCGCATCGAAAAGGCGTTGTTCCAGCAGAAGTCGCTGGCCGGCATGGCCACGTTCGGCGACAAGCTCGTGTCCGACGTCACGCGCCTGCAGAAGTTGACAACCGGCCTCGCGTACCAGCCGACCGAGCTCGCGAACGGCGCGCAGGAGCTGCTCGACGAGGTGGCCGCCGGAAAGATCACCGGCGAGGAGGAGCGGTACTCGCGCATCGATTTGCTCGACATCGCCAACAACGACGAAGGTGCCGAGCAGGCGTTCGCGCAGCTGCAGCCGGCGCTGGACAGGGTCGATCCCGCGCTGTCGAAGACCATCCGGACGGCGTTCACCGCGCTGGACACGCTGGTCGAGACTCACCGGACCGACAGCAACCCGTCCGGCTACAAGCTCTACCCACAGCTGACCCGGGCCGACAAGACTGCGCTCGCCGCCGCGGTCAAGGCGGTGCAGGAGCCGCTGTCCAAGGTGGCCGGCAAGGTCGCGAACGCATGACCGAAGAAGTCACCCGATCGCACACGTCGCGCCGGAGATTCCTCGGCGGTGCGCTCGGCACCGCCGGCGTGCTGGCCGCCGGCGGTGCCGGCTTCGGCGTCGCCAAGGCGACCGAGCCGACCGATTCGTCCTCCGGGGCGAACACGGTTCCGTTCTACGGAGCGCACCAGGCCGGCATCGCCACGAAGGCCCAGGACCGGCTTGCCTTCGCCGCCTTCGACGTCACCGCGGCCGATCGGGACGCCGTTGCCGTCATGCTCGGCAGCTGGGCCGCCGCGGCCGCACAGCTGACCAAAGCGCTGCCGATCGGCGCGGTGCAGACGTCGCCGCACGCGCCGCCGATCGACACGGGCGAGGCGATGGGCCTCGGCGCGGCCAAGCTGACGATCACGGTCGGCTTCGGCCCGTCGCTGTTCGATGACCGCTTCGGCCTCGCGCCCAAGCGCCCGGCCGCACTGGCCGCCATCCCGGCGCTGCCCGGTGACACGCAGGACCCGAACCGCAGCGGCGGGGACGTGTGCGTGCAGGCCTGTGCCGACGACCCGACGATCGCCTTCCACGTGATCCGGAACTTCGCCCGATTGGCTCGGGGCACCGCCGTCATGCGCTGGTCCCAGCTCGGCTTCGGGCGCACATCCTCCACGTCGACGTCCCAGGAGACCGAGCGCAACCTGCTCGGCTTCAAGGACGGCACCAACAACATCAAGAACGAGGACCAGACGGACCTCGACGCCTTCGTCTGGGTCGGAGCCGAGGCGGAGCAGGAGTGGATGGCCGGCGGCAGCTATCTCGTCGCCCGGCGGATCCGCATGCTGATCGAGTCGTGGGACACCGACTACCTGCTCGACCAGGAGAACGTGATCGGCCGGTTCAAGACCTCCGGTGCCCCGCTGACCGGCAAGCACGAGTTCGACAAGCTCGACCTGCAGGCGATCAAGGCCGGCAAGCCGGTGATCCCGACCGACGCGCACGTCCGACTCGCCGCGCCGGAAACGAACGCGAACCAGAAGATGCTGCGCCGCGGATACTCCTACACCGACGGGATCGACTCCAACACCGGCCTGCTGGACGCGGGGCTGTTCTTCGTCTGCTTCCAGAAGGATCCGCGCAAGCAGTTCGTGCCGATTCAGCGCAAGCTCGGCAGCCACGACGCGCTGAACGAGTACATCCGGCACACCGGCAGCGGGCTGTTCGCCGTTCCGCCCGGCCTGCGCGGGCCCGGCGACTGGTGGGGCAAGGCCCTGTTCGCCTGAGCCGGTCAGCCTTGCCTTGGGTCGGACGGTCTTCCCCGCAGGTGACCGCTTCACGCACCGCCAACCGGTCAGCTCCGGGGAAGAGCGCCGGGCAACCGGTCAGGTCCGGGGAAAAGCTCCGCCCTGGACGAGCCTCCACCCCCGGCTTGGCAAGATGCAGGCATGACGACGCCGCCGCTGTCGATGTACTCCAGCGAGATCTACCTGCACGGCATGGCCGGCAAGCGCCCCGACCTCACCACCGACCTCAGTGCATTCGAGGCCTACGCCAAGGAACGGATGGACCCCGAGCCGTACTGGTACGCGGCCGGCGCCGCCGGCTCGGGCGCGACCTACCGGGCCAATCTGGAGGCCTTCGACCACTGGCGCATCGTGCCGCGCATGCTGACCGGCGCCACCGCCCGCACTCCGCAGGTCACGGTCCTGGGCACCACGATCCCGGCCCCGGTCGTCACCGCGCCGATCGGCGTGCAGGGGATCATGCATCCCGACGGGGAACTCGCCGTCGCCCGAGCCACTGCCGAACTCGGCATCCCGATGATCCTCTCGACGGTCTCGTCGTACTCCATGGAGGAGGTCGCCGAGGCCAACGGTGACGGCGTCCGCTGGTTCCAGCTCTACTGGCCGAACGACGAGGACGTGTGCGCCAGCTTCCTCGCCCGAGCCAAGACCGCGGGGTTCTCCGCGCTCGTCGTCACGCTGGACACCTGGCTGCTCGGCTGGCGCCCGCACGATCTCGACCACGCCTACCTGCCGTTCCTCACCGGCAAGGGATTGGCCACCTACTTCTCCGATCCGGCTTTCCTGGCCGGCCTCGAGAAGGCGCCGGAGGACGACCTGCAGGCCGCGGTGCTGCGCTGGCTGCCGATGTTCACCGGCACCGACCACACCTGGGACAACCTGGGCTTCATCCGCGATCACTGGGACGGTCCGATCGTGCTCAAGGGCGTGCAGCACGTCGACGACGCGCGCCGGGCGGCCGACGCCGGGATGGACGGGATCGTGGTCTCCAACCACGGCGGTCGTCAGGTCGACGGCGCCATCGCCTCGTTGGACGCGCTGCCCGGCATCGTGGCCGCGGTCGGCGACCGGCTCGAGGTGCTGTTCGACTCCGGTATCCGTACCGGCTCGGACGTGCTCAAGGCGGTCGCGCTGGGCGCCAAGGCGACCTTCGTCGGCCGGCCGTGGGTGTACGGGCTCGCGCTCGACGGTTACGACGGTGTCCGGCACGTGCTGCGCTGTCTGCTCGCCGACCTGGATCTCGGGTTGGCGCTGTCCGGCAACTCGACCCTGGCCGACCTCGGCCCGCACACCCTGCAGGCCCGCTGATGACCCGGCCCCGGGACGTCGTCCTGCTCGGTTCCACCGGTTCGATCGGCACCCAGGCCATCGACGTCGTCCTCCACGCGCCCGAACGGTTCCGGGTGACGGCGGTGGCCGCCGGGGGCGGAAACGTCGCCCTGCTCGCCGAACAGGCGGCCAGACTGCGAGTCCGGGCGGTCGGTGTCGGACGCGCCGATGCGGCGGACGAGCTGCGCACTCTGCTGGACGCCGCCTGGCCGGGTGACGTCCCACCGCCGACGATCCACGCCGGGCCCGATGCAACGACCCGGCTCGCCCAGCTGGGCTGTGACGTGGTGCTGAACGCCGTCGCCGGCTCGCAGGGTCTGCGCGCGACGCTGGCCGCGCTCGAAGCCGGGCTGGTGGTCGCGCTGGCGAACAAGGAGTCGCTCATCGCCGGCGGCCCGCTCGTCACCGCCCGGGCCGCACCGGGCCAGCTCGTCGCCGTCGACTCCGAGCACTCCGCCCTCGCCCAGTGCCTGCGCGCCGGAACGGCCGACGAGGTGCGCCGCCTGGTGCTCACGGCGAGCGGCGGGCCGTTCCGCGGTCGCAGCCGGGCCGAGCTGACCGAGGCCACGCCGAGCGACGCGCTCGCCCATCCCACCTGGGACATGGGCAAGTTGGTCACCACCAACTCGGCGACGCTGGTGAACAAGGGCCTCGAGGTGATCGAGGCGCACCTGCTCTTCGGAATTCCCTATGACCGAATCGACGTCGTCGTGCACCCGCAGTCGGTGGTCCATTCCATGGTCGAGTTCACTGACGGCTCGACGATCGCCCAGGCCTCCCCGCCGGACATGCGCCTGCCGATCGCACTGGCCCTCGGCTGGCCGGACCGGGTCCCGGGCGCGGCGCTCGCGGTCGACTGGACCACAGCGCAGTCCTGGACGTTCGAACCCCTGGACACGGATGCGTTCCCGGCCGTCGACCTGGCCCGGCGGGCGGGCCTGGCCGGTGGCTGCGCCCCGGCGGTGTACAACGCGGCCAACGAGGAGCTGGTCACCGCGTTTCACGACGGCGCCATCGGCTTCCTGCAGATCGTCGATACCCTGGGGGATGTGCTGGCCGAATGGCTGAGCGAACGGCACGGCACCGTCGGGAACCCGGGTACCGTCGTGGACGTCGAACAGGCGGAGGAGTGGGCACGCGGCCGGTCCCGCGCGCTCTCCTCCACCCGAGCGTCACGAACCGGACCGTCCTGACCGAGTAGCGCAGCCGAGAGGAGCGAGCCGACCGTGCCTTCCTGGCTGCTTTACACCCTCGGCGTGCTCATCTTCGCCTTCGGCCTGCTGGTCTCGATCGCGCTGCACGAGATCGGGCACATGGTGCCGGCCAAGAAGTTCGGAGTGAAGGTCACCCAGTACATGGTCGGCTTCGGGCCGACCATCTGGTCACGCAAGCGCGGTGACACCGAGTACGGGCTGAAGAGCATCCCGGTCGGCGGCTACATCCGGATGATCGGCATGGTCCCGCCTCGTCCGGACGGCAAGGTCTCGCGCTGGCCGCGCCGGATGGCGACCGCCGTCGAGGATTTCCGCCAGATGAGCCGGGCCGAGGTCGACCCGGCCGACGAGCATCGACAGTTCTACCGCCTCACCCCGGGCAAGAAGATGATCGTCATGCTCGGCGGGCCGTTCATGAATCTGCTGATCTTCCTGGTCCTGTTCACCGTGCTGCTGACCACACTGGGCAAGCCGCACCAGGACGAGACCACCACGGTCGGCACTGTCCTCAAGTGTGTGGTGCCGGCCAACTCGGCCCAGGCGAACGGCACGGAGTGCCCACCGGGGGCCAAGCCGACGCCCGCGCTCACCGCATTGAAGGTCGGTGACCAGTTCGAGTCGATCAACGGCGTGAAGATCACCGACTGGAACCAGCTCAGTGCGCTCATCCGCCCGGCGGCCGGCCAGTCGCTCACCGTGGTCGTCATGCGGGGCGGCAAGGACGTCACGCTGCACATCACGCCGGTCGCCAACCCCAACTACGTGGACAACGCGCACACGAAGGTCGAGACGGTCGGGTTCATCGGTTTCGCGCCGACGACGCACGACTTCTACCAGCCGCTGTCGATCACGGCCATCCCCGGTCAGATCGGCGCGCAGCTGAAGCTGGGCGTGGACGCGCTCGGCAAGTATCCCGAGAAGATCCAAAGCCTGTACCAGACCGTCTTCGAAGGTAAGCAGCGCGACCCGAACGGCGCGGTCGGCGTGGTCGGCATCGGTCGGATCTCCGGCGACTACGCCCGCAGCGATCTGCTCAGCGTGCAGGACAAGGTATTCGTCCTGATCAACCTGCTGGCCGGCGTCAACCTGCTGCTGTTCCTGTTCAACCTCCTGCCGCTGTTGCCGCTCGACGGCGGGCACGTGGCCGGCGCGCTCGTCGAGGCGGTGAAACGGGGCTCGGCCCGGCTGCGCGAACGGCGCCGACCGGTCGAGGTCGGGCCGGACGGTGAAGTCGTGCCCCCGCCGCCCCGGCGGCAGATCTTCGTCGATACCGCGTCCATGCTGCCGGTCATGTATGCGGTCGCCTCGGTGCTCATCGTGCTGACGTTGCTCACGCTGTATGCGGACATCGTCAAGCCCATCAACCCGTTAGGCGGATAATCGCTCTCATGGCAGTAAACCTGGGAATGCCGGCTCCGCCGCCCCCCGTCCTGACCCCTCGGCGCAAGACCCGTCAGATCAAGGTCGGATCAGTGGCCGTCGGCGGCGACGCGCCGATCTCCGTCCAGTCGATGACGACGACCCTGACGTCGGACGTCAACGCCACTCTGCAGCAGATCGCCGAACTGACCGCGACCGGCTGCGACATCGTCCGGGTCGCGGTGCCGTCCCAGGACGACGCCGATGCGCTGCCGGAGATCGCCAAGCACAGCCAGATCCCGGTGATTGCCGACATCCACTTCCAGCCGAAATACGTCTTTGCGGCCATCGACGCCGGCTGCGCCGCCGTGCGGGTCAACCCCGGCAACATCAAGGCCTTCGACGACAAGGTCGGTGACATCGCCAGGGCCGCCGCGGACGCGGGTGTCTCGATCCGGATCGGCGTCAACGCCGGCTCACTGGACAAGCGCCTGCTCGCGAAGTACGGCAAGGCGACGCCCGAGGCCCTGGTCGAGTCGGCGCTGTGGGAAGCGTCGCTGTTCGAGGAGCACGGCTTCCGTGACTTCAAGATCTCGGTCAAGCACAACGATCCGGTCGTCATGGTCCGCGCCTACGAGCAGCTCTCCGAGGCGTGTGACTACCCGCTGCACCTGGGCGTCACCGAAGCCGGGCCGGCGTTCCAGGGGACGATCAAGTCATCGGTGGCCTTCGGCGCCCTGCTCTCGCGGGGCATCGGCGACACCATCCGCGTCTCCCTGTCCGCGCCTCCGGTCGAGGAGGTCAAGGTCGGCCTGCAGATCCTCGAATCGCTGAACCTGCGGCAGCGCCGGCTCGAGATCGTGTCCTGCCCGTCCTGCGGCCGCGCGCAGGTGGACGTCTACACGCTGGCGGAGAAGGTCACGGCCGGGCTGGACGGGATCGAGGTCCCCCTCCGCGTCGCGGTGATGGGCTGCGTGGTGAACGGTCCCGGGGAGGCGCGCGAGGCCGATCTCGGTGTGGCATCGGGCAACGGTAAGGGTCAGATCTTCGTCCGCGGCGAGGTCATCAAGACCGTCCCTGAGTCCCAGATCGTCGAGACCCTCATCGAAGAAGCGCTGCGGATGGCCGAGGAGATGGGCGAGACCGGCGCGCCCACCGTGTCGGTCACGTGAGTTATCGACGAGGCTTCGGCGGGTAGGCCGGGATCGAACGTACATTCGATCCTGAAGGAGCGGCTGTGTCCACTGCCAACGACGTGACGCCCCAGGCCGAGCGGCCGACCGACGAGTGGGTGACCGGCGACGAGCCGATGACCGGGCCGCAGCGGTCCTACCTGCAGACGCTCACCCGCGAGGCCGGCGAGGAGCCGAAGCGCGACCTCACGAAAGCCCAGGCCAGCCAGGAGATCGAGCGCCTCCAGCAGGTCACGGGCCGCGGCGCCTGACCCGACTGACCGAGGTACCGCTCGCACCCGTGCGGTGCGAGCGGTACCGAGATCCGCAGGATCAGACGACGCCGGGCTTCACCTGGGTCAGCCGGAAGCTGTTTCCCGAGGGGTCCCGGAAGCCGGCGTCGATGCCGTAGGGCCGCTCCTCCGGCGTCTCCTGAAACTCGACGCCCCGCCCGCTGAGTTCCTCGTAGGCCTTCTGGCAGTCCTCGGTCACCAGGAACACCGTGCCGGCGAAGCCCTTGCTCATCAGGTCGCGGACCTGGTCTGCGGTCTCGGGGTCGAGCACCGGCGGCCCGGGAATAGCCATGAGCACGATCGAGAAGTCGTCCTGGCCCTTCGGCGCGACGGCCAGCCAGCGGAAGTCGCCCATCTCCGGCATGGTGACGTCCGATTGCACTTCCATCCCGAGCTTCTTCGTGTAGAACTCGAGCGCCACGTCCTGGTCGTGGACCCATACTTGCGTGTTTCCCACCTTGATCATTTCTGTCCTCCGGTCTCGGATTCGGTCGGTGCAGATGACGGTAGGGACGGCCCGGTTGCCCCGTCTTCTCGAAACGTGCGGTGTTGCGGGCGGCCGTAGGCCCGCACCATGCAGGCCGGGACGATCGCGTACGCGACGGCCGGCGGGAACGAGGCGCGATAGGCCGTTGGCGACTTCCCGAACACACGGGTGAACGACGTCGTGAACGAGCCGACACTCGTCAGACCCACAGCCATGCATATGTCGGCCACCGAGCGGTCGGTCGTGCGCAGCAACGCCCCGGCACGCTCGAGGCGGCGGGTCAGCAGATACACGTGCGGCGACTCGCCGAACGTCCGCCGGAAGGCCCGGCTGAAGTGCGCGGGGGAAAGGCCGGCCGCACGCGCCAGATCGGCCACGGTCAGCGGTTCGGCGAAGCGGGCGTCGGCGAGATCTTTGGCGCGCAACAGGTGCCGGGCGGGCGGGACGGAGGACATCGCGTCGAGTATGGCGCGCACAGCCGACTCGGCTACCGTCGACCGGGTGAGCTCGACGCTGCGCCGCCCGGCACTGAGGGTCGACCTCCTGGACGACCGCGACCGTGACGACCTGATCGAACTGGTCGACGCCGACCCCCTCGTCAACGTCGTCGTGAGCGCCCGCCTCCGCGCCCTGGCCACCGTCGAACGGCGTCGCTTGGGCGGCGCGCTGCTCGGCGTCCGTGACCGGGAGGGTCGGCTGACCGGCGCCGCGTTCTCCGGCGGCAACCTGCTGCCGATCGGCGGCGGCGCGGATGAGTGGCAGGCGCTCGCCCAGCACGTCGCCGGCGCGCCACGCGTCTGCACCTCGATCGTCGGACGGGCCGCGGCCGTCGGCGCGATGTGGGAGGCCCTGGCGTCGGTTTGGGGGCCGGCCCGAGCGATCCGCGCGCAGCAGCCGCTGCTGATGCTCGATCGCACCGGCCCATTGGAGCGGCACGACCCCAGGGTGCGGCCCATCCGTGCCGACGAGCTCGAGCAATACCTGCCCGCGGCCGCGGCGATGTTCACCGAAGAACTCGGCATCTCGCCGTATGTCGCGTCCGGCGCGGGCGACTACCGCCGACGCACCGCGGGCCTGATCCGGGAACGGCGCGCGTTCGGCATCGTCGAGAACGGCGAGGTGATCTTCAAGGCCGACCTGGGCGCGGTGTCGGCCCAGACCTGCCAGGTGCAGGGCGTGTGGGTCCGGCCGGACCTGCGTGGACGCGGCATCGGCACCGCCGCCCTGTCCGTCGTCCTGCGGCACGCACTCACCCTCGCCCCGACCGTGAGTCTCTACGTCAACGACTTCAACTTCGCGGCGCGGCGCGTGTACGACCGGCTCGGACTGCGCCAGGCCGCCGTCCTCTCGACCGTGCTGTTCTGAGCGCGTCCGCGA
This sequence comes from Pseudonocardiales bacterium, assembly GCA_032160745.1. Taxonomy (GTDB): domain Bacteria; phylum Actinomycetota; class Actinomycetes; order Mycobacteriales; family Jatrophihabitantaceae; genus Jatrophihabitans. Next base: position 10,061 of record JAVHVD010000309.1, read on the forward strand.
CGGGTCTCCGGACAGACTGCCGGTACTGACAGTGCGACGTACGCCGCGTGCCAGTACCGACTTGCATGCTTCTGATGGACTCGACGTCGACCATGATCTAAATCCCGAGGAGGGGCATGCTCGTCCGGCTGCTGCGTGACCGGCTACGACCGTACCGGCGCTGGCTGACCGCCATCGTCTTGCTGCAGCTTCTCGGGACCATGGCCGCGCTGTACCTGCCGAGTCTGAACGCCGACATCATCGACAACGGCGTGTCCAAGGGCGACGCCGGCTACATAGTGCGGCTGGGCGGCTGGATGCTGGCGGTGAGCCTCGCGCAGATCGCCTGTTCGGCGGTCGCCGTCTACTTCGGCGCGCGGACGGCGATGAGCTTCGGCCGAGACGTGCGCGGGGCGCTGTTCGCCCGGGTGAACAGCTTCTCCGCCCGTGAGGTGGCCCACTTCGGCGCGCCCTCCCTGATCACCCGGACGACGAATGACGTGCAGCAGGTGCAGATGCTGGTCGTCATGACCTGCACGATGATGGTGGCGGCACCGATCATGGCCGTCGGCGGCGTGATCATGGCGCTGCGGCAGGACCTCGGCCTGGCCTGGCTGCTCGGCGTCAGCGTGCCGTTGCTGACCGTCCTGATCGCGCTGATCGTGCGCCGAATGGTGCCCCAGTTCCGGCTGATGCAGGACCGCATCGACCAGGTGAACCGCGTGCTGCGCGAGCAGATCACCGGAGTCCGGGTGGTGCGGGCCTTCGTCCGCGAGCCCGTCGAGCGCGAGCGCTTCGGCGCCGCCAATGAAGAACTCACCGCCACCGCGGTGCGCGCCGGGCGACTGATGGCGCTGATCTTCCCGACGGTCATGCTCGTCTTGAACGCGTCCAGCGTGGCCGTGCTCTGGTTCGGCGCCAGCCTGGTCGACTCGGGTCAGATGCAGGTCGGCTCGCTGACGGCATACCTGAGCTACCTCACGCAGATCCTCATGTCGGTGCTGATGGCCACCTTCATGCTGATGATGATTCCGCGCGCCGCGGTGTGTGCCGAGCGCATCGTCGAGGTGCTGGACACCCGGTCGTCGGTCGTGCCACCCAAGCTGCCGGTCACCGAACTGCGTGATGCGGGCCGGGTCGAGTTCGATGACGTCTCGTTCTGCTATCCGGGCGCGGCGGCTCCCGTCCTGGACGGCATCTCGTTCACGGCCGAGCGGGGTCGCACGACCGCGATCATCGGCAGCACCGGAGCCGGCAAGACGACACTGCTGTCGCTGGTGCCTCGGTTGATCGACGTCACCTCAGGCACCGTGCTGGTCGACGGCGTGGACGTCCGCCAACTCGACCCCGACCTGCTGTGGAGCCGGCTCGGCTACGTCCCACAACGCTCCTACCTGTTCTCCGGCACGGTGGCCAGCACCCTGCGGCACGGCAAGCCCGACGCGACGGACGACGAACTGTGGGCGGCGCTGGAGGTGGCGCAGGCCCGAGACTTCGTCGAGAATCTCTCCGGGGGCCTCGACGCGCCGGTCGCGCAGGGCGGAACCAACCTGTCCGGCGGGCAGCGGCAGCGGCTGGCGATCGCCCGGGCGATCGTGCGTCGTCCGGAGATCTACCTCTTCGACGACGCGTTCTCCGCACTCGACCCAGGCACCGATGCCCGGCTGCGATCCGCGTTGCAGCCGATCACCGGTGACGCTGCCGTGCTCGTGGTCGCGCAACGGGTCTCGACGATCCTGGACGCCGATCGGATCATCGTCCTGGACGACGGCAAGATCGTCGGCGCGGGAACGCACGACGAGCTGGTCGAGACCTGCGCCCCCTACGCCGAGATCGTCCAGAGCCAGCTCAGCGCCGAGGACGCGGCATGAGCCCGGCGAACGGCGCGGTCACCCCGAAGCGCCTTCCGCCCGCCGGTCAGGACGCCCGCCGCGGCGGCGGTCCGCCGTGGATGACCGCAGGTATGCCGGCCGAGAAGTCGATGAACTTCGGACCATCGGCGAAACGATTGCTGCGCCGGCTGTACCCCGAACGCTGGCTGGCCGTCGGCGTTCTCGTGCTCGCCGTCGGCAGCGTCTCGCTGACGGTGCTCGGTCCGCGCATCCTCGGCCGGGCCACCGACATCATCTTCAAGGGGTTCCTCGGCGACCGGCTCCCGGCCGGGCAGTCGCTCGACCAGGTCACCAACGCCGCCCGCGCTCGCGGCGACAACGACTTCGCCGCGTTGCTGCAGAGCATGCACGTCGTACCCGGCCAAGGCATCGACACCGACGCCCTCGGCAACGTCCTGCTGCTGGTGACGCTCATCTACGTGGCGGGCGCACTGCTGTCCTGGCTGCAGGGCTACGTGCTGAACGGCGTCGTGCAGCGCACCATCCTGCGGCTGCGCGCCGAAGTCGAGGACAAGCTCAACCGGCTGCCCTTGCCGTACTTCGACGAGCAACCGCGCGGCGAGACGCTCAGTCGCGTAACCAACGACATCGACAACATCTCGACCACATTGCAACAGACGATGAGCCAGCTGTTGACGTCACTGCTCACCGTGGTCGGCGTGGTCACGATGATGTTCGTCATCTCGCCGCTGCTGGCGCTCATCGCGCTCATCACGATCCCGGTGTCCGTGTTCGTCACCAAGACGATCGCCAAGCGGTCGCAGGGCCAGTTCGTCGCGCAGTGGAGGCACACCGGCCGGTTGAACGGGCACATCGAGGAGTCGTTCACCGGGCACGAACTGGTCAAGGTGTTCGGCCGGCAGCGCGAGGTGGAAGAGGCGTTCGCCGAGCACAACGACGCGCTGTTCAAGGCCAGCTTCGGGGCGCAGTTCGTCTCCGGGTTGATCATGCCGTCGATGATGTTCATCGGGAACCTGAACTATGTGGCCGTCGCGGTCGTCGGCGGCCTGCGCGTGGCGTCCGGGTCGATGAGCCTGGGTGATGTGCAGGCGTTCATCCAGTACTCGCGCCAGTTCACCCAGCCGCTCACCCAGCTCGCGTCCATGGCCAACCTGCTCCAGTCCGGCGTCGCGTCCGCCGAGCGGGTCTTCGACCTGCTGGACGCGCCGGAGCAGACGGCCGATCCCAAGGCACCGGCCCGGCCGGCCGAGCGGCACGGACGGGTCGAGTTCGAACACATCACCTTCAGTTACCGGCCGGACACGCCGCTGATCGAGGACGTGTCGCTCGTGGCCGAGCCCGGCCACACGGTCGCCATCGTGGGACCGACCGGCGCGGGCAAGACGACGCTGGTGAACCTGGTGATGCGCTTCTACGAGTTGAAGGGTGGCCGGATCACGCTCGACGGCATCGACATCGCCACGATGCGCCGGGACGATCTGCGCTCGGAGATCGGCATGGTGCTGCAGGACACCTGGCTGTTCGGCGGCACCATCCGGGACAACATCGCCTATGGCAAGCCGGGCGCCTCCGAGGCGGAGATCCTCGAGGCGGCCAAGGCGAGCTACGTCGACCGGTTCGTGCAGTCCCTTCCTGACGGGTACGACACCGTCCTCGACGAGGAGTCGAGCAATCTGTCCACCGGACAGAAGCAGCTCATCACGATCGCTCGGGCGTTCATCGCCCAGCCGTCGCTGCTGATCCTGGACGAGGCGACCAGCGCGGTCGACACGCGGACCGAGCTGCTGGTGCAGCACGCGATGGCCGCGCTGCGGCAGAACCGGACCAGCTTCGTGATCGCGCACCGGCTGTCGACCATCCGCGACGCCGACCTCATCCTGGTGATGGAGAATGGCCGGATCGTCGAGCAGGGCAACCATGCGCAACTGCTCGAACGGCACGGCGCGTACGAGCGCCTGTACCGCGCCCAGTTCAGCCAGGCCGACCCGACCCACGTCTAATCGGCTTGGCCGGCCGAGCAGGCTCAGGGTCGTGCCCGTCGAGATCCGCTACGCGCGTCCCGAGGAGCTCGACGCTGTCACAGAACTCGATGCCGCCAGCTTCGGCCTGTCCTACAGCGCAGACCAACTCGCCGACATCCCGGCCGAGATCGACGTGTCGCGGATGCTGGCGGCCTTTGACGGAGACCGGGTCGTAGGAGTCAGCGCAGAACTGCCGTTCCGCATGACGATGCCGGGCGGGCGGGACGTCGCCGCGACCGGACTGACGTGGGTGTCGGTCGAGATCACGCATCGACGCCGCGGGATCCTCCGGTCGATCGTCGAGCAGCAGCTACGCGCGAGCGCCCTGGCCGGCGACGCGGCGACCATCCTCGGCGCCAGCGAGGGCGGCATCTACGGCCGGTACGGGTTCGGCGTGGCGGTGCAGGTGCGCGGGGCGCGCGTGACCCGGCGCCGGGCGCGGCCGCTCGAGCCGGTGGACGCGAGTGCCGTGCGCCGGCTGAGCACCGATCAGGCGCGGGAGGTGCTACCCGGAATTCACGAGCGATGGCGACGGCAGTCACCCGGTGGTCTCGGTCGCGACGAGCGGCGGTGGCGGTTCGTGCTGCTGGACCGCGAGTACCAGCGCGAGGGCAACTCGGGTCTGTTCCACCTCGTCCACCCGGACGGTTATGTGTCCTACCGGATCAAGTCGGAATGGGGCACGGGCGACCCGCAGCACCAGTGCGTGCTGGTGGACTACGTGCCGGTGACGGCGCAGGCCCACGCCGCGCTGTGGCAGGTGCTGCTCTCGATGGATCTGGTCGGCTCGATCGAGAGTTACCGGATTCCGCTGGACGATCCGCTGCCGCTGCTCCTGGCCGACCCTCGCGGTGTCGAGACGACGCACCTCGGGGACTCGCTGTGGCTGCGCCCGGTCGATGTCGAGCGGCTGCTGGGTGGGCGGGCCTATGCCCTCGAGGTCGATTGCGTGATCGGCGTGCGGGACCGGCTCCTGGGCGACGGCCGCTACCTGCTGCGGGGTGGGCCGGACGGTGCGGAGTGCACGCGCACCGAGCGCAGCCCGCATGTCACGGTGGACGTCGCGGATCTCGGCGCCCTGGCGCTCGGGGGCACTCGGCTGTCCCGGATCGCGCGCACCGGACGGGTGGACGGTGCCGACCCGGCACTGCTCACCCGTCTCGACCGGGCGCTGCTGGCCGATCGCGAACCGGCTTCGGGGACCGCGTTCTGACCGTGGCGGCTCAGGTGATGCCGGGAAACGCGGTGGTGGCCTTGCCGGGGGTGCTCAGGGCGCGCCAGCGGGTCGCGCGCACCGCGCTCGCCGTCAGCGCCTCCTGTGCGGTGGCGCGCAGTGCCCGGGGCCGCGCTCCGGTGGCGGACGCGGCCTGCAGGTACAGGTAGCGCCACGCGACTGCGCAGTCGTCCTCGAGCCGGACGGCGAGGGCCCGCGCCGCGGCGGCGTCGGAAACGGGGTACAACGCCGGGTAGTCGGCTTTGGGAGCGACCGGGCGGAGCTGCGCGCCGGCGATGGCAGCGGCGGTGGCGTCGCGCCGTGTCTCATGGTCGTCCGAGCAGCTGACGGCGAGCTGCTGATCCGGGCCGGACAGGCGCGGGCCGAGCAGTGAGTAGCCGAACGCCGCCTGCTGCTCGGCCGCCAG
>JAVHVD010000310.1:0-10278 GCA_032160745.1 Pseudonocardiales bacterium
ACGACAAGGCCGGTGAGCGGGTCCTCGAAGGGCTCGTGGTCGATGCCGAGAAGCGGCTGCACGACGAGGGCATCGCCGGCGACATCTACCTGTTCAAGAACAACACCGACTCCGCCGGCAACTCCTATGGCTGCCACGAGAACTTCCTGGTGGGCCGGCACGGCGAGTTCAGCCGGCTCGCCGACGTCCTGATCCCGTTCCTTGTCACCCGCCAGCTGATCTGTGGCGCCGGCAAGGTGCTGCAGACGCCGCGCGGCGCGGTGTACTGCGTCAGCCAGCGCGCCGAGCACATCTGGGAGGGCGTGTCATCGGCGACGACGCGCAGCCGGCCGATCATCAACACCCGCGACGAGCCGCACGCCGACGCCGAGCGCTACCGGCGCCTACACGTGATCGTCGGCGACTCGAACATGAACGAGGCGACGACGCTGCTCAAGGTCGGCTCGGCCGATCTCGTGCTGCGGATGATCGAAGGCGGCGTGACGTTCCGCGACCTCACTCTCGAGAACCCGATCCGGGCGATTCGCGAGATCAGTCATGACCTGACGGGCACCCGCCCGGTCCGGCTGGCGGCCGGGCGCAGCGCGTCGGCCCTGGAGATCCAGCGCGAGTACTACAGCAAGGCCGTCGACTTCCTCGCTCGCACCGGCGAGGACGCCTCGTCCAAACGAGTGCTCGAGCTCTGGGGACGCACACTCGACGCCGTCGAGAAGCAGGACCTGTCGATGATCGACCGGGAGATCGACTGGGCGACCAAGTACCAGCTGATCGAGCGTTACCGGGCCAAGCACGACCTGCCGCTGTCCTCACCGCGGGTCGCCCAGCTCGACCTGGCGTATCACGACATCTCCCGCACGCGCGGGCTGTACTACCTGTTGCAGGCGCGGGGCGCCGTCGAACGGGTCGTGTCGGACCTGTCCATCTTCGAGGCGAAGAGCGTGCCGCCGCAGACGACGCGGGCCAAGCTGCGCGGCGATTTCATCCGTCGCGCGCAGGAGCGCCGCCGGGATTTCACCGTCGACTGGGTGCACCTGAAGTTGAACGATCAGGCCCAGCGGACCGTCCTGTGCAAGGACCCGTACCGCAGCGTCGACGAGCGTGTCGAGAAGCTCATCGCCTCGATGTAGGACGCCGCACCCGGGGTTGGTTGCGCATGCGATCGGGTTCGCCAGCCGGGGGTCCGATGCGGGAGGATCGAACACATGGTCACCCGGGTTCCTACGCGCGCCACCACGCGCCGGGGACGTGGGGGCATTAGTTTCGAGGACATGGCGGCCCGGCGTGCAGAGCGACTCGTCAACCTGGTCATCTGCCTGCTGTCGACCCGCCAGTTCCTGACCGCGGAGCGCATCCGCGACGCCGTCCCGGGCTATGAGGGCGCTGACGGGTCGAAGGCCACGGACGAGGCGTTCAAGCGGATGTTCGAGCGGGACAAAGCCGAACTCCGCGAGCTCGGCATCCCGCTGGAGACCGGGCGCAAGAGCCACTTCGACAGCGAGGACGGCTACCGGATCCGGCGTGGTGACTACGAACTGCCGCCCATCGAGTTCGACGCCGCGGAGGCGGCGGCGGTCGGACTTGCGGCACGGCTGTGGCAGTCGGCCACCCTCGGCGAGCCGGCCCGGCAGGCGCTGATCAAGTTGCGTGCGGCGGGCACCGAGATCCGCGCCGCCGAGGCGCCGGGGGCGGTGCCACACCTCGACGCCAGTGACCCCAGCCTGCCCGCCCTGCTCGATGCGGCCCGGACCGCGACCGTGGTCAGCTTCGACTACGTCAAACGGGCAGGCGCCGGCGCACCGGAGCGGCGCACCCTCGAGCCGTGGGGCGTCCTTTCCTGGGAGCGCCGGTGGTACGTCGCCGGCTTCGACTGCGATCGGCAGGAGCCGCGCAGCTTCCGGCTCTCACGCATCGTCGGCTCGGTGGAGGCGATCGGGAAGCCCGCCGCGTTCGAGCGGCCGGAGAAGGTCGATCTGCTGGAGATGGTCGCCGGGCGCGGTCCTTACGACGACCGGATGGCGCTGGTGCGGGTGTCGGGCACCGGCGGAGGGCAGCTGCGGCGGATCGCCCAGGCCGAGGCCGACGGCGTGCTGACGATCGGCTTCCTCGACACCCAGTGGCTCGCGCGGATCATCGCCGGTGCCGGGTCGAGCGCGATGGCGATCGAACCGCCCGACCTGGTGGCCGCGGTGGTCGAGCGGCTACGAGCAGCGGCCGGTGAGGCGTGATGGCGACGGCCAACGAGGAGCGGCTACCTCGGCTGCTCGCGCTCGTGCCCTACCTGCAAGCGCGTCCGGGCATCGATGTCGCCCAGGCCGCGGCCGACTTCGGCGTCACTGAGGCCCAGCTGCGACGCGATCTGACCTTGCTGTGGATGTGCGGGCTGCCCGGGCACGGACCCGGCGACCTGATCGACCTCTCCTTCGAGGGTGAGACGGTGTCGGTCGTCTTCGACGCCGGCATGTCCCGTCCACTGCGGTTGACGGCTGAGGAAGCGCTCGCGCTGGTAGTCGCTCTGCGGACGTTGGCCGAGACGCCGGGGCTCGCCGACTCCGACGCGGTGCAGCGGGCATTGGCCAAGGTCGAAGCCGCGGCCGGCGGAGCGGTCGACGACTCAACGGTGGCGGTCGAGCTCGACCACACGCAGCGGCTGCTGCCGGTGCTGCAGCGCGCGATCGACGAACGGCGGGCCCTGCGCCTGCGTTACTACAGCGCGTCGCGCGACGAAACCGGCGAGCGGACCATCGACGCGCTGCGGCTGTTCGACGCCGACGGCCGCAACTACCTCGAGGCGTGGTGCCGGCAGGCTGAGGGCATGCGCGTGTTCCGGTTGGACCGGATGGAGGACGTCACTCTGCTCGATGAGCCGTCGTCCGTGCCGGAAGGGGTGCAGCTGCGGGACCTGTCCGAAGGCGTGTTCCAGCCGGCGTCCGAACACCTGCTCGTCGGGTTACGGCTGGGTCCGGCCTACGCGTGGGTGGCCGATTACTACCCGGCTGAGGACGTCACCGAGGACGGCCAACAGCTCCGGGTCGATCTGCGCGTGGCCGACCCGGGCTGGGTGCGTGCCCTCGTACTCGGCTCGGCCGGACAGGTCGAGGTGCTCTCGCCGGACTGGCTGGCCGAGGGGATCCGCGATGAGGCAGCGCGCGCCCTCGCCGCGTACGCCGCGAAGTAGAGTCGGAGCGTGCACTGGATACCGATCGCCGCGTGGGGCGCTGCGGTCGTGATGGCCGCGGTCGTCCTCGGCTTCTGTGCCTACGAGATCAGCTGGAAGGCGAAGCGGCTGCAGCGTGACCTCCGTGGACTCCAGGGTGTCGCCGACCAGCTGGCCGAGCTGCGCGGACGGGTGGCCGAGACGCAGGAACGCGTGGCCGCGGCCGGTCTGCGCTAGCAGTGGTCGCCGTGCCGCTGCGCCTGCGTCGGGCCGCCAAGAATCCCGACGGGCGGATGCCCGTCCTCGATCACCTGCGCGAGCTGCGCCGCCGGGTGATCATCATCATCCTGATCGTCCTCGTGGGCGCCGTCGTCGGCTGGTATCTCTACAACCCCATCCTCGACTTCCTCAAGCACCCGTACTGCTCGGTTCCGGAGAAGTACCGGTTCACCCCGACCGGCAGCGAGAAGTGCGTGCTCACGTATCCCGGCGTGCTGGACGGTTTCACCACCCGGCTGAAGATCTCTGTGCTGGCCGGCGCGGTCATGACCGGGCCGCTGTGGCTCTACCAGATCTGGGCGTTCATTACGCCGGGCCTGCGTAAGAACGAGCGCAAGTACACGATCATCTTCGTCGTCGCCTCGACGGTGCTCTTCGTCGCCGGCATGGCGCTGGCCTACGTCGTCCTCTCCAAGGGCCTCAACGTCCTGCTGAGGTCGGCCGGCAATGGTGTCCAGGCGATCCTGACGATCCCGGCCTACCTGTCCTTCGTCACGTTGATGCTGGTGGTGTTCGGCGCTGCGTTCGAGCTGCCCCTGATCGTGGTGATGGCGAACTTCGCCGGCGTGCTCCCGGCCAGCGTCCTCCGGAAATCGCGGCGGCTCGGGGTCTTCCTGATCTTCCTGTTCGCCGCCGTCGCGACCCCCAGCACCGACCCGTTCACCATGTGCGCGATGGCCGGACCGATGGTGATCCTGTTCGAGATATCCATCCAGATCTCGATCATCCACGATCGGCGGAAGGCGCGCCGGCAGGCGGAGGAGCGGGCGGAGCAGCATCTGGAGGACGACGTGCCGTCCGAGGTCGCGGCGATCCCCGAACGCCTGGACTGGTCCGACTCGACCTGACGCCGCGTCTTACTGTGGGGGCATGTCCTCGCCGAGTGAGCGGTACGCCGCTGCCCGGCGCCGAACCGCCCGGCCGGTCCTCACCGATTTCCGGGCCGGCTACCCGTTCGAGCTGGACCCGTTCCAGGACGAGGCCTGCGTCGCGCTCGAGGACGGATATTCGGTCCTCGTCTGCGCGCCCACGGGTGCCGGCAAGACCATCGTCGGCGAGTTCGCGGTCCACCTGGCCCTCGCCGCCGGCCAGAAGTGCTTCTACACGACGCCGATCAAGGCGCTGTCCAACCAGAAGTACAACGATCTCGTCGACCGCTACGGCGCCGAGCGGGTCGGTCTGCTCACCGGCGACAACGCGGTAAACCCGGACGCGCCGGTCGTCGTCATGACCACCGAGGTACTGCGCAACATGCTCTACGTCGGCAGCACCTCGCTCACCGACCTCGGCTACGTCGTCATGGACGAGGTGCACTACCTCGGCGACCGGTTCCGCGGCGCGGTCTGGGAGGAGGTGATCATCCACCTCCCGGCCGCGGTCCGGCTGATCTCGCTATCGGCCACCGTCTCCAACGCCGAGGAGTTCGGCGAGTGGCTCGTCACCGTCCGCGGCGAGACCAAGGTGATCGTGCACGAGCAGCGGCCGGTGCCACTGTGGCAGCACGTGCTCGTCGGCACCCGCATGTTCGACCTCTTCGGCGGCGACGGCACAACACTGGACGCCGGCCTCTTGCGCCACGTCGCCGACCGCACCCGCTACCTCGACCCGATCCCCGGACGACGCAGCAGCGCCCGGCCCGGACGCGGCTGGCGGCCGCCGCACCGGCCCGACGTGATCGCGCGGCTCGACCGCGACGGCCTGCTCCCGGCGATCACCTTCATCTTCAGCCGGGCCGGCTGCGATGCCGCAGCGAAGCAGTGTGTGTACGCCGGCATGTGGCTGACGAGCGAGGACGAGCGTGCGGAGATCGACCGGGTCGTCGAGGAGTTCACCGCCAGCGTTCCGCCCGAGGACCTCGATGTGCTCGGCTTCTGGGAATGGCGCGAGGCGCTACGGCGGGGTTTCGCCGCGCACCACGCCGGACTGATCCCTGCGTTCAAGCAGACGGTCGAGGAGCTGTTCGTCCGCGGCCTGGTCCGGGCGGTGTTCGCCACCGAAACGCTGGCGCTCGGCATCAACATGCCCGCGCGCACCGTCGTCCTCGAGCGGTTGACCAAGTACAACGGTGAGGCGCATGCCGATATCACGCCGGGGGAGTACACGCAGCTGACCGGTCGGGCCGGGCGCCGCGGTATCGACATCGAGGGCCACGCCGTCGTCGTGTGGACGCCGGAGGTCGACCCGCAGCGGGTGGCCGGCCTCGCCTCCACCCGTACGTACCCACTGCGCTCGTCGTTCCGTCCGTCGTACAACATGGCGGTCAACCTGGTCGACCAGATGGGGCGTCCGGCGGCCCGGGACCTGCTCGAGTCGTCCTTCGCGCAGTTCCAGGCCGACCGCGCGGTCGCCGGGTTGGTCAAGCAGATCCGGCGCAACGACGAGACGCTGCGCCAGCACGAGGCCCAGATGCAGTGCCACCTCGGCGACTTTGCCGAGTACGCCGACCTCCGCCGTCGGCTGAGCGAGCGGGAGGCGACGCTTGCCCGCGAGGGGTCGAAGGCGCGGCGCGGAGCGGTCGCCGCGTCGATGGAGAAGCTGCGCCGTGGAGACGTCATCAGAGTCCCGCGGGGCCGACGGGCCGGCCTCGCCGTCGTCCTCGATCCCGGCGTGCATCCGACCGACGATCCGCGCCCGTTGGTGGTCACCGAGTCGAAGTGGTCCGGTCGGCTCACGATGCTCGACTTCCCGACGTCGGTCGACGTTCTGGGGACGGTCCGGGTGCCCAAGAACGTCAACCACCGGTCGCCGCAGGAGCGCCGGGACCTCGCCGCCAGCGTCCGGGCGCTCGACGTGCCGGATCCGCAGCCGGCCCGGCGCAGGTCGGCCGGAACGGACGAGGACGAAGAAGTCCTGAGGCTGCGTCGCGCGATGCGTGCCCATCCCTGCCATGAGTGCGCCGACCGCGAGCAGCACGCGCGCTGGGGTGAGCGGCACAGCCGGCTGGCTCGGGAGAACGACGGACTGCGTCGGCGGATCGAGGGACGGACCGGCTCGCTCGGGCGGATGTTCGACCGCATCTGCCGGCTGCTGGACGAGCGCGGCTACCTCGACGGTGACAAGACCACGCCGGCCGGCCGGCGCCTGGCCCGGATCTGGTCGGAGGCCGACCTGCTCGCCGCCGAGTGCCTGCGCGATGGCGCCTGGGACGCGCTCGACCCGGCCGAGCTGGCCGCCGTTGTGTCGACGCTCGTCTACGAACCTCGGCGGGACGAAGCCTTCGTCGACACGATGCCGACGCCGGCCGTTCGCGCGGCGTTGGCGGCGACGTCGCGGCTCTGGGCCGACCTCAGCGACGACGAAGCCGAGGTCGGCCTGCCGCGCAGCCGCGAGCCGCAGATCGGCTTCGTGTGGGCCACGTACCGGTGGGCCCGCCAGGAACGGCTCGACCGGGTCCTCGCCGCGGCATCCGAACGCGGCAACGAGGTGTCGGCCGGCGACTTCATCCGGTGGTGCAAGCAGGTGATCGATCTGCTCGACCAGCTCGCCGGCGCGCCCGCTCCCGCGCGCCAGGGCGCTGCGGTTGCGGCGACCGCGCGGGCCGCGGTGTCTGCGCTGCGCCGCGGCGTCGTCGCGCAGAGCATGCAGCCCTGAGGGCAGCCCGGCGACATCTCGGCGAGGACCGTGTCCGCTCATGCCCAACTTCAACGCACGCAGTAGCGTGATCCGAGCCGCGGGCCGAGGAACGGTGCATCACCGGCCTGGACGACCGACAGAGAAGGTGCCTTTCGATGAGCGAATCCGGCAACACGGGTGGGCAGGAGCCGCAGCGCGGACCATCCCCGCAGGGTGGACAGCCGTCCCAGGGCGAACAGCCGCCCCAAGGCGGGCAGGCCGCGCCGGCCGGGCAGTCACCGCAGGATGGCCAGCAGTGGCCGCAGCAGCCCCCCGCGCCGCAGCGCCCGCCGGCCCAGCCGACTTGGCAGGAGCCCCGGCCCGCCGATGATGAGACCAACGGCCCGGACGCCGGATCAGGTCAGGCGCCGGACGGTGCCGCACCGGCGTACCCGCAGACGCAGCAGCCGGGTTCCGGCACGCCGGGGTACGGCCAGCAGCCGCCCGCCTATGCGCCGCCGTCCTACGGCCAGCAGCCCTACCAGCCGCCGTCCTACGGCCAGCCGATGGCACCGCCGCAACAGCAGTTCGATCCCACCGCTCCGAGCCCATCCGGTCCCGGCGGTGAGTCCAGTACGCAGGTCATGCCGAGCATCCCCGCCGACCAGCCCACGACCTCGTTCGGCCAGCCGCCGGCTGCGTCGCCGTACGGCCCACCGGCCGGCCCGTCCTACGGGCAACCGCCGGGGTCGCCCTACAACCCCTCGGACACCGCGCAGTACGGCGCCGGGCAGCCGGGCTACGGGCAGCAGCAGCCGTACGGGCAGCAGCAGGAATACGGGCCGCAGCAGCCGTACGGGCAGCAGCAGGGGTATCAACCCACCCAGTCGTATGGCGGTTACGGGCAGCCAGAGCAGCAGTCGTACGGGCAGCCGGGCTACCAGGGCGGAGCAGGCTACGGCGGCGGGTACGGCCAGGAGCAGCAGCCTTACGGGCAGTCGTCCGCGGCGTACGGCGCACCCGCCTACGGCGCGCAAGGCGGGTACGGCCAGTCTTCGGGCTACACCCAGCAGGCCGGTTACGGACAGCCGTACGGGCAGCAGCCCACCGGCAAGAAGAGCAAGAAGGGCCTGATCATCTCGCTGGTCGCCCTGCTCGTCGTCGCCGCGGTCGCCGCGGTACTCCTCCTGGTCGTATCCAAGGGCGACAAGAAGCTCAGCCACACGGCTGTGGAGAAGTTCATCAGCAGCAAGCTCGGCGCGAGCAACGTGAAATGCAACGACGGCAAGGACTTCACGATGAAGAAGGACGGCGACACGTTTACTTGCAGTGCGGCCGGCGGCAAGTCGTTCACGGTGACGATCAAGGACAAGGCCAAGGGCAACTACCAGGTCCGATAGTCAGCCGACCGCGGACGCGATCGCCTTCTTCAACCGCTGCACGGAACTGGTGATCCCCAGCTCGTCGGCCAGCGCGTCGAGCCGGTCGGCGTCCCGGGGCTCGACGTACAACGCGTCGTCGATGACGTCGAGCGGTACATCGAGCCGGCCGCGAACCGCGGCCGGTGCGACCGCGAGGTAGTCCTTGGCCGCGCGCACCTTGCCGGCCGCGCCGGCGGGAAAGCCGTCGTCGCCGGCTGCGGCCGCCTCGAGCATCGCCTCGATGCGCCCGAACCGGTTCACCAGCGCCGCCGCCGTCTTCTCGCCGATGCCGGGAACGCCGGGCAGGCCGTCGCTCGGGTCGCCGCGGAGCACTGCGAAGTCGGGGTAGTGCTCGGCCGGCACGCCGTATTTCACCTGCACCTGCGCCGGCCCCATCTCCTCGAGCTTCGCGATGCCCTTACCGATGTAGAGGACGGTGACCCGCTCGGTGGCCAGGGCGAGCATGTCCCGGTCACCGCTCACCACCTCGACCGGCTCGGTGTCCCGGTGCGAGAGCGTGGCCATGACGTCATCGGCCTCGAAACCGGCGGCGCCGGCGCAGGCCAGGCCGAAGGCGCCCAGCACCTCGAGCAGCGGCGGGATCTGCGGTGCAAGCAGGTCGGGGATCTCCTCGCTGCCGTCCTTCGCCAGCCGATGCGCCTTGTAGGACGGCACGAGTTCGACGCGGAAGGCCGGGCGCCAGTCGAGGTCCAGGCAGGCCACCCAGCGGGTGGGTCGGCGCCGGTCGATCAGCGCGGCCGACATGTCCAGGAATCCGCGGATCGCGTTGACCGGCCGCCCGTCCGGGGCGGTGATCGACTCGGGCAGTGCGTAGAAGGCGCGGAAGTACAGGTTCGCCGCGTCCACCAACATCAAGGTCATGGATGGACCCTAGGGTCCGGGGGCGACGGAGCTACCGCGGACCACGAGCTCGGTCGGCAGGACGACGGCCGGATCGCCGGGCATCTCGTCAACCTCGTCGGCGATCAGGGTGAGCAGCCGGGTGGTGACGTCCAGCGCCTGATCGGCCACCGGCTGCCGGATCGTGGAGAGGTCCAGCAGCTCCGACAGCGGCTGGTCGTCGAAGCCGATCACCGCCAGGTCCTCGGGCACCCGCAGCCCGGCGTCACGGATCTCGCGCAGCGCGCCATAGGCCATCTCGTCGCTCTCGGCGAAGATCGCCGTGGGTCGATCGGGCAGGTCGAGCAGCTGCTTGGCCGCCTCGCGACCGCCCTCGACGGTGAAGTACCCGAGGTGCTCGAGGTCCGGGTCGGCGGACAGACCGGCCGCGGCGAGCGCGTCCCGGTAACCGTCGCGCCGGTGCAACGGCGGGGTGAACGCCATCGGGTCGTCGGTATCGCCGCCGATCAGCCCGATCCGCCGGTGGCCCTGGCCGATGAGGTGATCGACGGCGTTGCCGGCTGCCAGCACGTCGTCGATGCGGGCCGAGAGGAAGCCTTCGCGCTCCAGCCCGAGCAGCCCGACGGGGCGGTTGAGCGCGGTCAGCGCGGCGAACTCGAAGTCGTCGAGAACCAGGCTGGCGACCAGGACGCCGTCCACCCGCTTGCGCATCGGCATCACATCGAAGAACTGGGCTCGCCCCTTCTCATCGCCCAGGTTGTAGAGGAGCAGGTCGAACCCGGCCTGGCGCAGCGCCGCCTCGGCGGTCGAGATGACCTCGGCGAAGAACCAGCGGTTCACGAACGGCACCACGAGTCCGACCGTGGTCGTGCGTCCACTGGCCAGGCGGGCGGCGAACGGCGAGGCGACGTAGTTCAGCTCGGTCGCGGCCGCGAGCACCCGGTTGCGGGTGGCCGCGGCGACATCGGGCAGGCCGCGCAGCGCCCGGGAGACCGTCGCGATCGAGACACC
>JAVHVD010000311.1:0-7312 GCA_032160745.1 Pseudonocardiales bacterium
CCGTGATCTTCGGCTTCACGATCATCGTCACGTACTCCAAGCACCTGCACATCGCTACGGCGCCCCTGAACGTGCTGACCAAGCGCGAGCCCACCGCGCTGGGCTCGCTGTTGCCGGTGACCGACGACGACGGCAAGCCCATCGACTTCGCGGACGCGGAGAACCTGTCCGAAGACACCGTCTTCGGCCGCGGCAAGATCGAGGACTTCACCTGGAAGGGCTACCTGGACTTCTCGACGTGCACCGAGTGCGGGCGTTGCCAGTCGCAGTGCCCGGCGTGGAACACCGGCAAACCGCTGTCGCCCAAGCTCGTGATCATGGACCTCCGCGACCACCTCTTCGCCAAGGCGCCGTACATCTTCGGCACCAAGGAGGTCCCGAACGACTCGGTGCCCGACTTCAAGCCCGAGGGCAGCGAACACGGTCACGCCGTTCCCGAGGCCGGGTACCCGCGCGTCCAGGGCACGACGATCGAGCAGGCGATGCGCCCCCTCGTGGGCACCGCCGAACAGGGCGGCGTGATCGACCCGGACGTGCTGTGGTCGTGCACGACCTGCGGCGCGTGCGTGGAGCAGTGCCCGGTCGACATCGAGCACATCGACCACATCGTCGACATGCGTCGCTATCAGGTGCTCATCGAGTCCGCGTTCCCGTCCGAGGCCGGCGTCATGCTGCGCAACATCGAGAACAAGGGCAACCCGTGGGGGATGTCGGACAAGGGCCGCGACGAATGGATGGACGATCTGTCCTTCGAGGTCCGCCGCGCGCAACCCGGCACCAAGTTGGACGCCGACATCGACTACCTCTTCTGGGTGGGCTGCGCCGGCGCGCTCGAGGACCGCTCGCGCAAGGTGACGATCGCGTTCTCCGAGCTGCTGCACGTCGCGGGCGTCGAGTTCGCGGTTCTCGGATCGGCCGAATCGTGCTCCGGTGACCCGGCGCGGCGCCTGGGCAACGAGTTCCTGTTCCAGATGCAGGGCATGCAGAACGTCGAGACGCTGAACTCCATAACGCGGGCCGAGCCGCTGAAGATCGTGGCCACCTGCCCGCACTGCTTCAACACGCTCGCCAACGAGTACCCGCAGCTCGGCGGCCACTTCGAGGTCATCCACCACACGCAGCTTCTCGGCAAGCTCGTGGCCGAAGGCAAGCTCACCCCGGTCGAGCCGGTGGACAAGAAGGTCACGTACCACGATCCCTGCTACCTGGGCCGGCACAACAAGGTCTACACGCCACCGCGCGAGGTGCTCGGCGCGATCCCGCAGCTGCGCTCGGAGGAGATGCACCGGTGCAAGGAACGCGGCTTCTGCTGCGGCGCCGGCGGTGCCCGCTTCTGGATGGAGGAGAAGATCGGTAAGCGGATCAACGTCGAGCGCACCGATGAGGCGCTCGGGCTCGATCCGGATCTGATCTCCACGGCCTGCCCGTTCTGCATGGTCATGCTGTCGGACGCCGTGGCCGCGAAGGTCGGCGAGGGCGAGGTCCGCGAGGACGTCAAGGTCTTGGACGTCGCGCAGATCCTGCAGCAGTCGCTCGCCGCACCGCCGGAGGCGCCGCGGGCCGAGGACCCCACCCCGACGCCGGAGCCCTCCCCGGATCCGGCGCCAGCGCCGGCGACCTGACGTCCCTGAGACGCAGTGCGGCGCGGCCAGGAATCCCCCGTAACCTCGATCCGATGAATGAAGCGAGAGTCGGGCGATGAGCAACGAGGAGCGCTTGCAGCTCGGCCGGGACAAAGGTCGCCGGTCGGCGAGCTCGGCCGGCGCGCCCGACTATCCCGACGGCGCGGGCGCATTCGCGCGGTTCCGGTACCGGCGCCGCGAGCGCCGGCAGGCGAGGAAGGCGCGCGTCGCCGCGATGTCGCCCCGTCGGCGCTTCGCCCGCCGGTCGATGATCGTCGGCACCTGGCTGCTCGGCTTCGTCGCTGCCGGCATGGTCGCCGTGATCGTCATGTACTACATGTTCACCGACGTCCCGCGACCGGAGACCCGCCCGCTGCCGCAGGTGGCCACGATCCAGTACTCCGACGGCTCCACGCTGGCCCGGATCGGAACCGTGGACCGGACGATCGTGCATCTCGAGCAGGTGCCGGCGCACGTGCGCTGGGCGGTCCTGGCGGCGGAAGACCGTGGCTTCTACAGCGAGCCGGGCGTCTCCATTCGCGGCACCGTCCGCGCGGCGCTGTCCGACCTCACCGGCGGCAACACCCAGGGCGGATCGGGCATCACGCAGCAGTACGTCAAGAACGCCTACCTCAACAACGCGACCTCGCTGACCCGCAAGCTCAAGGAGCTGATGATCGCGGTCAAGCTCACTCGCGACTACTCCAAGGACCAGATTCTCGAGTTCTACCTGAACACCGTGTACTTCGGTCGCGGCGCGTACGGGATCCAGGCCGCGGCCCAGGCCTTCTTCGGGGTGAACGTCGAGCAGCTCACCGTCGGGCAGGGCGCGTTGCTCGCCGGGCTGCTCCGGGCGCCGAGCTACTACGACCCGGCAAGTGATCTGACCCAGGCGCAGCAACGTTGGCGCTACGTCCTCGATGGCATGGTAAAGACGAAGCACCTGACCGTGGCGCAAGAGGCGGCACTCAAGTTCCCGAAGACGGTTGCCCCGAAGGGTCCAGGGCTCGGTAGCGCCGGTTGGCGGTCCCTGCTCGTCAACAAGGTGCTGGCCGAGCTGCAGGCTCACGGCATCTCCGAGGACCAGGTGAACAAGCGCGGCCTCACGATCCGGACGACCATCGATCGCAAGGCGCAGAACGCCGCGGTCTCGGCCATCACGGACACGTTCTCCAACCTCACCAAGAAGCAGCGGAACCTCAAGAACGCGTTGACGGCGGTCGACCCCAAGACCGGCGCGGTGCTGGCGTACTACGGCGGCTCCGGGCCGGGCGTCAAGGGCTACGACGGCAAGGTCGACTACAACGACTACGCCGGCCGTGGCGGCCGACCACCCGGCTCGTCGTTCAAGCCGTACACGCTGGCGACCGTCCTGACGCAGACGGTGAAGAAGGAGAAGAACAGGGACCATCTCGCCATCAACAGCTTCGTCGACGGCAGCTTCTGCAAGAAGATCGACGGCACCCAGATCTGCAATGACCCGAGCGACGAGCAGCTCAGTAGCTCCCGGATCAAACTGGCGCTGGCGATGAAGTACTCGCTGAACACGACCTTCGACCTGCTGGCCTTCGAGGCCGGGCCGGACAACGTCGCCGCGACGGCCCACGCGATGGGCATCGCGAAGGTCAACACCAATGGGGCCAAGACCCTCGTCGAGCGCAACGGGCAGACCACGTTCGGAATCGGCATCGGCGACTACGCAGTCACTCCGCTCGACCAGGCGGCCGGGTTCGCGACGCTCGCCAACGGCGGCAAGAAGAACGACCCGTACTTCGTGCAGAACGCAACCGCCTCCGACGGCGAGGTTGTCTACACCCACCACTCCTCGGCGACACAGGCGATCGACAAGCGAGTGGCCAACGACGTCACGCTGACCCTCAAGCCGGTCGCCGCCTGGTCCGGCGACGCGCTGAGCGGCGGCCGCGAGTCGGCCGCCAAGACCGGCACCGAGGGCATCACCAAGAAGAGCTCCACGGACAACAGCGACGCCTGGATGGTGGGTTACACACCGCAGGTGAGTGCCTCGGTCTGGGTCGGTACCGGGCTGTCCAAGCCGATCTACAACGCCAGCGGCCAACCGCTCTACGGCGCCGACCTGCCCGGCAAGACCTGGAAGCGGTTCATGGACACCTACCTGGCCGGCAAGCCGGAGCTGAAGCTGGCCAGCAAGCAGATGATCGACGCGAACGGCGGCGTCCCGAAGCCGACACCGACCTACACCCCGACGCCGACGCACAGCGCGTCCACCTCGCAGACGCCGAAGCCGACGTTCTCCGTCACGACCGGATTCCCGACGCCGTCGGCGTCTCCGACGCAATCGCCGTCGACATCGCAGCCGACGCCGACGCCGACGAAGACCAAGTGTCGCGGCCTGCTGTGTACCAGCGGCGCTCCCATCCCCAGCCCGGGCAACACCTAGCCGAACGCTCCGCCCGGACATGTCAGGATGACGCGGTGACGCGCGTAGCCGAACCGTACGACGCGGCTGAACCGTCGGCCCCGCCCGCGTCCCCACCGGCTCGGCTGCCGAGTCGGGCGGATCCGACGGCCTGGCGCGCGGCACGGGCGATCGGCGGAGCGTGGGGCAGACACGCCGGCGTCACCAACCGGTCCTGGTGGACGCCGGTCCGCTGGCTGCTCGCCATGACCATCGTCACCTTGCTGCTCGGCTACGCGCAGAAGTCGCCGTGCGCCGACGGCAACTGGACCGGCGACAAGCAGTACACGCACTTCTGCTACTCCGACGTGGTCCCGCTGTGGAGCGACGAACGGCTCGACGTAGGCGCGGTGCCCTACCGCGACACCGCAGTGGAGTATCCGGTGCTTACCGGCGCGTTCATGTGGCTGACCGCCGATCTGACGCGCGGCGTGCACGCCATCTCGTCCGACTGGTCGCAGGTCATCGTCTTCGGCCTGCTGACCGCGATGCTGCTCTCGTTGTGCGGGCTCGTCGTCACTGCGGCGACCGCACAGACGGCCCACCGACGCCCCTACGACGCCGCCATCTTCGCGCTGTCCCCTCTGTTGATCTTCCATGCGTTCTCGAACTGGGACCTGCTCGCGATGGCGTTCGCGTCGTGTGCGCTCTGGGCCTGGTCGAGACAGCGGCCGTTGCTGGCCGGCACGATGATCGGCCTCGGCACCGCGGCGAAGCTGTATCCGGTCTTCCTGCTGGTGGCCATCGCGATCCTCGCCATCCGCACGCGCAAGGTCGCCGACGCCGTGTGGGCGACGGCGGCCGCCGGGCTGGTGTGGTGCGCGGTCAACGTCCCCATAGGGATGGCCTATGGCCGCGGCTGGTGGGAGTTCTACAAGTTCAGCATCGACCGTCCCACCGAACGGTCGACGCTGTGGGCCATCATCAAGACCGTCACCGACGGGTCCCTGAAGGCCGGCGACGCGCCGTTCTGGAAGCCCCCTGGCGTCGCCGTGGCGTTGGCACTGTTCGCCGCGCTCACCATCGTCGTCATCCTCGGTCTCGCCGCGCCGGTGCGCCCCCGGCTGGCGCAGCTCGCGTTCCTGTCCGTGCTGGCGTTCCTGATCACCACGAAGGTATGGAGCCCGCAGTACTCGCTGTGGCTGGTTCCGCTGATCGCCCTGGCCCGTCCGCGGTGGCGGCTCACGATCGTGTGGCAACTCGTCGAAGTGGTCGTTTGGTTCGCCACGCTGACGCTACTGCTGGGCTACGACGCACCGAACCACGGCATCAGCTACGGCTGGCTGGCGCTGCTAGTGCTGATCCGCGACGGGTTGCTGGTCGGCCTGGCCGCGCTCGTGGTGCGCGAGATGTGGTGCCCGTGGCTGGACGTCGTGCGGGTCGACGGGGTGGACGACCCCAGCGGCGGCCCGTTCGACGGCGCCCCCGACTACTGGATGCGCGACCTGGACGCCGGTGCCGGCGCCGAATATGCCGACGTACCGGGCGGCGAGGACGGGGGATTCGCGGACGAGTCGGGGCGCCGGCGTCCCGATCAGATCGACTTGCGCAAGTAGGCGATGTCGGCGCCCTGACCCTCGACACCGCCGGGCGTCTCGACGATGACGTCGCTGCCCGCCGCGCGGCAGATGTCGGCGATCGTGGCGGCGTCGATCTGACCCGAGCCGAGGTTCGCATGCCGATCGGCGCCGGAGTCGAACGCGTCGCGACTGTCGTTGGCGTGCACGAGGTCGATGCGGCCGGTGATGGCCTTGACGCGATCGACGATGCCGGAGAGGTCCTCTCCACCGGCGTGAGCGTGGCAGGTGTCGAGGCAGAAGCCGACGCCGTACTCGCCCACCGCGTCCCAGAGCTGCGCGAGCCGGTCGAAACGGCGGGCCATCGCGTTGGTGCCGCCTGCGGTGTTCTCGATCAGGATCTGGATCGGGTAACCCCCGCTCTCCTCGGCCACCCGGGAGAACGCCTTGCGCCAGTTGTCCACGCCGACGGCCGGGTCGTCGCCGGCGTTGACGTGCCCGCCGTGGACGATCAACGCCTTGGCGCCGACGCCGGCGGCCGCCTCGGCGTGCTGGGCGAGCAGCTTGCGGCTCGGGATGCGGATGCGGTTGTTCGTGGTCGCGAGATTGAGGACGTAGGGCGAATGGATGTACACCGTCAGGTCGGTTGCCCGGATCGCGTCGGCATGGGCGTGTTCGACCGGCTTCTTCCAGCCCTGCGGATCGGCCAGGAAGAACTGGACGGCCGCCGCATCGCTGGCCTCGGCCGCAGCCAGCGGATCGCTGGAATCGACGTGCGCACCGACGCTGGGTGCCTTGCTCTTCCCGCTCCCGGCCATGTCTGCAGATTACGGTCCGGGTCCGACGACCCGGGTGGCGCGCCCGGCCTGCGTAACCGAGACTGGCCAGCAGTCGTTTAGCCAGGGGCCAAGTGCGTTAAGCTCTGGTTGCCTTCGCCGCCCGACATCCGGGCGGCCACCTCGTCAGGAGTGTCGATGCCGGGTCGTCACCAGACCGCGCCGAGGAGCCGTCCTCGGTTGCGCTGGCTGGTCGGGCTCGCCGGCCTCTCCGTCGCGGCGGCCACGATGCTCGCCTTCTCTCCGGCCGGCGCGGCCACCACGGTCAACGCGCAGCTGTCGCTCACGGGGGTGGCGACGTCTGCCAACATCGCCGGCGGGTCGCAGATCGGCGTCCACCCCGGCGACACCGTCAACTTCAAGGCCTCGGCGTTGCCGACAGCCGGCTTGGAGAACATCCCGGCGCTCGGCTCCCTGCTCAACTCGCTGCTCAGCCCGCTGCTCGGCCAGTACCAGGTCGTGGCGTCCTTCAGCTCGTCCTTCCCGGGCGGCGCGCAGACCGTCACGCTCGGCGGCCCTGCCACGGGCACCTGCAAGGGGCTGCCGGCGAAGGCGTTCACGTTCCCGAACAAGGGCACCTACGCCTTCACCTGGAAGGTGCAGTACGTCCTTCCCGCCCTGCTGGGCTGCGCGAAGAACGGCGTCAGCAACGCCAATCTCAACCTGCTGCAGAAGGTGGGCGTCGCGCTGAACGCGACCAACAGCTGGGTCGGCAAGATCGTCGTTGCCGACAACCCGCCGAAGGGCGGCATCTCGATCCAGCTGCCCGGCGTGTCAGTCGCTCCCAACATCGCCGGCCAGCAGCTGCCCACGCTCGGGGTGCCCGGGGTCAGCCTGCCGACGCTCGGCGTCCAGGTGCCGAACCTGAACCCGTCCAAGCCGGCGACCGGGGACCCGGGC
>JAVHVD010000312.1:0-13734 GCA_032160745.1 Pseudonocardiales bacterium
GCCTGATGAAGGTGCTGCTGCAAGGCACCCGGTACAAGGCCGCCGAGGCGGTCGAGCTGGGCATCGTCGACGAGCTCGCCACGACGCCGGACGAGCTGCTGTCGAAGGCCCGCGCGTGGATCAAGGCCAACCCGGCCACCGAGCAGCCTTGGGACGCCAAGGGCTACCGGATGCCGGGCGGCGCTCCGTCCAACCCGAAGGTCGCCGGCATGCTGCCGGCCTTCCCCGGCAACCTGCGCAAGCAGCTCAAGGGCGCGCCCATGCCGGCGCCGCACCACATCATGTGTGCCGCGGTCGAAGGTGCGACCGTCGACTTCGACACCGCGCTCGCCATCGAAGGGCGCTACTTCGTGAACCTGGCCAAGGGCCAGACGGCGAAGAACATGATCCAGGCGTTCTGGTTCGACCTGAACGCGATCAACGGCGGCGGCTCGCGCCCGGCCGGCTTCGAGAAGCGGCCGGCCAAGAAGGTCGCGGTGCTCGGCGCCGGGATGATGGGCGCCGGTATCGCCTACGTCAGTGCGCGCAACGGCATCGACGTCGTGCTCAAGGACGTCTCGCTCGAGGCGGCTGAGAAGGGCAAGGCGTACTCGCAGAAGATCCTCGACAAGGCGGTGTCGCGCGGCAAGATGGCGCAGGACAAGGCCGACGAGGTCCTGGCCCGCATCACCCCGACCGACGACTACGCCGCGCTCGCCGGCTGCGATCTCGTCGTCGAGGCGGTGTTCGAGAAGGTGTCGCTGAAGCACGAGGTGTTCCAACAGACCGAAGGCGTCGTGGCGCCGGACGCGCTGCTCGGCTCCAACACGTCGACGCTGCCGATCACCTCACTCGCCGAGGGCGTCCAGCGCAAGCAGGACTTCATCGGCCTCCACTTCTTCTCGCCGGTCGACAAGATGCCGCTGGTGGAGATCATCCGCGGCGAGCAGACGTCGGACGAGGCGCTCGCCCGCGCGCTCGACTACACGGCGCAGATCAAGAAGACGCCGATCGTGGTCAACGACAGCCGCGGGTTCTTCACCTCGCGGGTCATCGGCACGTTCGTCAACGAGGCGCTGGCCATGCTCGGTGAGGGCATCGCGCCGTCGACCATCGAGCAGGCGACAACCCAGGCCGGCTACCCGGTGGGTGCGCTGCAGCTCTGCGACGAGCTCAACATGGAGCTCATGGTCAAGATTCGTAACGAGTCGAAGGAGGCGGCCGGCGACAGCTACGTGCCGCACCCGGCGGAGGCGGTTATCGACAAGATGGTCGAGCTCGGCCGTCCGGGCCGGCTCAAGGGTGCGGGTTTCTTCGAGTACGACGAGTCGGGCAAGCGCATTGGTCTCTGGCCCGGACTGGCCGAGCACTTCCCGGTGCACGGTGACCCGTCGAAGGTGGATCTGCACGAGCTCGAGGAGCGGATGCTCATCATCGAGGCGGTCGAGTCGGCGCGCTGCGTCGAAGAGGGCGTCATCGTCGAGACCGCCGACGCGAACATCGGCTCGATCATGGGCATCGGCTTCCCCCCGTGGACGGGCGGTGTGCTGCAGTACATCAACGGCTACCCGGGCGGCGTTGCCGCTTTCGTGGCGCGGGCGGACGAGTTCGCGACGAAGTACGGCGCGCGGTTCGAGCCGAACCCGCTACTGCGCAAGAAGGCCGAGAACAACGACACGTTCTGATTGTCGGCTCGGCTGTCCCGTTGAGTGGTCAGTTGTGGCGCGAATGGTCAGTTATAGCTGGCCACTCAACGCGTAACTGGCCACTCAACGCGGTGAGAAGGAGGAGCTCGTGCCTGGACCGCTTGCCGGAGTCCGCGTTCTCGAGTTGCCGGCGATCGGCCCGGTGCCGTTCCTCGGCATGCTGCTCGCCGACCTGGGCGCCGACGTGATCCGGATCGATCGGCTGCCCGGGGCCTCTGGACTCGGCGACGCGCTGGCCGCCAGTCCGCTCGGCCGGGGCCGACGCTCGATCGCGTTGGACCTGCGCAAGCCGGGCGGTGCCGCCATCGCGTTGCAGATCGCCGCGTCCTGCGATGCGCTCATCGAGGGCTTCCGACCCGGCGTGGCCGAGCGACTGGGCGTCGGACCGGACGAGGTGCTGGCCGCCAACCCCAAGCTCGTCTACGGACGGATGACCGGCTGGGGTCAGCAGGGTCCGCTCGCGCCGACCGCCGGGCACGACATCACCTATCTGGCGATCACCGGTCTGCTGCACGGCATCGGCCCGGCCGCCGGTCCCCCGGTACCACCGGCCAACTATGTCGCCGACTTCGGCGGCGGCGCGATGTTCCTTGCGACCGGGCTGCTCGCCGCGCTGCTGCACGCTCGCGCCACCGGAGCGGGCCAGGTGATCGACGCCGCAATGACCGAGGGCGCGTCCTACCTCGGCTCGATGACCCGCACCTTCGTCTCGCGCGGCGGGTGGAAGGACGAGCGCGAGGCCAACATGCTCGACGGCGGCGCGCCGAATTACCGCTGCTACCAGTGCGCGGACGGCAAGTGGGTGGCCGTGGGGGCCATCGAGCCGCAGTTCTGGTCGGCGCTGGTCGCCGCACTCGGACTGGACGAGGCCACCACCCCGGGGCCGTACGCGCCGCAGGACTGGGACGACTGCAAGAAGGTCCTGAGCGAGACGTTCCGGACGCGGACACGGGACGAGTGGGCCGCCGTCTTCGAATCCTTGGACGCCTGCGTGGCCCCCGTCCTCACGCTGGCCGAGGCCCTCGAGCACCCGCACAACGTCGCCCGCGGCTCGTTCACCACCGTCGGTGATGCACCGATGCCGGGGCCGGCGCCGCACTTCTCCGTCACGCCGGGCGCGGCCGGTTCGGTGCAGGAGATCGGCAGTTCCACCGCCCAACTGCTGGCCGAGCTCGGATACGGCGCAAGCGAGCTGGCCGAGCTGCGCAGTGCCGGCCTGATCGCGTAGCCACCCTCGTCAGCGCCCGGAATAGCTCTCCGTGCGGGGCGTGTTGGGCCGGCATGGCGACGATCGGACTCATCGGTAGCGGCAACATCGGACAGGCGATCGCCAAGCAGGCGATCAGCCACGGCCACCAGGTCGTGCTCAGCAACTCACGCGGGCCGGAGACACTGGCTGAGCTGGTCGGCGAGCTCGGCCCGCGCGCCCGCGCCGCCACGGTCGCGGAGGCCGCCTCGGCCGGCGACATCGTCGTGGTGGCCGTTCCGTTCAAGAACTATCCGCAGGTGCCGGTCGAGCCGCTGGTCGGCAAGGTCGTGATCGACACGAACAACTACTACTTCGAGCGCGACGGGCACTTCGCCGACGTCGACCGCGGCGAGACGACCGCGAGTGGCAAACTCGCCGAGCACCTCCCCGGCGCGAGGGTCGTCAAGGCGTTCAACAGCATCCGCGCCGCCGAGATCGGCGACGACGCGGCACCGGCGGGAACGCCGAACCGGCGGGCGCTCCCCATCGCCGGCGACGACGACGCGGCCAAGCACGTCGTCAGGGATCTCATCGACGAGTTCGGTTTCGACGTCGTGGACGCAGGAGCGTTGGCCGAGGGACGCCGTTACGACCGCGACCAACCGGCGTACGGCGCGCGACTCACCGCCGACGAGCTGCGCGAGGCCCTGGCCACCGCGGCCTAGCCATCACGACGCTCGTCGATCTCCCGGCACCCGCGACGGCCCACGGGCGCCGAGCGCAGGAAGATGCACAGGGGCGATGTCGGACGGCCACGCTAGCTTGCCGAGCATGGACTACAAGCTCGAGTTGGTGTGCGTACCGGTCAGCGACGTCGACCGCGCGAAGGCGTTCTACGTCGACAAGGTCGGCTTCCACGCCGACCACGACCAACGGGTGAACGAGTCATTGCGCTTCGTGCAGCTGACCCCGGCCGGCTCCGGATGCTCGATCTGCATCGGCGAGGGCCTGACGACGATGGAGCCCGGCTCGCTCGAGGGCCTGCAGCTCGTCGTCGACGACGCCGATGCCGCCCGCGCTGACTTCGCCAGCCGCGGGCTGGACGTCGCCGAGGTCCAGGAGTTGCCGTGGGGTCGCTTCGTCTACTTCAAGGACCCCGACGGCAACTCGTGGAACGTTCAGCAGATCGTCCGCACCGGCATCTGAGGCCGGCGCGGCGTCGGTCAGCTGGCGTCGAACGAGGTCGGCTTCGTCCGCCGGCGTCATCGCACCCCCCGAGTACGCAAGAGAAATCTGCCGGGGCCGTTAGGCTCCGACACCGTGCTCCCCTCCGTCGCCGCAACGCGCTACGTGACGCCGTTGCGCGAGGGTGGTTCGCTGCCCGGACTGATGGAGGCCGACGACCTCGGCACCTATGTCGTGAAGTTCGTCGGCGCCGGCCAGGGCCGCAAGGCGCTGATCGCCGACGTGATCGTCGGCTCGCTCGCGATCGCGCTCGACCTCCCCGTCCCCGCCCTCGTCACCGTCGACGTCGACCCCGTCCTCGCCGCCAACGAGCCCGACGAGGAGGTCCAGGACCTGCTGCGCGCCAGCGCCGGGCGCAACTTCGGCCTCGACTACCTGCCCGGCTCGCTCGACCTGGATCCGAACGCATTCGATGTCGATCCGGGCTTCGCCGGCCGGGTCATCTGGTTCGACGCGTTCGTGGCCAACGTCGACCGAACCTGGCGAAACCCGAACATGCTGTTCTGGCACGGGTCCCCGTACCTGATCGACCACGGGGCGGCACTCACGTTCCACCACAACTGGCCGTCGGCCGAGCAGGCCGCCGCCCGTCCGTACGACGCAACCGACCACGTGCTCATCGGCTCGGCGCCGGAACTCATCGCCGCGGAGGAGTTCGCGCTCACCGACGCGCTGATCGCCGACGCGATCGACCAGGTGCCCGAGGAGTGGCTGGTCGACGAACCCGGCTTCGCCACGCCCGCGGACGTCCGCGCGGCCTACGGGCGCTTCTTCGCCGACCGGCTCGCAGCGCGCGAGTCGTGGCTGCCGCCGCTGTACGACGCGGTCGCCGCCGGACCGCCTCCGCGAACGTCCCGTCGCGGGTCTGTCCCCGGGCGGTCGCGGTGAAGGGAGACCGGCATCCGTTCGAGTACGCCGTGCTGCGCGTTGTGCCGCGCGTCGAGCGAGGCGAGTCGATCAACGCCGGCGTGCTGGTCTACTGCCGCGCGCTCGACTACCTCGGCGCCGCAGTGCACCTGGACGTCGACCGGCTCCGCGCGCTGGACCCCGGCGTGGATGTGCCGCACGTCGAGGCGGCGCTGCGCTCGATGGCCGACGCCTGCACCTCCGACGGCGCCGGACCGGCCGCCGCCGAGGACATCGGGCGCCGCTTCCGCTGGCTGACGTCGCCGCGCAGCACGGTCGTGCAGGCCGGCCCCGTCCACACCGGTCTCACGGCTGATCCGCCAGCCGAGACCCAACGGCTGCTCAAGGTGCTCGTCCTCTCGCTCGATCCATAACCGCGGGGCACGAGCTCATTCGCTAGAACAGTCTTGCTTTCAATACAGATGTGTTCCATACTTCCGTCGTGACCCCAGCTGCGAACAGCCCGAAGAGCAGCCGCCGCTACGACTCGAGCCGGCGGCAGGCGGCCGCGGCGGCGACGCGGGGCGACGTGATCGCGGCCGCGAGCCGACTGTTCGTCGAGAAGGGTTGGTCCGGCACCTCGATGCGGGACGTGGCCGCCGCGGCGCGGGTCGCCGTCGAGACCGTTTACTCAACCGTGGGGCCCAAGACCGCGCTGCTCGAGGCCGCCGTCGATGTCAGTGTCGTGGGCGACGACGAGCCGGTCCCGCTGGCCGATCGCGCGGAGTTCCACGCCCTCGCGCACGGCACGTTGCACCAGCGGGCCGCCGCCGCGGGGCGGCTCGTCACGACGCTCAACGCCCGCACCGCGGGCCTGCACCGCGTACTGCAGCACGGGGCGCTGTCCGAACCGGCGCTCGCCGACCTGCTGCGCAAGGTGCACACCAACGAGCGCCAGACCATCGTCGACGGTCTGCGCGCAGTGGCTGGTCGCGAGCCCAGCGACATCGAGATCGACGGGCTGCAGGCCGTGCT
Organism: Pseudonocardiales bacterium; assembly: GCA_032160745.1. Classification (GTDB taxonomy): domain Bacteria; phylum Actinomycetota; class Actinomycetes; order Mycobacteriales; family Jatrophihabitantaceae; genus Jatrophihabitans. The sequence goes on from JAVHVD010000312.1 coordinate 6,001, forward strand.
CAGCAACGACGTCTTCCTCCTCCTGACCCAGATGTCCGGTTGGAGCACACAGCAGTACGAAACCTGGGTGGCCGACACGATCCTGCGGCTGCTCCACAACCCGAAGGAGCAGACATGACCGCGCAACACACCCACCCGGAGACGGCGATGACCGAGCACACGTCTGACGACCCGAATGGTCCGGCCGACACCCGGACGATGCGCATCGTGCACAACGCGCTGCGCCGGGACCTGACCCGCGCGCGCGATGTGCTTACCACCGCGCCGTACCCGCACCCGGTGCAACGCCGCGCTCTGGGCGAACACCTCGCCTGGATGATGGCGTTCCTGCACCATCACCACAGCGGCGAGGACGCCGGGCTCTACCCGCTGGTGCGGGCACACAACCCGGGCGCCGCGGCGCTGCTGGACGAGATGGATGCCGACCACCACGCCATCGAGCCGGCCATGGACGAGCTCACCGCGGCCGGCAATGCCTACGCCGGGTCCGACGACGACCGTCCCCGCGCGGTCGCCGCGATCGACGCGCTTTGCGCCGTGCTGCTCCCCCACCTGCTGCGGGAGGAGCTGGAGATGATGCCGGTCGTCGCGGCCTCGATCACCAAGGCGCAGTGGGACCACTGGACACAGGAGTACAACGTCAAGCCGACGCCCAAGTCCCAGCTCGCGATCGAGGGGCTCTGGATCATGGAGGGCCAGACGGCAGAGGACCGCGCGCTGATGGCCGAGTTGGTGCCACCGATTCCGCGGTGGATCATCCTGAACGTCGTCTCCCGCGCGTATCGCAAGCAGGCGTTCCGGCGCTGGTGGAGCGAGGACCACTCACCGTGGCGGCTGCGGGTCGCGGCCAGCACGACGGTGGCGCTCGACGCGCCCCCCGACCGCGTGTGGGACGTCCTGGCCGATGTCACCCGCACCGGCGAGTGGAGCCACGAGTGCCGCACGGTGCGCTGGCTCGACGGCGTCTCGGCAGCGGCGGTGGGTGCCCGATTCGAGGGCGCGAACCGCGTCGGTCGCTATACCTGGAGCCGGCCCTGCACCATCACCGGCTACCAACCCGGGCGAGAACTCGTCTACGAAACCCGCGGGCCGCTCGCGAAGGACTCGACGCAGTGGCGATTCGTCCTGGAACCGGACGGCGCGGGCACGCGACTGACCCAGGAGTTTCGCATCCTGCGTATGCCGATCTGGTTCGACCGGCTGGTCTGGATCGTGACGCCGCCCCACCGCGACCGGCGCGATGCCCTGCGCGCGGACCTCGGCCGGCTCGGCGAGGTTGCGGCCGGGCGGCCGGCGACGAGCACGTAGCCCGGTCGGTCCGGCGCCGCTACGTCGTCGGGATCCGCCAGTCCAAGAGGGTGCCGGACGGCTCGTTGGCGCGCCACGTGCACGTGCCACCGAGGCGTTCGGCCCGCGCGGCCAGCTCGGCCATGCTCTCGTCGTACGGCTGGGCACCGAGCCCGCGCCCGTCGTCGACGACGCGAAGCCACACGCTCGACGCGTCGGCCGCGATGGTGACCACGACGTTGCTCGCTCGCGAGTACGCCCCGACGTTGGCCAGCGCCGCCTCCGCCGCGGCGAGCAGCTCGACGCCGGCGGCCGGCGGCACGTACTCGACCGAGCCGACGTTCTCGATGGCCGCCGCGATTCCGTGCGGCTGCGTCGCCGCATGCACGACGTGCACGAGATCGGGCAGCAGGTCCAGCAGCTCGACGGTCTCGTGCAGTCTGGTCATCGCGGACTCGAGGTCGTCCAGCGCAGCCACGATGCCGTCCTGCACGGATCGCAGCTGCGCGTCGACCACCGCGGCGGGCGACGTCGCGGCGAGCCCGGCGGCGGAGAGGCGTTGGATGACGAGGTCGTGCAGGTCGTCGGCGATGCGTTCGCGCTCGCGCGCGGCCGCGAGCTCGGCGCGGGCCTCTTGCAGGGCCAGCTCGGCCTCGACCCGGTCGGTGACGTCCACGACGAAGCTGTAGATGCCGGTGACCTCGCCCCCGCTCATCCGCGGGGCGCAGTACACCTGAAGATGCCGCAGGCCGGTGGGGTGCACGACGGTCCGGTCGAACTGCTGCGGTTCGCCCAGTAGGGCTGCCTCGGAGTACGCGATGTTGGCGGCCATGTACAGCTCGGCGCCCAGCAGGTCCTGCGCGTGCGCGCCGATCACCTCTGCGCGGTCGGCGCGGCCGAACCAGCGCACGGCGGCGCGGTTGGCGAAGACGTTGCGAAACGACGTGTCCCAGATCGCGATCTCCGCGGGGACCAGGTCCAGCAGCGCGCACAGTTCGTCGGCTGACCAACCGCGTCCGGTGATGTCCGGTGGCCAGGCCACGCCTGCGTAGACCTCCGGAGTGTCCTGCGGCTCGGGCGGAGTCGGAAACGCCACCCGGGGGGAGTCGCGGGGCATCCGGGGCGGCACGGTCGAGCGCAGTTCGTCGATGGTCCGCTGGATGGCGTCCGCCGTCGTGGTGAGGACAGGCAGCGCATCAGCCGCGGCTTCCAGCGCGGTGTCAAGACGCTCCAGTGCCGCGCTCAGATCGTGGACGACATGGTGGCTGTGGATGTCGCCGAGGATGCGGACTCGTTCGGCGTGCAGCGCGGCCTGCTCCCGAGCCTGCAGCGCCTGCCGGTACCCCTCGATGGACGCGGTGATGTCGACCGCCAGCGCGCAGTAGCCGTAGACCGTCCCCCGGACGACGTTCGGGATGTGCGTCACCTGATGGGCGTTGTAGCGCTGTCCGTCCGGTCCGACCATCGCGCGCTCGACCTGCTCCGGCCGTCCGCCCAGAGCACCGTCGATGTACCGGGCGCTCATCTCCACGGCGTGGGGCTGCACCAGGTCGGACAGGTGGGCGCCGAGCAGTTTCTCGTGCGGCCGGTTGAAGCGGGTCAACGCGCGCCGATTTCCATAGCGCAACCGCACGTCGCGGTCCCACAGCGCGACCGAAGCAGGCAGCGCATCGAGCAGGTCGAGCAGCACATCGCTGAGTCTCGTCTGGTTGAGGCGCATATGTCCGGCCGGTGAACGCGTTCTCACGGGCGTCACCTTAACATCATCTTGACATGAGGGTCACGGGCTCGCGAACATCTGTCCCGCCGCTTTCTAACACCAACTTCATGGCGAGGTTGCCGGGGCGGCACTCAGGTCGGGAGATCGCATGCCGTTCCGTCGCTGGTGCTCGTCGCTCATCGCCGTCGCACTGGCGCTGGTCGTCTGCGCGGCGCCCGCGGTCGCGGACACCACCCCCTACACGCCCTGGTCATCGCTGCTGCCCGGATGGAACGACCAGCTCGCACCGGGCAGCGACAACGACTGCGCCGCCGGTCGGCCGTCGTGCCTGACGGCGACGTTGAACGAGCAGGTGCGCATCTTCACACCGAACGCGCAGTCGTGCTCGCACCTCGCGATCTTCCCGCTCGCGTACATCCGGATGACGCAGACGTATGGGTGGACGCGCGACCGGGCCGGCTACTACCGCGATGTTCCGTACATGAACCACATGGACGCCATCTTCGCGAGGTACTACACCGACGCGTACTACAACTGGGCCGGCGGTGACCGCGCGGACGTTCCGCAGGCGTGGCTGTATGCGTTCGACGCCGCGAAGAACAAGTCCGTCACCGGCGCCGGCGACCTGTTCCTGGGCATGAACGCGCACATCAATCGCGACCTCCCGTTCGTGCTCTACGCATCGGGACTCGTCGGCTCCGACGGGACGTCCGGCAAAGCCGACTTCGACGCGGTCGAGCAGTGGCTCAATGACGACACGGCGCCCTTGCTGGCCGAGGCCGCCCGTCGCTTCGACCCGTCGATCGGCGACACCAACAACCCGGTGGTCAATTACCTGACGTTCCAGATGGTCTCCGCCTGGCGCGAAGGTGCCTGGCGCAACGCCGAGCTGCTCGCCGCAGCGCCGACCGACGCGGCCCGGGCCCTGGTGGCCAGGAACATCGAGACCACCAGCAATCTGGTCGCCAAGGGGTTGCTGACGACGTTCGGGGTCAACCTGTTGCTCGGCGGGGGCAACGCGACCCGCGACGCCTACTGCGCGGCCCACAACGGCGACACCGCGCCGACGCCCTATCCGATGGGGATGCCGGCACCGTACGGCGACAAGATCACCTGACGCAGGCGGCGTCCGCACCCACGGCTAGGAGGGATTGATCGCCTCGGCGGTCCACGTCAGCCGGGTGCCGCCGGTGGGGGCCGTCGCGAAGCGGAAGTCGCCGTTGTGCCGGGCAGCCCGACGGCCCATGTTGGCCAATCCGCTGGCGCGCGCCGGATCGCCGATGCCCCGACCGTCGTCGGTCACGGTGAGCACCAGTCTTTGGTCCTTCAGATCGATCAACACCTGCACCGACGACGCGTCCGCATGGCGAGCGACATTGGACAGCGCTTCCCGTAGCACCGCCTCGAGGTCCTCGGCCAGGTCGGGATGCACCGTCGACTCCACCGGGCCGGAGAACGCGACCGTCGGCAGGCAGCGCAGCGCCGGGGTGAAACTGTCGACGATCGCGACGAGCCGCTTCGTCAGTGGCAGAGCCGGTCGGTCGAGCCCGGTGGGCGGCATGTCGCTGATCAGCGACCGAATCCGCGCCGTCGTCCTGTCCATCGCGTTGACCTGAGCAACGATCAAATCACGAAGTTCGGCCTCGGGGATGCGGGTCGCCGCCATCTGCAACGCCATGCCGGCGGCGAACAGTTCTTGAATGACGTTGTCGTGCAGATCATCACGGATCCGACCGCGCTCCTCGATGAGCCGAGCTGTTCGGCGCTCCGCGCGCGCACCCTCAAGCTCCCGCGCGGTGCCGGTGCGGCGTACGAACTGGGCCAGGTCGGCAAGCTCGGCCTTGCCGAAAGGTGCCCGCCCGGTGAGCCGACCGACCGCCAGAGCGCCTTCGACACGGGTCTCAGCAATTAGCGGAACGACGATGACGGACCCGATCTGCACTCGCACTTGGGGGGCAGCGCCTCCCTGGCGCGGGTAGTCGGGTACCAGCAGCGGCTGCCCGGTCAAGAGCACGGAGGCGGCAACGCTCTCGCGGATGAGCATCAGGTTCCCGACCATGTTCTCGGCCAGCGGGCCTACGCCGGCCTGGATGATCAGCCGCTCTTCGTCCGCCCGGAGCGCGACCAATGCGAAATCGCCCCGCGCACCGCGCATTGCACTGCGCATGATGAGGTCGAGACCATGCCCGTGCACGCCTGAGGCGCCACTCGGGTCAGACACCCCCTCGGCCATCAGGTGCGCGGCTTTCCCGCGTGGCGCCGCGCCTGCAGCGGCGTCGTGAACTGGATTGCTCCCATGGCTCTATGTGCGCCGATCGAACCGGACCACTGGTCAGCCACGAAAGCGGACGTTACCTGCGGGCGCTACCGGAGAACAGTGCGGCGACGGTCGCGGCGAGCCGGTCTCCGTCCACGCTCTGCGGATTCTCCACGAGCAGACGCCCGAAGTACTCGGCGATGCCCAGCAGCATGTGCGCGATGATGTCCGGGTCGACTGGGGCGTGGTCCTCCGTCGGAGGTCTCACGGACGCGACGAGGTCCCGGAAGCGTCCGCGTACGAGATCGCGGTCGCGGTCTATCCGGGCGCGAACGGCGAGTGGTGTATCCGTCGACGACAGCAGGATCGGCTTCCACGTGACCGGGTCGGCGGCGACCATTGCCGCGAGTTCGGCGACCGTGCGGCGCAGATGATTGGACACGTCCGCGAGGTCCACCGGCATCGCGATCCGCCGCATCAGCTGCGCGAGCGCGCGACTCTCCTGGCGGTCGAGCAATTCGTTGAGCAGGTCCTCGAGCCCGGCGAAGACGTTGTAGACCACCGGGCGCGTCACGCCGAGTTCCTTGGCGATCGCGTCGATCGACACGGCTCGGTAGCCGTCCCGGTCGATGATGCTCAGCGCGGCGTCGAGCAGTTGCTCGCGTCGCTGGTCGGCCGGCATGCGGGGTGTGTACGGCCGCCGCTTAGTCGGGTCGGGCGCACCGTTCGGGCGCGGTGTGCTCACGCCATGGCACCGAGGATCGGCTCCGACTCGATGAGCCCCTGGTCGCTCGGTGCGGCGCCGCGGTCGAACACCCGCTCGCGCTGCTTCGCCCGCAATTCGAGATGCGCATCGGCGGGCATCGCGTAGCCGTAGCGTTCGCGCGCCTGGGCAGGTGTGACGATCTCGGCCCGCTGCGGCGCGACGTCGAGCAGGATGGGCGCGACCACCGGCACGGTCGCCGGCGACAGGACGCGGAGCAGGCGCAGTTGCGCGCGTCGCGAGCGGTGCGCCGTCCAGAACGCTGTGCGCATCACCGGCACGACCGCAGCGTCGACTATCCGCGCCTGGCGCAGACCGGACATCTCCCGCATCCAGTGCGGCATCGTCGCCACTGTCGCAGCGCGCAGCACGCGGCTGACCACGACCGTCGCCGGGCGCAGCACACGCGGCTGCGGCGGCAGCATCACGTCAGCCCGCAAGAGATGCCGCATGGTGGAGCGAGCGACCTCGGAGCCGATCAGCTGCGGCCGCATCTCCTCGAAGTAGGCGCGCACTCCCGCGCGGTCACGCGGCACGTCGCGGGCGTCGCAGGTCTGCAGCTCGGCGGCCACAGCACACTCCGCCCAGTACCGCCGCTCCTCGTCGTCGGTGAGGCGTCCCGGCCCGTACCGCTCGTAGGCGTAGAGGATCGAATGCCAGGCCGTGAGGTGGATCCACATCTGTGACTTCGGGTCGTTCGCATCGAAGGGACGCCCGCTACCGGGTTCCACGCCGATGGCCTTCGAGTGCACCTTGACCAGGACGTCGGCCGCCTTGGAGCTCGACCGGCTGTCGCCGAACGCCACAAGAGCGAAGTAGCGCAGGGTGCGGTCGTAGCGGGTGCGTGGCCGATAGCGGATCGCCTGCGTCGCATCGACGGCGGCCACGAGCGCGGGATCGAGCTCCTCGACGACGACGGCGCGCTGGAAGCCGACGGTCAGCGAGGTCGGATACCCCCACACCTTCCAGGTCACCGAATCCGGGCCGAAGAACCCGTAGTCCTCATGCGGCTCGAGGGATTCGACCGTGCGGCGCCTGCGGGCTCTCCTCATGCCGCTGAATATACAGTTGTGTAGTAATTCGCTGTCAAGCGCCGCGGCACCCAGGTCGGGCTCGGTGCCATGACCGTCGCCGAATCGGTCTGCCGGACTGGAACGTGTTCTAGATCGAGCAGTACGCTCCCCGCATGTCTCGTATCGCGAGCGGCAGTGACCACGACCTCTCCGGTTGGTTGGCGGCGCGTCCCCGGCTGGCCGTCGCGGTGGGCGGCCTTGCCGATGCCGTTTACAACCACAGCGAGTTGCCGCTACGCATTCGGGAGATAGCCCGGATGCGCATCGCCGAGGACAACGAGTGCGAGGTGTGCCGGCACACGCGCGAGGCCGACGGCCAGGTCGAGGGTGCAGACGAGTTGTTCTACGGGCACGTGCTCGATTGGCGAACCTGGCCTGGTTACAGCGAGCGCGAGCGGATCGCGGCGGAGTTCGCCGAGCGCTTCGCGCAGGACCACCGCGGTCTCCGAGAGGACGACGACTTCTGGGCGCGGGCTCATGAGCACTTCGACGACGGCGAGATCCTCGCGCTCGGAGTCAGCTGCAGCATGTGGCTGGGCAACGGCCGTCTGATGCGAGTGCTCGACGTCGCCCAGGCCTGCCACCTCGTCCTGCACGACTCGTAGCCGGACGGTGTCGTCGGCCGGGCCAAGAG
>JAVHVD010000313.1:0-16472 GCA_032160745.1 Pseudonocardiales bacterium
ACGCCCAGCATCCGCTTGGCCTGGTCGTAGTACGGCGCAAGCTCGCTGCGCCAGTCGGTGATGTGCGACCAGTGCGGGTCGTCCCAGAAGTTGTCGAGCGGCTCGTAGAGCGTGTTGCCGTAGATCAGCGAGCCACCGCCGACGCCTGCGGCGCTGAACAGCGTGACCTTGCCGAGCAGGCTGATCCGCTGCGTCCCGGTCAGCCCGAGCCGCGGCGCCCAAATCGAGTCGCGCAGCTTCCAGTTCGTCTTCGGGAAGTCCTCCGACCGCCATCGCCGTCCGGCCTCGAGCACGCCGACCCGGTAGCCCTTCTCGGTGAGTCGGAGCGCACTGACGCTGCCGCCGAAACCCGAGCCGACGACGATGACGTCGTAGTCGAAGTCGCTCACCCACGCTCCTGCCACTGGACGAAGCGCTAGCCTAACCGACTGTTGACAGCGCGCCAATAAGCAGGAGTCCACGTGACCGCTACGACCGACCGCATCCCGACCGAGTTCCGGTACTGGGACCGGGTCGACGACGCTGCGGTCCAGCGCGCGCGGAAGGCCTGGCGGACGGTGTGGCGCTTCGACCCGCAGCCCGACGACGACTACGTCCGGCGCTTCGCCCGGGCCTATTACGACACCGATCCGGTGGCCGAGGCGTTCGTGGCCGACGTCTATGACGCGCGCGGCGCGAAGGCCGGCCGGCAGCTGCTCGACCAGGCCATCGAGCACGGCATCGACTCGGTACCGGACGCGCCGGAGTCGATGCGCCGCCTGTTTGCCGAGTTCGAGTCGCCGCCGCCGTGGTTCGACCGCGAGCTCGCCGAGCGCGGCGCCCGGGTCTTCCGCCGCTGGGGCACCTCCGTGTTCAAGTTCGCCACCGCCTCCACCCTCGAGATGTACACCGAGAGCTCGATCGCCAAGCCACTGGCGCTGTCCGGCGGGTACACCGGCGAGCGGGCGCACCACCGGCAGATGGAGACGGTCCGGTTCTGGATCGACATCTCCGATCCGGACGGCCTGCAGCCAGGCGCCCCGGGCCGGGCGACCGCGATGCGCGTCCGCGTCATGCATGTCTTCATTCGCCGTCGGCTGATCGAGCACGCGGAGTGGGACCTCGCGGCCTGGGGCGCGCCGATCAGCGTCGCCGACGCCACGCTGACACTGATGGGCGGCAGCGTCGTCCCCGGGCTGTCACTGTGGTCAGCCGGCCATCAGACGACGATCGCCGAGATCGAGGCGTTGCTGCACTTCTGGCGCTACGTCGGCCACCTGCTCGGTGTGCAGCCCGACTGGTACCCGCGAGACTTCCGCGAGTCCGTGCAGCTCATGTTCGCCGCGTTCGTCAAGCGGGCGTACGCCGCCGGCGCCGACGGCGACGAGTTGATCGAGTCGTACCTGCCGGCGTTCGCGCCGAAGGCGGGAACGTCGTTGCGCAAGCGGCTGCGGGACGAAATTGAGTACCGCGCGCTCGTCGGCTACACCCGGTTCTGGATGCTGCCGCAGAGCTACAACTCGCACGCCATGCCGCGAGCCTGGCCGTGGGTGGTGCTGCCGCTGCTGCAGGCGCCGGTGCTGCTGGCGCTGGAGACACTGCGTCGGGTCAGCCCGCCGCTCGATCGGCTGGCCGACCGCAACCAGCGTCGTCGTCGCGAGTCCTGGTACCGCAACCAGATGGGCGAGACGAAGGCGGAGTTCATGCCGGCCGAGACGCTGCGCCGGTGAGGCGCTCAGCGCGGCTCGCCGCGCACCGGCCGTCCCGGGTAGGCGTCGATCTGCAGCTCAGCATCCCGCACGACGAACGTGCCGTTGACGAGCAGGTGCCGCACTCCTGACGACGGCCGGCACGAGTCGAGGTACGTCGCGGTGTCGGTGATCGAGTCGGGATCGAGGACGACGACGTCCGCGTCCGCGCCGGGCCCGAGATGACCCTTGGCGACGGCTGACGGGGCGACGTCGTCCAACACCCGGGCCGGCAGGTAGGAACAACGGCGAAACGCCTCGAGCCACGTCCAGGTACCGGTCTCACGCACCATCAGCCGCAATGTCTTGGCGAACGTGCCCGCCGTCCGCGGATGAGTCGACGCGCCGGGCGGCAACGGCCACTCGCGGGTGTCGGACCCGCCGTCCGGCCAGATCAACGGCATCGCGTCGCTGGCCACGATCGCGTCGGGGTAGGCAAGGGCGCGGTGCAGCAACGCGCGATCGGCCGCGTCCCCTTCGTCCAGGAACTCGAGGATGCATGCCGCGCCCGGGTCCGTCGCTCGCACCTCGCGCAGCCGGGCGGCGTCGGCCATCCGCTCGCCGGTCCGCACCAGCATGATGTTCGGCGGTCGGAGGCCCCACGTCGACAGCCGGTCGGGATCGAGGAAGTACGCCCCGATCGCCGTGCTGCCCGCGCCGTACGGGTACGCCTCTACGGTGACCCGCGCGCCCGCCGACTGCGCCTGACCGAGCGAGGTGAGTACCCGGTCGACGTGCCGGCGCGACGTGCTGTTGACGTGGCAGTGGTGCATCGCTGCGCCGGTCTCGGCCGCGGCGCGGATGATCTCGTCGGCTCCGTCGATCGGGATCGTCGGATCGGCCTCGACGAGCTCCCGGACGTGGGTGTACGCCGGGGCACCGGCCGCGGCCGCGAGCCGGGCAACGGCCAGGAACTCGGCCGGATCAGAGCGGGGTGCGTAGCCCATCAGGACGCCGATGCCGAGCGCGCCGTCGGCCAGTTCGCGCTCGAGCAGCTCGAGCCAGCGGGCCAGCTCGGCCGGGCTGGACGACCGCTGCCACTGCGGGTTGCCGAGCAGGGCCAGGCTGCCCGCCACGCTCGCGTCCGGCTCGACGCCGGCGAGCACGACGCCGCGGGCTGAGGCCCACGACGCGGAGAAGCCGTAATTCAGCGGGCGCCCCTGCTCGGCCGCCTCGGCGTACGCGCGGGCAAGGGGCATCAGGCCGGCCTCGAGATCCAGCGAGGTGGTCACGCCGTCCAGCGCCTGCAACCGCTGTCCGGCGATGGAACGGACGTGACTGTGCAGGTCGACGAAACCCGGCCCGACGACCGAGCCCCGCACATCGACGACGGTCGCCCCCGCGCCGGCGTCGACCTCCGGGGCGACCACGGCGATCCGACCGCCGCTGATGAGCACGTCCGCCGGCCCGTCCAACCCTCCGCCCGGGTCGATCACCCGACCCCCACGCAGCAGGAGGTCGGTCACGTCGGACCTTCGGTGTCCCGGTTGCGTTGCGCGACCGTCAGGCCCACGACGCGGGACACGAACATGACGACGTAGGCCAGCCCGGCGAGCTGCTCGAGCATGACGAGGGCGCGCGCAGTCGCCCGGATGGGAACGACGTCGGACAGACCGGTGGAGGAGAGGGTGGTGAAACTCAGGAACAGGAGTTCGATCCAGCTGCGGTCGTCGCTCGGATGGACGGCGGCGATGAAGCTGACCGGCTGGATCGCCTGGCAGACGACGAAGACGTGGGCGAACCCCCAGGCGACGAGGGTGAAGGTGGCGCCGACGGCCCACAGCTCGTCGGGGGTGATCTCATGGTCGGCGAGCATGTAGGCGAGCATGCAGCCGGCCGCGTAGAAGTACAGCCCGGCCTCGAAGGCGGATGACCACGCGGTGAGCGACGGTTCGTCGACGGCGGCCTGGACGACCAGCAGGCCGGTCGCCGGCAGGGCCAGCAGCACGCCGACCCAGGTGAGCCCGGGGGAGTAGCGCACCGACCAGAGCGCGAGCAGGACCACCAGCACGCCGAAGGCATTGAACGCCGCCCGGCCGATACCGGATGAGTTCATCGCCGGGTAGACGACCACACCGATGATCTGGACCGCGAACAAGATCGCGGACGGGTGCTTGCGGACGGTGGCCAGCCAGCTCGCGTCCACGAGCGAAAGCCTACGAGCAGATGCAACCGCGCGCGATGGCGTTGCTCTGCGTGGCCTGGCAGTAGCGCGCGGCGATCCGATCATGCGTGTCGAGTGGGTGCGGACACATCGTGCAGGAGTTCGCCGGCTCGTCGGCCGGATCGAGGGCTATCGGTGCCGGAGGGTTCTGCGTGATCATGAGACGCCCAGACTGCCCGTAGGCAACACGTTCTTCGCCGGGGGCGAGGCCGGCAATGGGGGCCGGCGTGCGACAGAGCCTCGGTGCCGCCACTGTACGCGTCGCACTGCTACGGCGTTTGGCCCATAATTTCTTCGCCCGCCGGGTACGTCCTTCGCAGGAATGTCCCTAAGCTGAGCGGGCCGCGCTGTCGGCACCCGGGGGTGGTTCATCGAATGTGCGTCGCCGCGAGCCGCAGGTACCCGGCTGACTCGTCTGCGCCCGCCGCTGCTCGGCACTTCGGTGCCGCTGCGGTGATCGCTGCCCTCACCCCCGCGGGCTGGGATCTGGCCGACGACGTCACCCTGCTCATCAGCGAGCTGGTGTCGAGCGCGGTGATCGCCGATGCGAGCGCGGTCGAGGTAATGGTCGACCTCCACCGCGACCGCCTGGACGTCACCGTGACCGACGACCGCCCTCGCTCGCCGGGGGAGCCGGTCGAGCCGGCCACGGACACCGGCGACCCGGGCGGTCGGATCCTGGCCGCCATCAGCACCAACCGCGGTGTCCGGGTGGTCAACAACGGGCGGACGGCGACCTGGGCCCGGCTGCCGTGCGACCCACGGTTCACCGAAGGGATCAAGTGCGAGCAGGACTGACCGAGGTCAGGACGGCGTCGGTCGGTACAGGTTGATCGGACGCCCGGCGGCGCCGTACTCGAGGTCGAGCTCGAGCACCCCCCGCCGGTGCAACTCGCTGAGGTAGCGCTGGGCGGTCGGGCGGCTGACCCCCACCATGCTCGCGATGTCGCTGGCTGCGACCGCGCCGGAACTCTCCTGGACGGCGTGCAGGATCTTGGCCATGGTGGGCGGGAGCAGGCGCGGCTTGCTGCCGGCGTCGCGCGATCCACGGAGCATGTCGTAGAGCGAATCGACGGTGGCCTGGTCGGCCTCGTTGCCTGGTCCTGCGTTGACCACCTCGACGCGCCAGCGTCGGTAGCTTTCGAGCTTGTCCTTGAGCTGGGCGAAGCCGAACGGCTTGACCAGGTAGTACATCGCGCCGATGCTCATCGCCGCGCGGACCGACCCGAGATCGCGGGCGGCGGTGATGAAGATGCAGTCCGGGGCGCTACCGGCGCCGGTCAGTGACCGAAGCAGGGTGAGCCCGTCCTCGTCGGGCAGGTAGATGTCGAGGATGAGCAGGTCGGGCTGCTCCTCATCGATCTTCGCGCGGGCTTCGGCCGCGGTGTGGGCCTGGCCGACACACACGAACCCCTCGATGCGTTCGACGCTGGCAGCGTGGATGCGCGCCACCCGAAAGTCGTCGTCGACCACCAGGGTGCGGATCGGTAGCTGCGATTCGTTCATCATGTGCGCCGCTCGGCCGCCGCCGGCACGCGGCTTGCCCGCCGCTCCGGCAGCGGCATGCGAACCTCGAAGCGTGCTCCGGGTTCGGACGTGACGGTCACCGTCCCGCCGGCCCGGTGGACAAGCCGCTGCACCAGGGCGAGACCGAGGCCACGTCGCGACTGCCCCCGTGGCGACTTCGTGGAGTAGCCGTCCTCGAAGATCTCGCCGATCGTGTCGGCCGGAATGCCGGGGCCGTTGTCGGATACGACGATCACGATCTCGTCCTCGCCCTCGAGATGGACGCTGATCGTGCGCGGTGCGGGAATCGAGGCCGTCGCATCGATGGCGTTGTCGATCAGGTTCCCGACGATCGTCATGACGTTCTGGGCCTCGCTGTCCGGCAGGTCCAAGTGCGACGACGAGGTGACGACGAGATCGATCTCGCGTTCCGCGGCGACGGAGAGTTTGGCGAGGAGCAGGGCGGCCACGACCGGCGGCGCGATGCGGGCGCGCAGGTCCTCTGCGGAGACCAGGTGGTTCTGGGCGATCGTCTCGACGAATCGGCCGGCCTCCTCGTACTCGCCGAGATCCATCAACCCGGCGATGACGTGCAACCGATTGGTGAACTCGTGCTCCTGCGCCCGCAAGGCGCTGGCGAGTCCGGTCATCGTGTGCAGCTCCCGCACGAGCGACTCCAGTTCGGTGCGATCGCGCAAAGTGACCACGCTGCCGACATCCCGTCCGGCCACCACGACCGGGTTGCGGTTCACGACGAGTAACGAGTCGTCGGTGAGCACCGCTTGGTCCGGACCGTCGGCGTGCCCGTCGAGGACGTCACGGAGCCGACCGGGCGGAAACACCTCGTCGACCGCGCGGCCGATGACCGTGCCGCTCAGCCGCATGAGCCGGCGGGCCTCGTTGTTGATGAGGGTGATCCGTTTCTTGGCGTCGAAGCCGATGACGCCTTCCCGGATGCCGTGGAGCATCGCCTCGCGGTCCTGCAACAACGAACCGATCTCGGACGGGGCGAGTCCGAACGTCGCCCGCCGCAGCGCCCGGGTCATCAGCAGGGTCACGAGCACGCCGACGCCGAGTGCCAGTGCGGAATACAGCGCGATCGCGGCCGTCTGGTCTCGCACCGCGGCAGCCATTCGCGCCTCGACGATACCGACCGACACCTGGCCGATCACCGCCCCCGAGGCGTCCAGGATCGGCGCCTTGCCGTTGGCCGAGCGACCCAGGCTGCCGTGGTCGATGCCCACGTGGTCCCGGCCGTCGAGCGCGGCAACCGGTTCTTCGAGCTTCTTGCCGATCAGCGCGGGGTTCGGGTGCGAGTAGCGGATACCGGCGCGGTCGGTGACGACCACATACGACGCCCCCGAGCTCTTGGCGATGCGGCTCGCCATCGGGGCGATGACGTGCTTCGGATCGCCGGCGACGAGCGCCGTTCGGATCTGCGGAATCTGGGCGACGACGTTCGCCACCGAAACGGCGCGGTCCTCGTACTGGCGGTCAAACGTGCGTTTGGTCAGCTGAACGTCCAGGACGCCGCCGATGATCACGGTGGCGAGCAGGATGGCGAGTACGGCGAGCAGGATCCGCGAGGCAAGGGTCTTCAGCCGCCACACTGCCCGCCACCTCCTTCGGCCCGAACATCGTCGACCGGACCGGTTTCGGCATCAAAACACGCTACGCGTCCATGGGGAAAGCGCGGCTGAGCAGAACGCACACAACGTGCGGAAACCTGCGCGTGACGAGCAATTCACCGACTTTTCACGGACATGGCGCCGAAGTCGGAGAACGAACACAACGGTTCCCGCCTGTCGCTCCGTGGCGCAACCTTCTGCCACCACCGACGGCAGAGGAGTTCGAGCCAGCTCATGACAACCAATTCCACGGGCAACGTCATTGAACTGAACGGGGTGTCCAAGCGCTTCGCCACGCCCTCCGGCGGGATCTACACCGCGCTGCGGGATCTTCACCTCGCCGTCGCGCCCGGTGAGTTCTGCGCAATCGTCGGTCCCACCGGCTGTGGCAAGTCGACAACTCTCACCCTGGTGTCGGGTCTCGAGCGGGCCAGCGGAGGGACAGTCGAGGTCGACGGGGTTCCCGTCTCAGGGATCACGCCCGGTGTCGGCTTCATGTTCCAGAACGACGCGGTGTTTCCGTGGAAGTCCGTGCTCGACAATGTCGCGGCCGGTCCGCGATTCCGCGGAGCCGGCAAGCGGCAGGCCAACGAAGCGGCCCGCGACTGGCTTCGTCGCGTGGGACTCAGCGGCTTCGAGGACCGCTACCCGCACCAGCTGTCAGGCGGCATGCGCAAGCGCGTCGCACTCGCCCAGAGCTTGATCAATGAGCCGCGGGTGTTGCTGATGGACGAGCCGTTCTCCGCGCTCGACGTGCAGACCCGCTCGATCATGGCCGACGAGCTGCTCGCGCTCTGGGAGCAGACCCGGCCTGCCGTGATCTTCGTGACCCATGACCTCGAGGAAGCGATCACTCTCGCCGACAAGGTCGTCGTGCTGACCGCCGGGCCGGGACGGATCAAGGCGACCTTCCGCGTCGATCTCCCTCGCCCCCGCAAGGCACAGGAGATCCGCTTCACCGACGACTTCGTGTCCATCTACTCCGAGATCTGGGAGGCGCTGCGGTCCGAGGTCGAGACCGCGTACGCCCGCACGACGAGCGAGGTGTCGGCATGACCCGGGCCCATCCGCAGACCGACTTGACCAAGGTCGCGGCCCAACCCGCCACCGCAGTCGTCGAGGCGGACGACCGGGCCCGATCGAGGGAGCTGCGCCGGCGCCGGATCCGGCGCCGCATCCTGCTCAACCTGGCCCGGATCGCCCTGCTCGTCGTCGCGCTCGGGTCCTGGGAACTCGGGGTCCGGACCAGGCACATCGATCCGTTCTTCTGGGGCCAGCCCACGGGGGTCTGGAAACAACTCAAGGTCTGGATCACCGACGGCACCGCGCAGGGCTCGCTGGCCGAGCAGATCCTCGTGACGCTGCAGGAAGCGGTGTACGGCTTCCTCATCGGCGTCGCTCTCGGCGTGATCCTCGGCATCGCGCTCGGCCGCAGCCGCTTCCTGTCCGATCTGCTGTCGCCGTTCATCAAGGCCGCGAACTCGATCCCGCGCATCGTGCTCGGCTCGCTGTTCTCGATCGCCTTCGGGTTCGGGCTGACGTCCAAGGTCGTGCTCGCCGTCGTGCTCGTGTTCTTCGGCGTCTTCTTCAATGCGTTCCAGGGCACCCGTGAGGTCGACCGGAACCTGCTCTCCAACGCCCGCATCCTGGGCGCGTCCCGATGGCAGGCCGTCCGCCACGTCGTCCTGCCCTCGGCGTTCACCTGGATCCTCGCCAGCCTGCACGTGAGTTTTGGTTTCGCGCTGATCGGTGCGGTGGTCGGCGAGCTCCTGGGAGCGGACAAGGGAATGGGTCTGCTCATCCGCAATGCGCAGAACAACTTCTCCCCCAACGGGGTCCTGGCCGGAATGGTCGTCATCGGGATCATCGCGCTGGTCGCGGAAGCCCTGATCACCGCTCTCGAGAAGCGCCTGTTGCGCTGGCGCCCGCCGCAGATGGCCGGTGATGCCGGCATCTGACTACCGAACACCTCGTCGACCTGCGCTCCTCCAGTAGGGAAAGGGATTCACATGACCAAACGAATGATCGCCACTGCGGTCTCACTCGTTGCGGTGACCGCGCTAGCCGTCAGCGGCTGCAGCAGCAAGGCCTCGCACAGCACGGCAGGCGGGGGCAGTGGTGCGGGAACGGCCGCTGCCGGCTCGCCGAAATTGACGATCATGGTCGGCGGCCTGTCCAAGCAGATCTATCTGCCGTTCATGCTCACCAAGCAACTCGGCTACTACGCGAAGGCCGGCGTGAACGTCAATCTGATCGACGAACCGGCCGGTGGGGACGCCACCAAGAACATGATCGCCGGGCAGGTGCAGGGCGTCGGCGGCTTCTACGACCACAACATCGCCCTGCAGGCTCTCGGCAAGTCATCGGAGTCGGTCGTGTCCATGCTGCAGATCCCGGGCGAGGTCGAGGTGTGTCGCAGCGACCTCAAGGGCAAGATCAAGAGCCCGGCGGACTTTTCCGGCAAGCGACTTGGCATCACCGATGTCGGTTCGTCCACCGACTTCCTCACCCAGTACCTGGCCACGAAGAACGGTGTGTCACCCGCCAAGACGGTCCGGCGCGGCGTGGGCGCCGGCTCGACGTTCATCGCGGCCATGAAGCAGAAGGCCATCGACTGCGGCATGACCACCGAGCCCACGGTCTCGCAGGTGCTGAGCGACAACACCGGCTTCATCCTGCTGGACATGCGTACGGCGGCCGGGTCGCGGCAGGCGTTGGGCGGGACCTACCCGGCGACCTCGCTCTACATGACCACGTCCTACGTCAGCGCGCACAAGGACGTCGTCCAGAAGCTCGTCAACGCCTATGTCGCGACGCTCAAGTGGATCCAGTCCCATACCGGTACGCAGATCGCGGACATGATGCCGGCCGACTACTACGCCGGCGTCGGCAAAGCGACGTATGCGAAGGCGCTCGACTCCGAGAAGGGCATCTTCAATCCGACCGGTCTGATGCCGACGGACGGCCCCAAGACCTGTCTCGCCGTGCAGGACGCGTTCAATGCCACCGTCAAGGGTAAGAACATCGACCTGACCAAGACGTACACGAACTCGTTCGTGCAGGCGGCCACCCCGGTCGGGTGATCGCGACTGGTTGAGCAGCCGCCCGGCCGCGCGAACGCGCGGCCGGGCGGTATGCCGGGAGCTGCCCTCAGACGAGTACGGTGCCGCCGCAGGTCCGGCTGCCGAACGTGGCAGTGGCGCGGATCCGGTCGCTGCCGGCCCGATTCGGGATGAGTCTCCGGACCTCGAACGAACCGCTCGGCGCGACGGTGGTGGCGTTGCCGGAGAAGACCAGCACGCCGTTGTCGCTGAGCCGCACCCGCCAGACCTGGCCCGCACGGTTGGTGTCGACCTCGTACTCGACCTCGATTCGTCCGTCGTCGTGCTTGGCCTTGAGCTCGAACACGCCGCCACCTACGCAACGACCGCTGTTGCGCACGGCGCTGTCTCCGCCGCCTCGGGCAGAAGCGGGACCGGCGATGAGGAGGGGCGCCGCAAGTGCAGCCACGGCGACTGCGGTGGTCATCGAGCGGGACATAATGGCCTTCATGGTGTGCTCCTGACTGAGGGGTGGTATCGACATCAGCACAGTCGGCCCTCGTCGGTAGTACTCGCCACTGGACGATGGGAGTAGTACGCATCGACTGGTACTAGTCCGATCGTCCAATGGCGGCCGAGACCCCTGATGCGCGAGAAAGGTGTCACCACGCACGACTACGCAGCTTGGAGCGCATCATGAAACGCTTGTTACTCATCGCCGCTGGTGTCATCGCGGCCGGCGGTGTCGCCGCGGCGCCGGCGGTGGCCGGGCTCACCGACAACCCGTCATTCAGCCGCCAGATCCCGATCAGGGTGCCGAGCCAGGTCCAGGCCCCGCAGCTCGTCGACGATCACGGGGAGCATGCCCGCCTGGCGCCCACGTCGACTCGAACACCGACTTCTGCTCACACCGTGGAACCGGGCGACGACCGCGGGGGTTCGACGCGTCACGTGGAACCCGGGGATGACCGAGGTGGCGCGACGCGCCACGTGGAGCCGGGTGACGACCGCGGCGCCACCACCGAGCCCGGAGACGACCGGGGCGGAAGCGGCAGTGGGAGCGGCGGCGGTGGGAGCGGCGGCAGCGGGCGCGGCGGTAGTGACGACGGCGGTTCGCATGGCTAAGTGGACGCGGTGACGAAACCCGGTGCGGCCGAGGTCGCGGGCAGCGAGATCTCGCCGCCCGCGACGTCGGCCGTTTCCGGCGGCAACACCGGGCGATTCGTTGCCGTTCCGGCGGGGTCCCAGCGGACGGTTGATCGCCCGGTGCGGATGCGACGGGTCGTGCTCCCGGTTGCCGCTGCGGCGATCGTGGTCGCCCTCGGTGTGGGTATCGGCGGCTCGCTGGTGAGCCGGCGCATCGCCGAGCAGCAGGCCGTCCACGACGTGGCGCAGCTGACCGACGTGCTCGCCGAGGCGATCGTGCAGCCGGCCCTGACCGATCAGATGCCGTCGGACACCGCTCTTGCGAGTTCCGTGCTCGATCCGCTGGTCCGTGCCCGGGTCCTGAACGATTCGCTCATCCGGGTGAAGGTGTGGACTCCGTCCGGGAAGGTGTTGTATTCGGACGAGGCGAGACTCATAGGGGACACGTTTCCGCTCGAGGACGAAGCCCGCGCAGCGTTCACCAAGCCTCGGCTCGAAGCGGATGTCAGTGACCTGCGTCGACCCGAGAACCGCTTCGAGCGCAACCGGGGCAAGTTGCTGGAGGTCTACCGCCCGGTCTGGACGCCGAACGGGCAGGCGCTGATGTTCGAGACGTATTTCCGTTACGACACCGTCACCAGCCGCAGCCACGAATTGTGGCGCGGCTTCGCGGGGGTCATGGTCAGCAGCCTCGCCGCGTTGCTGGTCCTGCTGATCCCGCTTGTCTGGGCACTGTTGGCGCGCGCGCGACGGGCCCGTCTGCAGCGGGAGCAACTGATGCGCCGCGCGCTCGACGCGTCCGACGACGAGCGGCGGCGCATCGCGGCCACTCTTCACGACGGCGTCGTGCAGCAACTTGCGGCGGCATCGTTCACGGCGGCCGGGCAGGCCGACCGCGCCGCCGCGTCGGGCGATGAATCGCTCGCGGCCGGCTTACGCACTGTCGCCGGGACGGTCCGCGACAGCATTGCGGGCTTGCGTTCCCTGTTGGTGGACATCTATCCGCCCAGCCTGCACACGTCGGGTTTGGCCGTCGCCCTGCGCGATCTGGCGAGGAGTGCGAACGGCACCGACACCGAGATCGTCGTCGACGTGGACGCGCAGGTAGCGGACAGCCTGCCCGCCGCGGCACAGGAAGCCACCTTCCGCGTGGCCCAGGAAGCGCTGCGCAATGCGATACGGCATTCGGGTGGCACCCGCGTGTCCCTGCGGCTGGGTGCAGTCGACGAGGATTGGGCCGCCCTGGACGTCGTCGACAACGGCCACGGCTTCGACGCACCCGCGGCGTTCGGCCGCGATGAGGGCGGCCACTTCGGACTTCAGCTCATGGCCGACGCCGCCCGCCGTACGGCCGCGGGTCTCGCGTTCGCCCCCGCTCCCGGAGGCGGCAGCCACCTCCGGTTGGAGGTGGCACGCACGTGATCCGCGTCGTCGTCGTCGACGATCATCGCCTCGTTCGGGCCGGGCTCATCACACTGCTCGACGCGGTCGAGGACATCGAAGTCGTCGGCGAGGCCGCCGACGGCGAGGAAGGCGTCTCGGTCGCCAGCAGCGCTCAGGCCGACGTCGTGCTGATGGATCTGTCGATGCCGGTCCTCGACGGCGTCGCCGCGACGCGCCAGTTGCTGGCGCAAGCGCCGAAGACGCGAGTTCTCGCACTCACCTCCTTCTCCGATCGGCAGCGGGTCGCTGACGTGATCGCGGCGGGAGCGACCGGTTATCTGCTCAAGGACTGCGCGCCCGATGAGCTGGTCGCGGCCATTCGTTCGTCAGCGGCTGGTCATTCGCCCTTCGACCCACGCGTCGCCGGCGCGCTGCTGCCAACGAGCACGCGGTCGCCGGCCGAGAATTTGAGTTCGCGAGAGCTCGAGGTGCTTCGGCACGCGGCCCGTGGGCTGGCGAACAAGCAGATCGCCCGCAAACTCGGAATCAGTGAGAGCACGGTCAAGGTGCACCTGGGCAGCGTGTTCCGCCGCATCGGCGTCACCGACCGGACGTCAGCGGCCCTGTGGGCTCGGCAGAACCTGCCCGACGAGAGCTGACCGCTTGGGTTGCGTCGCTAGGGGCAGCGCTGGAGTCATAGCGCTGCCGAGAGGCCAGGACGGAATCCATGCTCGCCTCAACCTGGACGATCAGCTCGAGGAGTTTCGCGGTGACGTCCTGGCCGGACGGTGTCAACGTGTACTCGACGCGGAGCGGAAAAACGGTCAGCTGGTGCCGGTTGACGAACCCGTCGCGCTCGAGGGCTTGCAAGGTCTGGGCGAGGACTTTCTGGCTGACGCCGTCGACGCGGCGGCGAAGATCGTTGAACCGGACCGGTCCGTGCTGCAGCGCGGCGAGCACCAGGCTGCCCCAGCGCGCGGTCACGTGCTCGAGTACCGGCCGCGATGGGCAGGTCCGCGAGAAGACATCGAAGGGCGGGTCGTTCGCTCCGTGTCCCGCGTTGCCCGTGTCCGCCACCCCGCCAATGCTACCTGACATATACCGGTTACCAGGGTAGTGCGGTTTCTAAAAGAGACTATAGGTTGGCCTGACCACGTCACCCACCCCTTGGGAGCTCGCCATGATCGATCGCCGTTCACTGTTGAAAGCCAGCGGCGCCGCCGCGCTCGGAACGCTTGCGCTCAGTGCGGTGTCCTCCGGCACGGACCTCGCCTTCCCGCAGGGCACTGCCGAGCCCACCTCCTCCGCAGCGCTGCTGCCCGACCCGGCCACCACCGTCGTGCCGAGCCCGCCCTTCCCGAAGGGGCTCACCCACGAGGAGCGCGCCCACCTGGTGAAGTTCGACGAGCTCGACTTCGATGTGTTCACCCACGCCGAGTGGAACCGACTGGGCGAAAGCCACTCCCAAAACATCCGAGCCCACTGGCCCGACGGCCACTACACCGACGGCCTCGATCAGCACATCGCCGACCTCGCCGCGCTGTTCGCCTGGGCCCCGGACACCCGCATCCAAGAACACCCGCTCCGGGTCGCCAAGGACAACCTCACCGCGGTCACCGGCGTCATGCGCGGAACCTTCACCCGCCCCATGCCCGACGGCAAGGGCGGCTACACCGCCCCCACCGGCAAGGCCTACGCCATCAACATGGCCACCGTCGGCATCTGGAACCGCTCCGGCGTCATGGACGAGGAATTCCTCTTCTGGGACAACCTCACCTTCTACCAGCAGATCGGCCTGGCTTAGTTCGGTTGCGGAGTAGGGCTTACGCGTCTTGGGTCCGGAGCCGCCATGCGGCAGCGCCGATGGCAGCAGCTGTCCAGCCCAACAGCACGAGCAGTCCGGCGAGAGCGGACAGGTGCACGCCGTCGGGATGGCCCCAGAAGGATTCGCCGGCGTTGGACGGTAGGTAAGGCCCGATGTTGTTCGCCCAGCTCCTCGGGAGCAGATCCAGGACCGGCGGGATGACGAAGAACAATGCAACGAGGCTGGAGATGCCGGCGGCGGTGTTGCGCAGAAGCGTGCCGAGCGCCATGCCGATCAGACCGACCAGCAGCAGATAGAGGCCGGCGCCGGCGACCATGCGCAGTGCTCCCGGACTGCTGATCGTGACTCCGAGATGCTGGCTCGACAACATCGCCTGGCCGAGAAAGAACGCGATGAACGTCGAGATGAGCGAGACGAGGCCGACGGCTCCGCTGAAGACAAGCAGCTTTGCCCACAGCACGGGTAGCCGCTTGGGAACGGCGGTGAGCGTGGCGCGGATCATGCCTGTCGCATATTCACCGCTGATCAACAGGACTCCAAGCACGCCGACGGCGAGCTGCGAGATGCGGGCTCCGTCGAGGCTGGTGACGACGGCGTTGAAGCCGGCCCGATCGCTCGGCGACGCTTGCGACCAGTGGGAGGCGGTCACGGCGCTGATCAGCGTGCCGAGGCCGACCGTGAGAATCACGCTCACGGCGAGCGTGATCAAGGTGGAACGCAGCGACCGGAACTTCGTCCACTCGGAGAGGATGACGCGCGCTTGCGTCACCTTCATGCCGCTGAACCGCGGGGCGAAGGCCCGCTCATTGGACGGGCGGTCGAGGGTGGTGGTCATCGAGGGTCTCCGGGGTTCACAGTGACCGGCGCAGCCGCGTCGGAACGGTCGGTGGTGGTGTGGGCATGGAACTCGACCGAGTCACGAGTCATCTCCATGAACGCGTCCTCCAGGGATGCCTGCTGGACCGCAAGTCCGTGCAGGCGAATGCGATTCTCGAACGCCACATCGCCGATCGCTTCGGGTGTGACACCGCGGACTTCGAGCAGCCCCGCCTCGGTGCTCGTGACCGTGACATCGGGTCCCAGCAGAAGCTCGCGCAGCTGGGTGGCCTGCGGGGAACGGACCTGGACGATATTGCTGGAGGCCATCGCGACGAAGTCGTCCACGTCGACATCGGCGATCAACTCGCCGCGTCCGACCACGATGAGGTGGTGGGCGGTCAGCGCCATCTCACTCATCAGGTGCGAGGAGATGAAGACGGTTCGTCCTTCGGCGGCGAGGGCCTTGAGCAAGTTGCGTACCCACAGGATGCCTTCGGGATCCAGGCCGTTGATCGGCTCGTCGAGCACGACGGTCTGCGGGTCGCCCAACAATGCCGACGCGATGCCCAGTCGCTGCCCCATGCCCAGGGAGAAGCCGCCGGCGCGTTTGCGGGCAACCTCGCCCAGACCAACCAAGTCGATCACCTCGGCCACACGCGAGCGCGGCACGCCGTTGGTCTGCGCGAGCGCCAGCAAGTGGTTGTAGGCCGAGCGGCTGGTGTGCACAGCTTTCGCTTCCAGCAACATCCCCAGTTCGGCCATCGGCACCTGCGCCTGCTGGTAGCGGTCGCCGTTGACCCGCACGGATCCCGAGGTCGGCGCGTCGAGGCCGGCGATCACTCGCATCGTCGTCGACTTTCCGGCGCCATTGGGTCCGAGAAAACCGGTGACGATCCCCGGCTTGACCGTGAAGGTCAGGTCGCGCACGGCGGTCTTCTCGCCGTAACGTTTGGTCAGGCCTGTTACCTCGATCATTACGTGCTGCTCCGTTCGAGTTCCATCATTGGTCGATCCTTCTGACCACCGTATGGACGCGTCCCGTCGCCACGCATCGACCGTGAGGCCACACTTGTCCGGGTGAGGTATGCCTGAAGGCCTAGCGGCCTGTGAACCGAAGCGGGCCTCAGTTTCCCGGCGTGATCAGGCCGGACTCGTAGGCGAGCACGACAGCCTGGACGCGGTCGCGCAATTCGAGCTTGGCGAGCACACGGCTGACGTGAACCTTCACGGTTC
>JAVHVD010000314.1:0-4830 GCA_032160745.1 Pseudonocardiales bacterium
ACGAGCCCGGTGATCGTGTGCGCGACGCCCTCGGGCAGCCCGGCCGAGCGCAGCACGCCCCATACCCGCCCGGCCGACACGGTCGGAAAGTACGCCTCGAGGTCGGCGCGGATCACCACCGCGGCGCCGGCATGCGGGCCGACCGCCGACGCCACCGACCGTCCGCGGACACAGCCGTGCGCCGCCTCGTGCACCGGGATCGGTTCGAGCACGTGCCGCAGGATCCTTCGCTGGATCTCCTTCAGCCGCGGCTTCGGGCCGGCGATGATCCGCACCCCGTCGCGCTTGGGCAGCGTCCGCCAGCGGTAGTGGCGCAACGATTCGCCGACGCTCCGCTCGAGGCCGCGGACGTCGGCGAACCAGGCGAGCTCGCCGTGATCCAGATCGAGCAGGCGGGTCAGCGCGGTGATGTCGGGGAGCGCGGCGACCGGCCACGGGCGGGTCGCGAGCTCGGTCGGGACCGGCGTCCATTCCACGATCTGCGGCCGGCGGCGGTGCTGCCACGCGAGGCCCCACGCGGGCTGCGTCTGCACGAAGCCGGCCAGCTCGCGCGGCCGGTCGACCGGTGCGTCCCGATAGGCATCGAGAGTCTGCTCGACCAGCGCGCTGAGCCACTTCGGCGCTGCGCGACGGCCGAGTGCGGAACGGGTGCGGGCCAGCATCGCTGCGCGCGTCCACGGGCCGGCCAGCATGGCGGTGGCCAGCCCGGCGGCAACGTGCTCGCGCGGAGTGTTGCTCATGCGTACGGGGACGGAGGCAGCCAACCTCTGCCGTGCGCGCCCACGCTTGCATGGAGTGCGACGGCGGGCGTGCGACGCGATGGCCTGCGTGCGGTGATGACCCCGGGGTTGCCCCGGAGTGATCGGGCGGTCCCGACCGTCCTGCCTCCGTCCCGCACGGCGACACCGTACTCGTTGGAAGCGGTCAATCAGTGCCGTAATGATCGGCGAACTGCTCGCGGACGACGTTCTTCTGGATCTTGCCGGTGGACGTCTTGGGCAGCTCCTCGACGACGATCACCGACTTGGGGACCTTGTACGCGTCGACGTGCTCACGCACCGCGCGCAGCAACGTGGCCGGGTCGAGCTCGACACCCGGCTTGGGGACGACGACCGCGGTGATCGCCTCGCTCCACCGCTCGTGCGGCAGACCGACGACGACGACCTCGGCCACGTCCGGCGATGCCGCGTACACCGCCTTCTCGACCTCGATGGACGCGACGTTCTCACCACCGGTCTTGATGACGTCCTTGTACCGGTCGCTGAACCAGAGCATGCCGTCCGGGTCGAGCCGGCCGACGTCGCCGGAGTGGAACCAGCCGTGCCGGAACGCGTCGGCGGTCGCCTCCGGGTTCTTGAGGTAACCGTTGAGCGCCTGCGGTCCGCGGTAGACGATCTCGCCCTCCTCGCCGCGGGGCAGCAGCTGCCCGTCGGGCGTCATGATCCCGACCTGGACGTTCACCACCTGCGTCCCCACCGCGCCCGCGTGCGAGAGCTGGTGCTCGGGCCGGAAGAACGTCGCCACCGGGCTCATCTCCGTCTGCCCGAACGCCAGGTAGAAGTCGCAGCCGAACACGTCCAGGCAGGACCGCAGTAGGGCGTCGGGCATGGGCGCCATCGCGTACGCGGCGCTGACCAGCGAGGACAGGTCACGCTCGCGGATGTCGGGCCGCTCGACGAGCGCGCGGTACATCATCGGCAGCGCGAAGATCCGCTCGATGCGCTCGGTCTCGATCAGGTTCAGCAGCGCGTCCGGGTCGAAGCCGCGCAACAGGTACTGCGTGGCGCCCATCATGATCGCGGGCGTTCCGAAGCCGTTGAGCTGCGCGGTGTGGAACAGCGGCATCAGGCAGGCGGCCCGTTCGCCGGCGTGCATTCCGGTCTCGGCCGCCACCATCAGCGACTCGAGGTAGATGGCGGTGTGGCTGCCGACCACGCCCTTCGGGAAGGACGTCGTCCCGCTCGTGTACAGGTAGCTGATCGGGTCGCGGTCGTCGACGAAGTGCTCGGGCTCGGACGTCGACCCGGCCAACTGGTCGAAGGCCAGCCAGGTGCGGTCGGGCAGCGACTCGTCGTAGGACGCGCCGGTGCCGGGCGCGATGAACAGGTCCTGGACGGCCGGCACCTTCTCCACGCCGGGCTGCACCTGTGGCAGCAGCTGCGCCTCGACGACCAGCCCGCGCGACTCGGAGTGATCTAGAACGTAGGCGATCTCGTCCGGCCGCCAGCCGAGGTTCATCGGGACGCAGACGACGCCGAGCTTGGCGCAGGCGAAGTAGGTGACGAGGAATTCGCAGCTGTTGCCGGACGCGAGCGCCAGCGCGTCCCCGCGGCGGTAGCCGCGTTCGGCGAGGGCGTTGGCGACCCGGTTGACCCAGTCGTTGAGCTCGGCGAAGGTCCAGCGCCGGTCGCCGTCGACGACCGCGAGGTGATCGGGGATCCGGCCGGCGGTGCGGGTGAGCCCGTCGCCGACGTTCACTCGGGTGATGAGGTTGGTCGCGAGGTCGAGGTCGGCCGTCATGGGCCTACCGTGCCATTACCGCTGCCGGTCGGCCAGAGCGGCGTATCGCTACCCATGATCACGCGTTGTTACCGGTAGGTAACCAGCCGATCGATCCGCGGAGGCCGTCCCGTGCCCAGCTCTCGCGTTCCCGCCCTGCTCAGCGCCGCCGGCCTCGCCGCGGCGGCCGCCGTCGCCCTGACCGGAAGCGGCAGCGCGGCCGCTGACCCGGCCTACACCGTCCAAACCCTCCACTTCGCGACCCACGTCGGACCGGACGGTGCCACGAACTGCGACGTCGTCGGTGACCTCTACACCCCGACGACCGCGACGCCGACGGCACGCGTCCCGGCCATCCTCACCACCAATGGGTTCGGCGGTTCCAAGGACGACCAGGCCGGGATCGGCGCCGCGTTCGCGGCCCGCGGCTACGCGGTGCTGTCCTATTCCGGGCTGGGCTTCGGCGGGTCGGCCTGCAAGATCACGTTGGACGATCCGGACTGGGACGGCAAGGCGGCATCGCAGCTCATCAGCTACCTCGGTGGCGCGCCGGGTATCGCGTTCACCGACGCCCAGCACACCACGGCGGCGCCCGCGTTGAACGTCGTCGTCCACGATGCGAAGGACCACGCGAACCACGCGCAGACCTACGACCCGCGGGTCGGCATGGTCGGCGGCTCGTACGGCGGCAGCATCCAGTTCGCGACCGCGTCGATCGACCCGCGCCTGGACACGATCGTTCCGCTGATCACCTGGAACGACCTGTCGTACTCGCTCGACCCGAACAACACCGCGCAGACCACCGGCGTCAGCTCGGCGACCCCCGGCGCGGTGAAGACGAACTGGGCCGTCGGTTTCTCCGCCCTCGGTGTGCTCGACGGACTCGAGAATTCGCAGGGCGACCCGTCCCGGCTCTACCCGTGCCCGAACTTCGCCGACTTCGTCTGCCCAGCGCTCGTGACCGGCGGGGTGACCGGGTACCTGCAGCCCGGCGACGTGGCGGCGCTGCGGCACGCGTCGGTCTCGTCGTTCATGAGCAAGGTGAAGATCCCGGTGCTGCTCATGCAGGGGGAGAACGACACGCTGTTCAACCTGAACGAGGCCGCCGCCACGTACAAGGCGCTGAAGGCGCAGGGGACGCCGGTGAAGATGGTCTGGCACTCGTGGGGCCACTCGGGATCGACCCCGGCGCCGGGCGAGTTGAGCCTGGGTGCGCCGGACCCGGCGACTCAGTACGAGACGGCGCGCATCGCCGACTGGTTCGCGCACTACCTGAAGAACAGCGTGGTGGGCACCGGCCCCAACTTCGCGTACTTCCGCGACTGGATCACCTACTCCGGCATCGCCACGCCGGCCTATGCGAGCTCCTCGTCGTTCCCGGTCGGGAGTGCGCGGACCTTCTATCTGTCCGGAACGGGCCAGCTCGCCGGCTCACCTCTGGTGGCGTCGGGCGCGCAGACGTTCGTGACCCCACCGTTCGGCGCGCCGAGCAGCATCAACCCGCTCGACGTGATCGGCGGCTATTCCGGGCAGGTGCCCCAGGCCGACCTGCCCGGCACCTACGCGACCTGGACGTCCAGCGTTCTCGGCGCGCCGGTGAAGGTCGCCGGCTCGCCGCTGGTCAGCCTGCGGGTCAGCGCGCCAACCGCAGCGGTGACGCAGGGGATCGGGCCGGCCGGGCAGCTGGTGTTGTTCGTCAAGGTGCTGGACGTTGCGCCGGATGGCACCGCGTCATTGATCCACGGCCTGGAGGCGCCGATCCGGGTGCCCGATGTGACCAAGCCGATCAAGGTGACGCTGCCCGGGATCGTCCACCAGTTCGCGGCCGGACACCGGATCCAACTGGTCGTGGCCGGCGGCTCGGACAACTACCGCGGCGGCCTGACGCCGACCCCGGTGACGATCGCGTCCGGGTCCGGTCAGACGCTGGTGCTGCCCTCCGTCAGCTGAGCCCGCCCTGGGCGCCGACGGCGTCGGGCGTAGCTTCGGAGGCATGGCCGAGCGTCCCCGCGTAGGGCACATCCAGTTCCTGAACTGCCTGCCGATCTACTGGGGACTGGTGCGGGCCGGCACGTTGCTCGACGTCGAGCTGACCAAGGACACCCCGGACCGGCTCAACGACCTGCTCGTCGCCGGCGACCTGGACATCGGGCCGATCTCGCTGGTCGAGTACCTGCGCAACGCCGATGACCTCGTGCTGCTCCCGGACATCGCGATCGGGTCGGACGGGCCGGTGCTCTCGGTCAACGTCGTGTCCCAGCGTCCGCTGGCCGAGTTGGACGGCCGGCGGGTGGCGATGGGTTCGACGTCGCGGACCTCGGTGCTGCTGGC
>JAVHVD010000315.1:0-5807 GCA_032160745.1 Pseudonocardiales bacterium
GCCGTTCCGCGAGCTGGATCTGCGCCTTGGCGATGTCGGTGACGAGGGTGTCGAGGCCACGGGCGGACAGGACGCGGTCGCGGGCCAGGACCTCGAGGTCGCCGGTGCGGGGATCCTGCGGCAGGTAGCCGACCGGCCCGGTGCGATCGATCCGCCCGCCGTGCGGCAGGGTCTCGCCGGCCAAGGCCCGCAGGCTGGTGGTCTTGCCGGCGCCATTGCGGCCGACCAGACCGATGCGGTCGGCCGGTTGGACGCGCAGCGTGGTTGGTTCGAGCAGTATGCGCGCCCCGGCGCGCAGTTCGAGTTCAGTTGCGGTGATCATCTAGAAACTCCCGGAGGTGGACATGGCTGTGGTGTCGGAGCCGGCCATGTCACCTCTCAGTTCGCACCACGGGATCAACGGTACCGGCCCGGGCCGGCGATAATGACCGGACCCGGTTCCGTGGTTCGACCCTGGCCGGTTAGCGGACGGCCTCGGGTCGGGCAGGATCGGTCAGATACCGCATCCACCGACCGAGGGGCACCGCCGGCATGGACTACAACGACGACGCCCAGCTCGACACCTCCGGTGTGCAGGACGCCCGCGGCGGTGGCGGCGGCGGGTTCGGCGGACGGGGCGTGGCCGTCGGCGGCGGCGGGCTGGGCATCGTCGGCGTCCTGGCCTACCTGCTGATCTCCTACCTGTCCGGGGGCGGCACTGATGCGGCGAGCGTGCTCGGCCAGCTGGGCCAGAACGGGCAGCCGGCGACCGTCGACAACAGCGCGATCAAGGCCGAGTGCAAGACGGGGGCCGACGCCGACGCCAAGTTGGAGTGCGCCGTCGTCGCCGACATCGACTCCATCCAGGACTACTGGACGAGGGAGCTGCCCGCGCTGGGCCAGGCCTACGAGGCGGTGCCGACCGTCTGGTTCACCGGACAGGTGGCGACCGGCTGCGGGTCGGCTGACAGCGGAGCCGGGCCGTTCTACTGCCCGGCCGACAAGCGCGTTTACATCGACCTGTCCTTCTACGACGACATCGAGACCCAGTTCAAGGCCGCCGGCGGCAAGTTCGTCGACGCCTACGTTCTCGCTCACGAGTACGGGCACCACGTGCAGGACCTGCTCGGCATCGAGAGCAAGGTCCGCAGCCGGCAGGGCGCCGAGTCCGACTCGGTCCGCCTCGAGCTCCAGGCGGACTGCTTCGCCGGTGTCTGGGCCAAGCACGCGACGGAGCCGGGGCCCAACGGTGAGCCGGCGCTTGTCACGTCGATCGACGACCAGGACCTGCGCAACGCGCTGGAGGTGGCCGGACACATCGGCGACGACTGGATCCAGAAGAACCTCGGCAACGGGCAGGTCAACCAGAAAGCGTTCACCCACGGCAGCGGCGCACAGCGCGAGAAGTGGTTGCGGACCGGCTACCGCACCGGAGACCCGAAGCAGTGCGACACCTTCGCGGCGTCGGACCTCGGGTAGCAGTTCACGCGCCGCGGTAGGTGCGTCGGTAGGCCAGCGGCGCGACACCGATGGCCGCGCGCAGATGTTGCCGCAGGCTCGCCCCGCTGCCGAGCCCGGACAACCGGGCGACGTCGTCGACCGGCAGATCGGTGGTCTCGAGCAGATGACGGGCGTGGTCGACCCGGCGTTCGATCAGCCACGCCCCCGGTGAGCGGCCGGTCTCCTCGCGAAAGCGCCGGTTGAACGTCCGGACGCTCATCCGGGCCTCCCCGGCCAGGCGCGCGACGTCCAGTGGCCGGTCGAGGTTGGCCAACGCCCATTCCCGGGCGTAGGCCGTACCGTCCTGGCCACTGGCGGGGACGGGCCGGTCGATGAACTGCGCCTGTCCCCCGTCCCGCCAGGGAGCCACCACGCAGTACCGGGCGGTGCGGGTCGCCGCTGCCACGCCGTGGTCGCGGCGGATCAGGTGCAGGCAGAGATCGACCCCGGCGGCCAGACCGGCCGACGTCAGCACGTCCCCGTCGTCGACGAAAAGCAGGTTCTCATCCAGCCGGACGGCGGGATACAGCTGCCGGAACGAGTCGGCGTGCGCCCAGTGGGTCGTCGCCGGGCGACCGTCGAGCACGCCGGCCGCACCGAGGACGAAGGCTCCGGTGCAGATGGACACGAGTCGGGTACCCGGGCGCAGCGACCCCAGCGCGGCTCGGACGTCAGCCGGCAGCGTCCCGTCGGTGCGCGGACCGGCCAGCCGGGTGCCCGGCACGATCACCGTGTCGACATCACGGAGCGCTGCTGCGTCCGAGTGGGGAACCAGGGCGTACCCGGACGGGGTCGGAACCGGCCCGCCGGTCAGTCCGACCATGCGCACGTCGTAGAGCGGCCGGTCGCGATCGTCCATGGCCGAGCCGAGCAACTGGACCGGGATCGTCGCGTCGTACCCGATCACCGGCGGCAGGAGCAGGACGGCGACGCGATGCGGTTCTCGACCCATGGCAGGATTCTTGCACGTATTGGCATTCCTGCCACTAGTGGGACGTGGACCGCTCCGAAGAGAATGGCGCGGTGAGCGCCCCGGACATCGCCCCCGCCGCCTCGACGACGACGCCCGGCCCTCCCGGACGGCGACGGCTGCACCCGGCGTGGATCGTCGCCGCCGTCACCTTCGTCACGATCCTCGGCGCGGCTGCCTTCCGCTCCGTGCCCGGCGTGCTGATGGACCCGCTGCATGCCGACTTCGGGTGGTCGCACGCCACCATCGGCACGGCCATGTCGATCAACATGACGCTGTTCGGGCTGATGTCGCCGTTCGCGGCGGCGTTGATGGATCGCTTCGGCATCCGGCCCGTCGTCTGCTTCGCCCTTGTCCTCGTATCGGCCGGCAGCGGGCTCACCGTGTTCATGACGCAGAGCTGGCAGCTACTGCTGTTCTGGGGTGTGTTCGTCGGTGTCGGCACCGGTTCGATGTCCATGGCCTTCGTCGCCACGGTCTCCACCCGCTGGTTCGTGCAGCGCCGCGGGCTGGTCACCGGCGTGCTCACCGCTGCCAACGCCACCGGCCAACTGATCTTCCTGCCGCTCGTCGCGACGCTGACCGAGCACCACGGATGGCGCACCGCCTCGCTCGTCGTCGCCGTCGCGTCGCTGACCGTCGTCCCGCTCGTGTTCTTCTTCCTGCGCAACCACCCGCACGACATGGGGATCCGGGCCTACGGCGCGACCGACGCCGAGCCCGGCCCGCCGCCGACCATCCGCGTCGGCAGCAGCGCGGCCGCGGCGGTCAACGCGCTCTTCGTCGCCGCGCACACCCGGATGTTCTGGTTGCTTGCCGGCAGCTTCGCGATCTGCGGCGCCTCGACGAACGGCCTGATCGGCACGCATTTCATCCCGGCCGCGCACGACCACGGCATGCCGACCACCACGGCGGCCGGCCTGCTCGCGCTCGTCGGGGTGTTCGACGTCGCCGGCACGATCGCATCCGGTTGGCTGACCGACCGCTACGACCCGCGGCTGCTCCTCGTCGTCTACTACCTCGGCCGCGGTCTGTCGCTGCTGGCGCTGCCCTCGTTGCTGGCCCCCAACACGAGCCCGAGTACGTGGGTGTTCATCCTGTTCTACGGTCTGGACTGGGTGGCTACCGTTCCGCCGACCGTGGCCCTGTGCCGGACGCATTTCGGCGCGGCCGCGCCGATGGTTTTCGGTTGGGTGTTTGCCGCGCATCAACTGGGCGCCGCAGTGGCGGCTTCCGGCGCCGGCATGATCCGGGACAGCAACGGCAGCTACGACGTGGCGTTCTACTGCGCCGCCGCGCTGTGTGCGATCGCGGTCGGGCTGTCCGCGTCGGTGGGTGCCACGCCGAGCCGCGAAGCGCAGGTGCCGACGGGCTCAGCGCAGGTCGGCGCGGCGCGCGGCGAGGAAGCCACCGCCGGGAAGGATTGACTCGGCCAGCACGACGAGCGTGGTACGCCCGTCCCATTGCAGCCGGCGACGCACCTCGAGCGTGAGCCCGACGTAGGCCAGGAAGAGCACGCCGTGGACCGGGCCCATGACCTGGACGCCCAGCTGCTTGTGCGGGTCGGTGCTGTACTTGACGATCGTCGCGACGATCAGCACGAGCCACGAGATGGCTTCGACGACGGCGACGATGCGCAGGGCTTTCGCCGTCGGAGGCGCGCTGACCGCTGAACTCATGTGAATGCTCCCACTCCGGTGATCGACCGTCCCACGATCAGGGTGTTGATCTCGCGGGTCCCTTCAGAGGAGTACAGCGCGTCGGCGTCGTTGAAGTGGCGCGCTACTCCGTATTCCAACAGGATCCCGTTGCCGCCGAGCAACTCCCGGGCCCAGCATTGGATCACCGCTCATCGACTCACTTCACACTCGCGCGCGAGTGTTCAGACGTTGAAGCCGAGAGCGCGAAGCTGTTCGCGTCCGTCGTCGGTGATCTTGTCCGGTCCCCACGGCGGCATCCAGACCCAGTTGATCTTGAGTTCCGCGGCCAGCGGCTTGGGTCCCCCGGTGAGGGCGGAATTCGCCTGGTCCTCGATGACGTCCGTCAGCGGGCAGGCGGCCGAGGTGAGTGTCATGTCGATCGTGATCACGTTCCCCTCGGCGCTCGGGTCGACGCGCACGTCGTAGAGCAGGCCGAGGTCGACCACGTTGATGCCCAGCTCAGGATCGACGACGTCCCGCATGGCCTCGTCGATCTCGTCCCGCGACGGGACGGTGGTCGTGTCGGTGTGAGTCATGCGTTGTTCCCCTCCGCGTCGGCGACTGCGCTCTTCATCGCCATCCAGCCCAGCAGCGCGCACTTGACTCGCGCCGGGTACTTCGAGACACCCTCGAACGCGACCGCGTCCTCGAGTTCTTCCTCGTCGGCCGCGGTGATCTCGGCCGTGCCGCGCGACTGCATCAGGCCGAGGAACTTCTGCTGCAGCTCCAGTGCGTCCTCGATCGGCTTGCCGACCACGAGGTCGCTCATCACCGAGGTGGACGCCTGGCTGATGGAGCAGCCCTCGCCCTCCCACCCCAGTTCGGCGATCGTGCCGTTGGTCACCCGCAGTCGCAGGGTGACCTCGTCGCCGCAGGTCGGGTTCACGTGGTGGACCTCGGCGTCGAACGTCTCGGGCAGGCCGCGGTGCTGCGGGTTCTTGTAGTGATCGAGAATGATCTGCTGGTAGAGGCTTTCCATGGGCAGAGTCACAGGGTGAATACCTCCTTCACCCTTTCAACACCGCGGACGAGCGCATCGATCTCATCGGTCGTGGTGTAGATGCCGAAGGACGCGCGGGTCGTCGCCGCGACGCCGTATCGGACGCAGACCGGTCGGGCGCAGTGGTGACCGGCGCGGACGGCGATCCCGGACTCGTCGAGCAGCTGGGCGATGTCGTGCGGGTGGATCCCGGGCAGCGTGAACGCGATCGTGGCCCCGCGGTCAACCGGCGTCGGGGGGCCGATTATGCGCAACCCGTCCACGGTTGCGAGGCCGTCGAGGGCGTAGGTCACCAGTTCGTGCTCGTGCGCCGCGACGTTGTCCATGCCCAGTGCGGTCAGGTAGTCGACGGCCGCGCCGAGCCCGACCGCCTCGGCGATCATCGGGGTGCCCGCCTCGAAGCGGTGCGGCGGCGCCGCGTACGTGGTGCCGGTGAGGTCGACGGTCTCGATCATCTCGCCCCCGCCCAGGAACGGCGGCAGCTCGGCGAGCAGGTCGTAGCGGCCCCACAGCACGCCCACGCCGGTCGGGCCGTACATCTTGTGCCCGGTGAAGGCGACGAAGTCGGCGCCCAGGGCCTGTACATCCAGCGGCAGGTGCGGCGCCGACTGCGACGCGTCAATGACGGTCAGCGCGCCGACCGCCTTGGCCCGCCCCA
>JAVHVD010000316.1:0-5556 GCA_032160745.1 Pseudonocardiales bacterium
CCGACCTCGAGTCCGGCGGCGCGCAGCAAGATCTTGGTGAACTCCTTGTCCATGCCGGCGGCGCTGGCAAAGACGCCCGGCCCGACGTAGGGCACCCCGGCCATCTCGAGCAGCCCTTGGATCGTCCCGTCCTCACCGAAACGGCCGTGCAGCACGGGAAAGACGACGTCGACGGACTCCAGGAACCTCACCGCCTCGCCGGAATCGACGGCGACCAGCGTCGAGGACGACGGATCGGGCGAAATGACGACGTTGGTGCCCTTCTCGACCTCAGGCAGCGTGCGGCCGGTGATTCGCAGGGACTCCGGCGTCGCGTCGGTGAGCACCCACTGCCCGGACGGTGTGATCCCGACCGGCACGACGTCGTACTTTGCCGGGTCGAGCGCCGCCAGCACACTGCCCGCCGAGACGACCGAGACGCCGTGCTCGGTACTGCGACCTCCGTACACCACCGCTATCCGGATACGTCGCTCAGCCACGATCACTCACACGCCGACCCTACCGAAGCGGGTCCGGTCAGCTCTCCGATTTCATCGAGCGCGACATCAGCAACTCGAGCATCTGCGGCGGCGTCAGGCCGCGGAAGCACACGGCCTCGACCGCCTCGGTGATGGGCACGTCGACACCATGTTGCCGGGCCAGCTCGAGCACCGAGCGGCAGGACTTCACACCCTCGGCCACCTGGCCGTGGGTGCCGGCCTGCGCCTCGTCGAGCGACTCGCCGCGACCCAGGCGCTCGCCGAAGCTCCGGTTGCGCGACAGCGGGGAGTTGCAGGTGGCGACGAGGTCCCCAAGGCCGGCCAGGCCGGCGAAGGTCAGTGGATCCGCCCCGAGGCACTCGCCCAGGCGGGCCGTTTCGGCCAGGCCGCGGGTGATGATCGACGCCACGGTGTTGTCGCCGAAGCCCATCCCCTGGCCGATGCCGCACGCGAGCGCGATCACGTTCTTCACCGCGCCACCCAGCTCGCAGCCGACGACGTCGGAGTTCGTGTACGGCCGGAAGTAGGACGTCCCGCACTGCTTCTGGACCGACTCCGCGCGCGCCTCGTCCACGCACGCGACGACGGTGGCGGTCGGCTGCTCCTCGGCGATCTCCCGGGCGAGATTCGGACCGGTGACGACGGCGATCCGCTCGGCCGGCGCCCCGGACATCTCGGCGATGACCTCGCTCATTCGCTTGGCGCTGCCGAGCTCGACACCCTTCATGAGGCTGACGAGCGTCGCGTCCGGCGGTAGATGGGCGACCCAATGGGCCAAGTTCTCACGCAGCGACTGGGACGGAATTGCGAACGCGACCAGGTCGGCGTCGCGCAGCGCGGCGGCGGGATCGTGAGTGGCCACGAGCGAGCGCGGCAGGTCGATGCCCTCCAGGTAGTCGTCGTTGCGATGGACGTCGTTGATCTTGTCGGCGAGTTCCGCGCGGCGGGCCCACAGCGTGACCTCGTTCCCGGCATCGACGAGCACCTTGGCGAAGGCCGTGCCCCAGTTGCCGGCACCCAACACGGCGGCGCGCGTCATCGCGGCGCCCTCACGCGGCATCCCCCGGGTCCTTGGCCTCGAGCCGCTCGGAGTCGCGCCGCCAGCGGTACAGCTCGCCGCTCGGAGCCGGCAGGCCGCGAAGTTCCGCGACGTCCGCGCGCAGCCGTCGCATGATCACGTCAGTGACCTCGCGGAGCACTTTCGGCGTCGCTTCCCTCTCGCGGTAGGCGCTGATGTCGACCGGCTCACCCACCGACATCACGTGCTCAGCCCGCGGGAACGGCTTCACCCGCTTCTTGTAGAAGTCCCATTGGTCCTGCACGCCCCACTGCGCGATCGGGATGATCGGCACGTCGGGGACGAGCAGCGCGAGCCGGGCCGCGCCGGTCTTGCCGTTCATCGGCCAGCCATCCGGATCGCGGGTGACCGTGCCCTCGGGGTGCAGGACGAGGACCTTGCCGGCGTGCAGGGCATCGACCGCCGCGGACAGCGACTGCCGGGCATCGGGCGTCCCGCGCTTGACCGGGATGTGCCCCATGACCTTCATCGCCGGCCCGACGGCGAAGACCTCGAAGAGCGATTCCTTCGCCAGCACGCGAGGCACCCGCCCCGCATCGAGGATGAACTTCGCGATCAGGAACGGGTCGACGTGCGACACGTGGTTGATCACGATGATCATCGGACCCTGCTGCGGAATGCGCTCGATGTGCCGGTACCGCGACTTGAACGCACCGGAAACCGGGTAGTAGAGGATCAACCAGACGACACGCCAGCCGAAGCCCAGCTTCTCGCCGTGGCCCGGCCTGCGTAACTTGTGGAGCCTCGCCACCCCTGTACTCCTCTCGATACCCGATGCAGTCTGCCGTATCGGCCCGCGCGCACGGGTACCCGCCGTGTTCGTAGACTCGTTATCGTGCGTTGGACCGTCGTCATCCCGGCCAAGGCACTGCCCGAGGCGAAGAGCCGGCTGCTCGCGGCGAGCCCCGACGGCGCCGCGCACCGCCGCCTCGTCGAGGCCATCCGGGCGGACACCCTGTCGGCCGCACGGGCCACGCCGGACGTGGCCCGGATCCTCGTCGTGACCGACCGCACCGGCGAGCCCGGCGCCCTGGTCCAGATCGAGCCCGGCCTCAACGCCGCCCTCCGCGAGGCCTTCGACCACGCGGCCCGGACCTGGCCGGACGACGGAATCGCCGCGCTCGTCGGGGACCTACCGGCCCTGCGCTCGGACGAGCTGCGCGCGGCTCTGTCCGCGGCCGCGACCCATCCGCGTTCCTTCGTGCCGGACGCCCCAGGAACGGGCACCACATTGCTGGCCGTTACCCCGGGCACCACCCTGGACCCGCAGTTCGGTACGGGCTCGGCGGCACGGCACGCCGCCGCCGCGGCCCGCATCGACGCGGGGCCGAGTGTCCGGCACGATGTGGACACCGCCGAGGACCTCCGGGAGGCCGCGATTCTGGGCCTGGGACCGGCTACCGCCGCTGTGCTCGGGCAATCGGATGTTGCCCTCCGTTCACCTTAACGGAGCATGATTGGCAGGTGACCGACGCCCTGACCACGACGCCGATCGACTCCGCCCTCGAGGACGAGGACACCGCCGGGATCCAGCACGTCGACGACCTGCCCGACGACCGGTTCAGCAACCGGGAACTGTCCTGGCTCGCGTTCAACCAGCGGGTGCTCGCGCTGGCCGAGGACGAGGCGCAGCCGTTGCTCGAGCGGCTCCGGTTCCTCGCGATCTTCGCCAGCAACCTCGACGAGTTCTACATGGTGCGCATCGCCGGGCTGAAGCGTCGCGCCGACATGGGCCTGCAGGTGCAGTCGGCCGACGGTCTGTCCCCCCGCGAGGTGCTGGCGGCGCTGTCGGCCCGTACCCGCGAGCTCGTCGAGCGGCACGCGAGCTGCTTCAGCAAGGTCGTCGCGCCGGGGCTCGAGGCCGAGGGCATCCACATCCGCCGGTGGGACGACCTCGACGACGAGGAGCGGACGCGGCTGGCCGAATACTTCGAGTCGAAGGTCTTCCCCGTCCTCACGCCGCTGGCCGTCGACCCGTCCCATCCCTTCCCGTACATCTCCGGGCTGTCGCTGAACCTGGCCGTCCTCGTCCGGGACCGCGACAGCGAGGTTCAGCGCTTCGCACGGGTCAAGGTGCCGAACAACGTGCCGCGCTTCGTCGTCGTCTCGCAGAGCCCGGTCGAGGCCGAGTACCTGCCGCTCGAGGACCTCATCGCGGCCCACCTGTCGATGCTCTTCCCCGGCATGGAGGTCGTCGAGCACCACCTGTTCCGGGTCACCCGCAACGCCGACTTCGAGGTCGAGGAGGACCGCGACGAGGATCTCCTGCAGGCGCTCGAGCGGGAACTGATGCGCCGTCGTTTCGGCCCGGCCGTCCGCCTCGAGGTCACCGACGACATCGACGAGCAGGTTGTCGAACTGCTGGTCAGCGAGATCGATGTCGACCCCGATGACGTGTTGCGCGTTCCCGGGCTGCTGGACCTCAGCGCGCTGCAGCAGGTGTACGACATCGACCGGCCGGCGCTGAAGGAGCGTCCCTTCCTGCCGATGACGAACCCGCGCTTCGCCGAAGGTGAGACGCCGAAGTCGGTGTTCGCCACACTGCGCGACGGCGACGTGCTCGTCCACCACCCGTACGAGTCGTTCGCGACGAGCACTCAGCGCTTCATCGAGCAGGCTGCCGCCGACCCGAGGGTCCTCGCGATCAAGCAGACGCTCTACCGGACGTCCGGTGACTCGCCGGTGGTCGATGCCCTGATCGACGCGGCCGAGGCGGGCAAACAGGTGGTGGCGCTGGTCGAGATCAAGGCCCGCTTCGACGAGCAGGCCAACATCAAGTGGGCCAGGGCGCTGGAACGCGCGGGTTGCCACGTCGTGTACGGCTTCATGGGTCTGAAGACGCACTGCAAGACGGCACTCGTCGTGCGCCAAGAAGGCAACCAGATCAAGCGGTACGCGCATATCGGCACCGGCAACTACAACCCGAAGACCGCCCGTGGGTACGAGGACCTCGGGCTGTTCACTGCGGACGAAGATGTCTGCGCCGACCTCACCGACCTGTTCAACGTCCTCACCGGTTACTCGCGGCAGACCGAGTACCGCTCGCTGCTGGTGGCGCCGCAGGGCATCCGCTCGGGCCTGATCGAGCGCATCGAGCGGGAGATCGAGTTCGCGAAAGCGGGCCGGCCCGCACACATCCGCTTCAAGACCAACCACCTCGTCGACGAGCAGACGATCGACACCCTGTACCGCGCCTCGCAGGCCGGAGTGAACGTGGAGCTCTTGGTGCGGACGTTCTGCACGATCCGCGCCGGCGTGCCCGGCCTGTCGGACAACATCCGAGCGCGCTCGATCCTCGGTCGCTTCCTCGAGCACTCACGCATCTACTACTTCGGCGGCGACGGCACACCGGAGTTCTGGATCGGGTCGGCCGACCTCATGCATCGCAACCTGGACCGCCGGGTCGAGGTCCTGTGCCAGGTCTCCGACCGTCAGGCGCGCGGGCATCTGTACGACTGCCTCGACCTGGCCTTCGCCGACGACACCGCCGCGTGGGATCTGCAACGCGATGGGGAGTGGGTACGCTCCGGCCGTGCGCAAACCGACTACCAAGAGCTGCTGATGAAGCGGCTGGCCGACCGCGGCGAGTAGGCCGTGCAGCGTCGTGGAGTGACGACGGAGATCCGCGCTGCCGGCGGCGTCGTCTGGCGGGTGCGGAAGAGCGTGGTCGAGGTGGCGCTCGTCCACCGGCCGCGCTATGACGACTGGTCGCTGCCGAAGGGCAAGCTCGAGGATGGTGAAACCGATCTGGCCGGGGCCGTCCGCGAGATCGGCGAGGAGCTCGGGTCTCGCGTCGCGGTGTCCCGGCGCATCGGGCAGGTCTCGTACACCATCCCTGACGGCCGCAAGGCGGTCACCTACTGGGTGATGCGCCACCTGGACGGTGAGTTCCATCCGGACGCCGAGGTCGACGCCGTCGAGTGGCTGCGGCCCCGGCTCGCGCGCGACAAACTGAGCTACGACGTCGATCGCCGGGTGATGGCCGACTTCGCCGCCGTG
>JAVHVD010000317.1:0-3482 GCA_032160745.1 Pseudonocardiales bacterium
CGACCTCGGATCAGTGCCGGTGGTGCAGGACGACCACGCTGATCGCGGCAACCAGCAGCGCGGCGGCCCCGCCGAGCAGGGCGTACTGCATGCCATCGACGAACGCCGTTTCAGCGCTGCGCGCCACCTGCGGCCCGAGCCGGGAAGCGAGGGCGAGGGATTCGCGAGCGTGATCGGAGGCGGCCGGCGGCAGCCCGCTGACGTCGAGGTGGTCGCGGTAGACCGACTGCAGGATGCTGCCGAGGACGGCGATGCCCAGCGCGCCGCCGAGTTCGCGAGCGAGGTCGTTCATGGCCGATCCCACGCCCTGCTTGTCCTTGGGCAGCGCGTCGGTGACGGCGGCGGTGGCCGGCGTCATTGCCAGCCCCATGCCGGCGCCGAGCGGGATGATCCCCGCCAGCAGCACCCAGTACGAGCTGGACGAGTCGAGGGTGGACAGCCACACGAAGGCCGCGGCTGCGATCACCAGGCCGAGCGCGCAGGTACGGCCGGTGCCGGCCCGGGCTGCGAGCTTCGGGGCGATCACCCGGGCGCTCGGCATCATGCCCAGCGCCAGCGGGATCAGGCTCAGCGCCGCGACCAGCGGGCGGTCGTCCAGGACGAGCTGCAGGTACTGCAGCAGCAAGAAGATGAACCCGAAGAATGCAAAGAACTGCAGCGTGATGGACAGGGTGCCGGCGGCGAAGGCACGGTGCCGGAACAGCCGTGGATCGAGCAGCGGCTCATCGGCGTGCAGTTCCCACGCAACGAAGCCGGCCAGCAGGACCACGCTGGCGGCGAGGCCGGCGAGCGTGTGCGCGCTGCCCCAGCCGGCGGTCGGCGCCTCGATGATCGAGTACACCAAGGCCCCCAGTCCGGCGATCGACAGCGCGGCGCCGGTCCAGTCCACGCCGGGCGCGTCGGACCCCGCCGACTCGGGAATGACCCGCAACGTGCCGATGATCGCCACGACCGCGAGCACGATGTTGACGGCGAAGACCGATCGCCACGACCACTGTTCCAACACCAAGCCGGACGTCAGCAGGCCGAGGATGGCCGACCCGCCGGCCACGCCGGCCCACGTCCCGACCGCCCGGGCCCGCTGTTCAGCGGGGAACGTGCTGGTGATCGTCGACAGCGTCGCCGGCATCACCAGCGCCGCGCCCAGCCCGAGCACGGCCCGCATGCCGATCAGCCAGTTGGCGTCGGCGTAGGCCATCGCCGCGATCGAGCCCGCACCGAAGACGGCCAGGCCGGCCAGCAGCGCCCGACGCCGGCCGTATCGGTCACCGAGTGCGCCCGCGGGGAGCAGGAGCGCAGCGAAGACCAACGCGTACGCGTCGACCATCCAGGACAGCTGCGTCTGGCTGGCATGCGTGTCCCGGGCGATCGAGGGGATCGCGACGTTCAGTGACGCCACCGCGGACACGACCGTCGCCAGCGCGACGCATGTGACCCCGAGAACGGCGCGGTGGTTGACGGCTGGGGCCGCGGTTCCTCGGTCGGCCGCCTCGGTGTGCGTGCTCATGGTGTCTCCTTGAATTCATTGTTGATGAATTGCA
This sequence comes from Pseudonocardiales bacterium, assembly GCA_032160745.1. Lineage (GTDB taxonomy): Bacteria > Actinomycetota > Actinomycetes > Mycobacteriales > Jatrophihabitantaceae > Jatrophihabitans. The sequence continues at coordinate 1,542 of JAVHVD010000317.1, forward strand.
TCCTGCGGTAGCCGCGGCTACATTTCAACGGTGATGAATAAAGGCCGGGGACGGGGTCGTCCCACCGGGCGCACCGAGACGCGGAGCGACATCCTCACTGTCGCCCGCCGCCGGTTCCTGGCCGACGGCTACGACCGCGTGACGATGCGCGCGGTCGCCGCCGAGGCCGGCGTCGACGCGGCCCTGATCAGCTACCACTTCGGCTCGAAGAAGGGCCTGTTCGGCGCGGCCATGGCGCTGACGGCCAACCCCGCGGAGATCCTGGCCGCACAACTCGACGGGCCGCTCGAGTCGTTGCCCGAGCGAGTGCTCCGTGCGGTGATCGGCGCGTGGGACGACGGACAGAACACCGTCGCCCTCCGCACCTTCACCGAGGCGGCCATCCGCGAGCCGGAGACCGCTCGGCCGTTCCGCGAGCTGATGGAGCGGGAGATGATCGGTCGCATCGCCGAGCGGATCGGCGGCGCCGACGCGACGCGGCGGGCCGGCGTGGCGATGAGCCAGATCGCCGGCCTGATCGTGACCCGCTACATCCTGCGCTTCGAGCCGGTGGCGTCCATGCCGGTCAACGAGCTCGTCGAGCGGATGTCGCCGGCCCTGCGCGCCGCGCTCGCCGGCCCCCGCCCCGTCCCAGCCGCCCATCCCGTCCCAGCCGCCCGCCGCGCTCCGCAGCGTCCCGCCGCCCGTTCCCACCCCCACCCTGCCCGTTGAGTGGCGCCTTTGGGGTTGAGTGGCGCCCTACAAGGCGCCACTCAACCGCGAAGGCGCCAGTCAACCGGAGGACCTCCTGCTGACGACCAGCAGCGCTGCACCAGCGGTCCGCCTCGTCGAGGTAGTGCGTCATCAGGACCACCGGACGGGCTGAGCGTCGAGGTCGGCGCCGGCCGCGTCGTCCCGGACACAGAGGTCTCCCTCGGCGGGGGGAGCCGGGACCGCGAGCGCCTATCGTGATGAGTGCGCCTCGGACGGGACTCGCCTCCCGGCTGGGTGTAATGGCCCGCTGGATCCTGTCGTCGGTGTTCACGCACCGGACGGTGGGATCCAGCGGGTTCGCCGTGCTCGGTTGCTGCTGCAGAACGCGCCCCACCTCTCCGAGGTGGCGGACCTTGACTCCTGCCATCGACCCGTTCTGGATGCCGTGGGCCAGGTCGGTGACGAACGCGAGCTCGGCGTTCAACTGCCGGCAACCTGGACGTCGGCTGATCGACCGTCCGCCGCCCTAGCGTCCGGGCCATGCCGAACAGCGCCATTCAGTCATACGCCGACATCAAGGGCTGGTTCTTCTGGGCCGACCGGACGATGTTCGACTCCATCCTCGCCTCGCAGCAGACCCCGGGCACGCTCGTCGAGCTGGGCGCCTACCTGGGGCGCAGCGCGGTGATCATCGGTGATCACGTGCGCCCCGGCGAACGCTTCGTGGTGATCGACCTGTTCGGCAGCGATGCCGACCTCGGGGAGAGCAGCGAAGCGACCGCCAATCGGGCGGAGAACCGGTACAGCTACGCGACGCTCACCCGCCAGGAGTTCGAGCGGAACTACCTGGCGCTGCATGACGAGCTGCCCGAGGTGGTCCAGGCCCTCAGCTCGGTGGTCACCGACCACGTCGAGCCCGGCACCGTCCGGTTTCTGCACATCGACGCATCGCACCTCTATCCCCAGGTGGCGCAGGACATCCGCAGCGCCCGGACCGTGCTGCAACCCGAGGGCGTCGTGGTGCTCGACGACTACACCAACCCGAACACGCCGGGCGTCGCCGGAGCCGTGTGGGAGGCCGTGGCCAGTCACGGCCTGGTTCCGTTCGCGGTCACTCAGCACAAGATGTACGGCACGTGGGGCGATCCCGCGAAGTACCTCGACACGGTGCGCGCGTTCGTCGCCGGAGAGGACCGCATCGGCTGTTCGGAGCAGCACGTCATGGGGCATACCGTCCTGCGACTCAAG
>JAVHVD010000318.1:0-7414 GCA_032160745.1 Pseudonocardiales bacterium
CTGGCCCGGGCGCCGGAGACCGAGCGCGCGACCCGGCACCTGCTGCGCACCCGGCTGACGTGGGCCGGACTCGGCAGCCCCGCGCCCGGCGTGTGGGTGAGCCCGCACGCCGAGCGGATCGACGAGGTGCGGGCGGCGCTGTCGGCGGCCGGCGTCGCCGACGCGCAGGTGTTCGTCGGGACGCACGGCGGGCACGGCGATCTGCGCGCGATGGTGCGGCAGGCGTGGGATCTCGACGACGTGGAGGTCAGGTACGAGGAGTTCCTCGAGCGTTTCGGCGGCCGGACGCGGCGCGACGCGCTGACCGCGACGGTTGAGCTCGTCCACGCGTGGCGCGGCCTGGCGTGGATCGATCCGGCGCTGCCCGATTCGCTGCTTCCGCGGCCGTGGTCGGGTGCCGCGGCGGCGAAGCTGTTCGCGCGGCTGCACGAGCGGTGGTCGCCGGAGGCGCGGGCAGCCTGGCAGGCATTGAACCCGGCGGAGGGCTGAACGCGTGGGCTTCGAACAGGTACGGCACCGCCCGCCGGCGCCGCTGGCCGCGCCGCGCGAGCTGGTGGTGGCGTGCGCGCCGATGCGCAGCAACGTCAACCTCTCGTCGATCGCGCGGACCGCCGGGTGCTGCGGAGTCGAGCGGATGATCGTGTGCGGCAATGCCCGGATCGACCGGACGATCGCCCGCGACGGGGCCGACTCGGTGCGCCTCGAGGTGCGGAACTCACTGCCGCCGGTGCTGCGTGGTTTGCGGGCGGACGGGTACCGGTTGGTGGGGCTGGAGCAGACGACGAACTCGACCAATCTGCACTCGTACGCGTTCCCGTCGCGGACCGCGTTGGTGATCGGCAACGAGCGGGCCGGGCTGTCGGAGGCCGAGCTCGAGCTGATGGACGACTGCGTCGAGATCCCGGTCTGGGGCCTGCCGTACAGCTACAACGTGGCGACCGCGACGGCGATGGCGCTCTACGAGTACTGCAAGCAGCACCCGTCCTGAACGGGCTGCGTCGGCTGATGCCGCGCTCCCCAGGGGCGTGTTCCGCGCTGTTTGCTCTGCTCGGTGAGAGTGAGCATCTGCTCAGTCGCAGTGAGCAGAGCAAACAGGCCGGAAGGGTGGTTCTGGCGCCGCGGACCCAGAGCGCTCAGCCGATCGACCCGCGCAGCCCCAGCACGGCGAGCGCCTCGCGCGACGAACCGAGGCGCTTCGTCCACGACGTCCCCAACCCGGCCAGCTCGGTGTCGTCCAGGTAGTCCGCGGACGACAGCGTCCAGCCGGCCCGCCCGTAGGCGGGCGCGAGGACCTCGAGCGCGGACGCCGGTGTCGGCTCGGCCGTCTTACCCACCTCCGGCACCGGCGGGCGCCACGCGTGCAGGTTGAGGGTGATCAGGAACGGCGCGCCCGTTCGGCACCTTGCCGCCACCGTCCGTAGTACCGCCTCGTCCGGGGCAACCAGCGCCCGCAGCAGGCTCCCCCACGGCATCAGCGAGTGCACCTCGGTGACGTCGCCGAGCTCGGCCGGCAACTGCTCGACGGCCGCCCACACGTACACCGCGTTCGGGGCCCCGCCCCGCGTCGGCTTGGCCGCGGCCCGCAGCGCCGTCCGCCGCATCGCGTCCGGCCCGGCGTCCAACCCCACCACCAGCGCGTCCGGTCGCCGGCGCGCCTCGGCCAGGACGTGCTTGCCGTCGCCGGTCCCGATGTCCAACACCAGCTCGGCGTAGGGGGAGCGCAGCGCCGCGAACCCCGCCGCGTCCAGGTCGACCGTCGCCTTGCCGACCACCCTGCGCATGCGCGTCACCATAGGCTGGCCGGGTGCGACTGATCGGGCACGGCTCCCCCGCGATCCGGGCCACCCATGCCAAGACGCTCGAGCTCACCGCCGATGCCGAGATCACCGAACGCGCGACGTGCGTCGTCGCCGTGGGCGTCGAACGCGCCGCGGCCCCGCTCGCCGGGCCGGTGCGCATCACGATCAGCGCCGGCGCCGAGGAGTTCACGCTCGAGGCCCGCGCCAACCCGGCATGGCATCCGGCCGGGCCGGCGGTGATCCGCCGCAGCCCGCTACGGCTGCCCGGCACCCTGGCGACCCACGCGTCCGCCGCCGCGAGCGACCTGCCCCGCCCGCTCGTCGCCGCGCTGCAACACCGCGAAGCGCGGGTCGAGGTCACCGTCGAGCCGATCCACGGCCGGCCGTGCGCCGTGCTGTTCGCCGTCGACCCCGGACTGCCCCGCGATGCCCGCCTGCTCGCCGAGTTCGCGGCCGCCGACCTCGTGGTCGCCGAGGACGACGAGGCCGCGCGGATGTTCGGCGAGCGGGTGGGCCACGGGCCGGTCTCGGTCGACGGGCGCGTCCTGGTCCTCGCCGTCCGGGACCTGCCGGGGCAGACCGTGCTGGCCGCCCTGCGCGACGTCGAAGTCGAGACGATCGGTCTACCACCCACGCTGGCCGCCGCCGCGGCGTCGCCGTCCCGCGGACCCCTGCTGCTCGCGCCGGACGGCGCCGACCCCCGCGAGCTGTTGCGCCGCACGCCGGCCGGCACCCGCCTGGTCCTGTCCTGCGACGCCGAGCAGCTGCCCGACCTGATGCGCCGGGCCGCGGAGATCCGTGGTCCGGGCGGCGCCGTGCTCGTCCAGCCTTACGCGCCGCCGGTGCGGATCGCCCCCGGCGGCCGGCCGACGCTGCCGAGCAAGGCCTCCGTCGTCGTCTGCTTCGACGCGGATGACGGCGACGACGGCGAAGCCGCCCTGGACCCGAGGGTCAGGGCGGCTCTGGACGGACTGCTCGCCGACGGCGTCCCCACCAAGACGGCCGCCAACGCGCTGGCCGCCCTCACCGGGTGGGACCGGCGGCGGGCGTACGACACGGTGGTCGGCTGGCGTTCGGACGGTCGGACGCCGCGATTACGGTAGGGCCGTGCCGGGACGGTGGAGCGCTGACCAGGTGCTCGCGCTCGCGTCCGACAACTCGTCGATCACGTCCGCCCGGGCGGCCGGAAATCCGCACCGCTGGTACGACACCGGCGCCTCCGGCGAGCTCATCTGGGGGCTGTGCGCCGGCTCCGGTGCCAGCCCGTACCAAGTGGTGGTGGACGTCAGCGGGCCGGCGTACCGGTGCAGCTGCCCGTCCCGGAAGGTCCCGTGCAAGCACGCGCTCGGGCTGCTGCTCGGCTGGGCGGCCGGGACCGTGCCGGACACCGCCGAGCCGGCCGACTACGCCGTCGAATGGAAGCGCACCCGCGACACCCGCGCCCCGGCCCGGCCGCGGCGTCCACCCGGCGAGCGCGACGAGGAGGCGGCGGCCAAGCGCGCCCAGCAGCGGTCGGATCGGGTCGCCACCGGCCTGGTCGAGCTCGAGATCTGGCTGCGTGACCAGGTCCGCGGCGGGCTGTCCGCGGCGGCCGGCTCCTACGGGCACGCCGACCCGGTGGCGGCCCGGATGGTCGACGCCCAGGCGCCGGGCGTCGCCGGCCTGCTGCGCCGGTTGAGCACTGTCCCGGCGTCCGGTGACGGCTGGCCGGCTCGGCTGCTGGCCGGCTACGGACGGCTGCACCTGCTCGCTCGTGCGCACGCCCAGCTCGACCGGCTGCCCTCCGCGCTGGCCGCGACCGTCCGCGCCCACGTGGGCTACACGGTCACTCGTGCCGAGGTCCTGGCCGAGCCGGCAGTGGCCGACGACTGGCTGGTGCTCGCCGTGCGTGACCTCACCGACGGTGCGATTCCCGCACGGCGGACCTGGCTGCGTGGGGCCACCACCGGCCGCTACGCCCTCGTGCTCGTGTTCGACCCACAGGGCGACTTCGGCGGCAACGAGGACGCCTGGTTCGTCCCCGGCACGGCAGTCCGGGCCGAGCTGCACTACTACCCGGGCCGCGCGGCCACCCGCGCCGCCGTCGGCACCCGGCACGGCGAACCGGTAGCCGCCGGACCGCCGGACGGGCCGCTCGACCTCGCCGGCCAGCTCAGCGAGTGGGCAGCCGTGGTCGAGCTCGATCCGTGGATCGGCGACTGGCCGGCCGTCCTGCGCGGGGTGCCGATCCCCGGTGTGGACGAGTGGCGGTTCGCCGATCCGCAGGGCGGCTCGGTGCCGTTGCTGGTCGGCGGCATCGACCCGTGGGTGCTCGTTGCGGTCGCGGCCGGCGCACCGGCCGTCGTGGCCGGCGAGTTCTCCACAGACGGCTTCCGGCCGCTGACCGTCTGGCACGGCGACGAGGCCGTGCGACTGTGACGACCTACGAGGACCTGGTGACGGCGGCAACGGTGGGCATCGCTCAGCGCCCGATCACGGTCACCGAGCTGGCCGGTCCGGCCGGCGCGCACGCCGACGTGCTCGAGGCCGATCCGGCCGGCGCGGTGCTGGACGCGGCGGCGCTGCTCGACGTCGCCCGCCGCGCCGGCGGGCTCGCCGCGGTACCGATCGACCGGCCGGTTCCCGGACCGCCCGACACCGCCACTGAACTCAGCCGCTCGGCCGGCGCGATCCTGCGGGACGTCCTCTACCGGCGCGCCGACCGCGAGCTGGCCGTCCAGCTCCTCACCGCCGCCGCCGACGCCGGCCGCCGGGCCCCCGCGCCGCTGCTGCCCGAGCTGCTCGAACTGGCCGCCCACGACGGCTCGCTGCGCGTCTCGGTGGCTGCGCTGCTGGGCGAACGCGGGCGCTGGCTGGCCACGCACCGGCCGGAGTGGCTGCGGGTCGCCGACGCCCAGGCCAGGCCGGCCGACGACGTGGATGTCTGGGACACCGGCCGGCTGCCGGAACGCCTCGGCCGGCTTACCGAGTTCCGCGAGCGCGACCCGGACGCCGCGCGCGATCTGCTCGTCTCCGGCTGGATCCGGGAGACCGGCGACGACCGCGTCCAGCTGCTCGGCGCGTTGCTGACCGGGCTCGGGCCGGCCGACGAACCGTTCCTCGAGGCCGCTTTGGACGACCGCAAGGCCGACGTCCGCCACCGTGCCGCGCGGCTGCTGGCCGCGCTGCCCGGTTCGGCCCTGACCGCCCGCGCGACCGACCGAGCCCGGACGGTGCTGCGCCTCGAGCGCCGCGGTCTCCGCCGCCGGATCGTCGTCACGCTGCCCGACGTGCCGGACGACGCCGCCCGGCGCGACGGGCTGCGCGGCGCGAGCCCGTACCCGACGATCGGGGACCGGGCGTGGCATCTCGTGCAGGTCGTCGCCGCCGCGCCACTGTCGTTGTGGACCGACACGCTCGGCGCCGACCCGGCAACCCTCGCCGACCTCGAGATCGACGGCGGCTTCGGGGCCGAGGTGCATGCCGGCTGGCGCCTCGCCGCCCGGCGCGAGCGCGACGGCGCCTGGGCGCAGGCCCTCCTCGGCACGCGCCACGGCGGGTACCGCGCCGCGTTCATGCTGCCCGACGAGCAGCTCGTCGGCCTCCTGCCGCTCGAGGCCCGACTGGCCCGGGCGACAGACCTGTTGCGCGACCCGCGCGGCACGCCGGCCACCGCCGCGGCCGTGCTCGCCTACCCGGCGCCGTGGCCGCCGAGGCTCACCGACGCCGTCCTCGCGCACATCGCGGCCCAGCTGCGCTCGGCCGAACCGTCGCTGCCCGGCACGCTGCCCGAGGTGCTCGGCCGCAGCGTCGAGCTGACGGACTCGCGCGACCACCCGGCCACGCTGCGCGAGCTCGCCGACCGGTTCCGGGCCCGCACCGCCGCCGCGCCGATGGCCGGCCGGTGGCCGGCACCGCTCGAGCGGGCCGCCGACGTACTCGACCTCCGCCGCCGATTCTTCCGGGAGCTGCAGTGACCACGACGTCCGACGACTCCGCGCTGCTGCGCCCGCACGCCGAGCAGGCCTACGCCGAGGAGCTCACTGCACTCGCCGCGGTCGACGAGCACGCGCGTCCACCCTCGTGGCGGCTCTCGCCGCACGCCACCGTCGACTACCTGATGGGAACGACCTTGCCCGACGGCAGCGTCGTGATCCCGAAGTACGTCGGCCCACGCCGGCTGATCGAGATCGCGGTGGCCACGCTGGCGACCGATCGCGCGCTGCTGCTGCTCGGCGTCCCTGGCACGGCGAAGACCTGGGTGTCCGAGCACCTCGCGGCGGCGATCTCCGGCGACTCGACGCTGCTCGTCCAGGGCACGTCCGGTACGCCGGAGGAGGCGATCCGCTACGGCTGGAACTACGCCCGGCTGCTCGCCGAGGGGCCGAGCCGGGCCGCGCTGGTCGCCTCGCCGGTGATGACGGCGATGGCCGAGGGGCGCATCGCCCGGGTCGAGGAGCTCACCCGCATCCCGTCCGACGTCCAGGACGCGCTGATCACCATCCTGTCGGAGAAGACGCTGCCGGTGCCCGAGCTCGCCACCGAGGTGCAGGCGGCGAAGGGCTTCAACGTCATCGCCACCGCGAACGACCGCGATCGCGGCGTCAACGACCTGTCCTCGGCGCTGCGCCGCCGCTTCAACACCGTCGTCCTGCCGCTGCCGGCCAGCGAGGAGGAAGAGGTCGCGATCGTCGCCCGACGGGTCGAGGCGCTGGGTCGCTCGCTCGACCTGCCCGAAGTGCCGTCGGCGCTGGAGGAGATCCGCCGCGTGGTCACCGTGTTCCGCGAGCTGCGGTCGGGGCTGACGACGGACGGGCGGACGACACTCAAGTCGCCGACCGGCACCCTCTCGCCGGCCGAGGCGATCTCGGTGATCACCAGCGGGGTTGCGCTCGCGGCGCACTTCGGCGACGGCGTGCTACGGCCGGCCGACGTCGCCGCGGGCATCGTCGGCGCGGTGATCAAGGATCCGGTGACCGACGCGTCGGTGTGGGCCGAGTACCTCGAGGCCGTCGTCCGCGAGCGCCGCGACTGGGGCGACTTCTACCGCGCCTGCCGGGAGGTCAGCGGGTGACGGTTTCGGTTCTCGGCATCCGCCATCACGGGCCCGGTTCGGCGCGATCGGTGGTGGCCGAGCTGGAGCGGGTCCGTCCGGCGATCGTGCTGATCGAGGGGCCGAGCGACGCCGACCCGCTGCTGGGTCTCGCCGAGGATCCCGGCATGGTGCCGCCGGTGGCGCTACTCGCCTACGACACCGCGACGCCGCGCATCTCGGCGTTCTGGCCCTTCGCCGTGTTCTCGCCGGAGTGGCAGGCGCTGCGCTGGGCCGCGGCGCACGAGGTGCCGGTCCGGTTCTGCGATCTGCCGGCCGGCGCGTTCCTCACCACGCCCCGCGCCCGCAAGTCCGACGAGCCGCAGAGTGAGACGACGGAGGACGAGGACGAGCGGCCCGACCCGTTCCAGCACGTGCGCGACGACCCGATCGGCATGCTGGCCACCGCCGCCGGCTACGACGATCCGGAGCGCTGGTGGGACGACGTCATCGAGGCGCGGTTGGACGGACAGTCGCCGTTCGAGGCACTCAGCGAGGCGATGGCCGAATTGCGTGACGAGATCGCGCCCGCACCGGGCGGCGA
>JAVHVD010000319.1:0-8974 GCA_032160745.1 Pseudonocardiales bacterium
CGGCCACGACAGGTTCAGTAGGCGGCGAGGACGGCGTCGGACAGGGGCGGCCAGGCCTGGGCGGCCCATTCGCCGAAGTCGCGGTCGGCCAACGCGACGAGGCCGAGCCGCGCCCGTGGATCGATCCACATCATCGTGCCGCTCTGGCCGAAGTGGCCGTACGTGTCCGGTGAGTTCGCCGACCCCGTCCAGTGCGGCGACTTGGCCCCGCGGATCTCGAATCCCAGGCCCCAGTCGTTCGGGTCCTGGCCCCCGTAGCCGGGCAGGACGCCACGCAGCCCCGGGTACTGGACGGTGGCCAGGTCGGCCTGCATCGGCGCGCTCAACAGCCCGGTCGATGCGAGCAGCTCGTGCACGACGCGGGCCAGGTCGGCCACCGTCGAGACGGCGTCCCGGGCGGGTGACCCCTCGAGGGCGGTCTCACTCAGGCGCAGCGGCCGGCAGACCGCCTCGTCCAGGTAGCGGGCGAACGGCATCTCGGTCGCCCGCTCCACCAGGCCCGCCGCGAGCTCGATGCCGACGTTGGAGTACACCCGCCGACGCGCGGGCGGGAACGACCGCAGCGGCCGCTCGGGGGCGACACCGGAGGCGTGCGCGAGCAGGTGCCGCAGCGTCGCGCCGGGCAGCAGCGCCTCGTCCACCGGGTCGGCCAGCGAGACGGCCTCCTCCTCGACCGCGACCAGGATCGCCAGCGCGACCAGCGGCTTGGTCACCGACGCCAGGGCGAACCGGTGGTCGATCCGGCCGTGCGATTCCAGCACCCCGGACGGTCCGATCACCGCGGCCGCCGCCGTCTCCACCGGCCAGTCGTCGAGCGCGGCCAGCGGGCTCATGCCCTCATTTCGCTCGCTCATGACTCCAGCCGCGCGCGGGCCGCGGCGATCAGGGCCGGCAGTTCAGCGGAGATGCCGGAGGGCAGGTCATCCCAGCCGAACCATTGCAGGTCCATCGATTCGGAACTGCGGACCGGCTCCGCACCGGCCGGCGCGATCGCGAGGAACTGGACGTCGAAGTGCCGCGTCGGCACACCGAGCGAGCACGTGATCGGGTGGACGTCGAGGGCGAGTGGGCTCGGGTCGAACGACAGCGAGCCGATGCCGCTCTCCTCCCGGGCCTCGCGAGCGGCGGCGTCCAACAGCGTGTGGTCGCCCGGCTCGCAGTGACCGCCCACCTGCAGCCATTTGCCCACGCGTGGGTGCAGGGTCAGCAGCACTGCTTCGCGGGACGGGTCGAGGACGACGGCGCTCGCGGTCAGGTGACCGGGCGCGCATGAGCGCCACATCGCATCCGGCCGGGCGGCGAGGAACCCCAGGAACGCCTGCCGGATCGCGGCGCTCTGCGGGTCGGTGACCGGCAGCGCGCTGATCACCTCGACGGCATCGGTGTGCACCCCGGGCGGGACCTCGTCGCCCCACCCGGCGCCCGCCTGGCCCAGCGCCAGTGCCTCGGCCGTGCCCAGCCGGAACAGGTCCTCGGCCGCGCCGCGGATCAGCTCACGGCTGCCGTTGCCGTCGTCAGGCAGCTTGCCGTCCGGCGCGAGCCCGCGGACCACGGCGACCGGGATCCCGACGAGCTTGCCCTTCACCAGGTCGGCCGCGGCGGCGATCTCGTCAGCCACCGCCACCCGGGTGACGTCGAGGGTGTTGCCGTAGGCGTCGACCTGCCCACGCGGATCAACCACCGCGGTGAGGCCCGCGACGCCGATCGCCGCGTCGGTCAGCCCCTCGCGCCACGCGCGCCCCATCGTGTCGCTGATGATCACGCCGACCTCGACGCCGAGCAGTTCACGCAGCGCGTCGCGCAGCACGAGGGCCGACGCGTCCGGGTCGATCGGCAGCAGCGCCAGCTCGTCCCGGGCGACGTTGGACGCATCGACGCCGGCCGCGGCGAGCACGAGGCCGTGCCGGGTCTCGACGATCCGCAGCTCGCCCCGCCGGGCCACCACCCGCACTGTCTCGGCATCGATGGCCGCCTGCCGCGCCACCTCCCGCTCGTCCGGGTCCGCGGAGTCGAGCATGATCAGCCGGCCCTCGACCTTGGACACGATCTTGGACGTGACGACGAGGACGTCGCCGTCCTGCAGCGTTGTGTGCTCGGCGATCACCGTGGCCAGGTCATCGCCCGGGCGGAGCTCGCCGATCCCGAGCACCGGCAGGATCTCGATCCGCGGCACGGCGTGGTCAGGCGACAGCATCGGCGATCTCCAGAGCGGTCCGCACCATCGCGGCGGTCGCCTCGTCGTCGGTCATCATGAGCGGGATCGCGCGCACCTCGACACCGGGCACTGTCGCCGTGTCGGTCTCGTGCACGAGCCAGCCGTCGAGCAGGCCGCCGGCCGATCGGACCCCGTAGTGCCGGCCCACGCCCTCGGCGCTGACCTCCACTCCGATGACCGGCAGGCAGGCATCGGCCATGCCGCGGACCGGTGCGCCACCGACGATGGGCGACACGCCGATCACCGCAGCCGCGGTGGTGGCGAGCGCCTCGCGGACGCCGGGCACCCCGAGGATCGTGCCGATCGACACGACCGGGTTGCTCGGCGCGATCAGGACGACATCGGCCGCGGTGAGCGCGGCCAGGGCAGCAGGGGCGGCCTGAGCCTCGTCCAACCCGACCTGGACGAACGCCTCGGCGGGCAGGGCGGCGCGGTGCCTCACCCACCACTCCTGGAAATGAATGGCCCGCCGCGCACCCTCCAGTTCGACGATCACGTGCGTCTCGCACCGGTCGTCGGACATCGGGACCAGCGAGACGCCCGGTTGCCACCGGTCGCACAGCGCCGCGGTCACGTCGGACAGCGAGAACCCGGCGTCGAGCATCCGGGTGCGGACGAGATGCGTGGCGATATCGAGGTCACCGAGCTGGAACCACGACGGCTCGGCGCCGTACTCGGTCAACTCCTCCTTGATCCGCCACGTCTCGCCCTTGCGACCCCAGCCGCGCTCGGTGTCGTGGACGCCGGCGAGGGTGTACATCACGCTGTCGAGGTCCGGGCAGATGCGCAGGCCGTGCAGCGTCACGTCGTCACCGGTGTTGACCACCGCCGTGATGTCGTCCCCGGGGCAGGCGGCGCGGACTCCGCGCAGGAACCGAGCGCCACCGATGCCGCCGGCCAGAACTCCAATTCTCACTCGGACGAACCTACGCGATGCCCAGCTCCGCCTTGCGGCGCTTCAGCAACGCACCGACCTCGTGCATCGTGATCTCCCGCGCGCCGAGTTCGATCGCCCGGGCCCGTAGTGGCTCCGGCAGGTCGTGGTGCCAGCGCCACGGATGGTCCTGGAAGAACCGGCGCGGAATGCCGAGCTGATCGGCCATCGCGTGGAGCTCGGCCGGGGTGTCGGCGAGCAGGTGGCAGAACCGGGTGTGCCGCAGCCCGGCGGTGGGATAGTCGCGGACGGTGTCGACGTAGCAGGCCACTCAGCGCTTGGCGGCGACGAGCAGCCCGTCACCGACGGGCAGCAGCGCGGACAGCAACCGGTCGTCGTCGCGGACGGCCCGGCCCAGGTCGCGCAGGACGACTGTGTCGGGGTCCCGCTGCGCGGAGTCGGCGACCCGGTCGTGCCAGAGCGCGTTGTCGAACGCCACGATCCCGCCCGGACGCAGCAGCCGCAGGGCCTGCTCGTAGTAGACGGCGTAGGCGGATTTGTCCGCGTCGACGAAGACGAGGTCGTACGCCGCGTCCCGCAGTCGGGGCAGCACTTCGGCCGCCGAGCCGTTGATCAACCGGTAGCGGGCCGGGGCGATCGCTGCCTCGCCGAACGCCTCCTTCGCCGCACGCTGGTTCTCGCCCTCGACGTCGATCGTGGTGAGCACGCCGTCCTCGGCCATCCCACCCAGCAGGTACAGCCCCGAGACGCCCGCGCCGGTACCGACCTCAACCACGCTGCGCGCGCCGGTTGCGGCGGCCAGCACCCGTAGGGTCGCTCCGCCCGCCGGCCCGATCGGCACGCAACCCAGCTCGCGGGCGCGGTCGCGAGCGCCGACCAGGATGTCGTTCTCGGCGACGAACGACTCCGCGTAGGACAGGCTCTCGATGTTCAACATCGCTTCGGACACTGTGCCTCCTGCTCTTCGCGCAAGCGCTCATCGCTTGCTCGCTCCGCTCCTCGGCGCTCCGCTCCTCGGCGCTCCGCTCCTCGGCGCTCCGCTCGTCGGCGCTTCGCGCCTGCGATGCTCGCTCGCCGAAACACTATCGCCGGGACGCCCCCGATCAGCGCATCGAATCGAGAAGCAGGGCGAGGTCGTCGGCGGTCGTCAGCGGGTTGACGATCGCAAACCGGGTGCACACCTGGCCCGCGTACTTGGTCGGTGTCACGAAGCCGATCTGTTCGTCGAGCAGCCGGCTCGTCCAGCGGGCGTAGTCGTCGCCGTCCCACCCGATCCGTTCGAAGACGAGCACCGACAGTTCCGGCTCGATGAGCAGTCGCACGTGCTCGGCCGCACGGATCAGGTCGGCGCCGGCCCGGGTGACGGCCAGCGTCTGCTCGATGGCATCGGTGTAGGCCTCGGTGCCGTGCACCGCGAGGGAGAACCAGAACGGCAGGCCCCGCGCCCGGCGGCTGAGCTGGATGGCGAAGTCGGACGGGTTCCACTCGCCCTCGACGTTCACCGGGTCGAGATAGCTGGCGTGCTGGGTGTGCGCGGCCCGCGCCTGGACCGGGTCGCGGTAGATGAGCGCGCACGAGTCGTACGGCGCGAACAGCCACTTGTGCGGGTCGACGATGAACGAGTCGGCATGCTCGACCCCGGCGAACAGCTGGGCGACACTCGGCGCGGCGAGCCCGGCACCGCCGTACGCCGCGTCGACGTGCAGCCACCACCCGTGCTGCTTCGCCACCTCGGCCACACCGGCGATGTCGTCGACGATGCCGAGGTTGGTCGTGCCGGCGGTGGCCACGACGGCGAAGATGCCGTCGCGCACGTCCTCGGCGAGCGCACCGACCGTCCGCTGCAGCAGCTCGCCGACCAGGCGACCGCGCTCGTCTCCGGGGATCTCCACGACGTCGACGTCCATGACCGTGGTCAGCGCGTGCTTCACCGACGAATGCGTCTCGGCCGTCACGCAGACCGCCCACCGACTCGGCCGGCGGCCACGCCGGTGCAGGGCGGACTCGCGGGCGGCCACCAGCGCGGAGAGGTTGCCGATCGTCCCGCCCTGGACGAACGCACCGCCCGCCTCGGCCGGCAGGCCCGCAAGGTCGGCCAGCCAGCGCAGCGCCTGGTTTTCCGCGTACACGGCGCCGGAGCCCTCGAGCCAGGAGCCGGAGTACATGGAGGTGGCGCCCACGAGCATGTCGAACCCGGCCGCGGCCTTGGTCGGCGCGCTCGGGATGAATGACAGGTAGCGCTGGTGGTCGACCGACAAGCACGCCGGGCCCAGCACGTCGCGCCACAGGCGCAGGGCCTCGTCCGACCCGATCCCCTTCGCGGTGACGGTGGCGCCGGCCTCGTGGTCCAGTTCCTCGGGGCTGCGGGGCCGGTCGAGTGGGGCCTGTTCGGCCAGGCGACTCAGGCAGAACTGGGCGAGCGCGCGCGACGTGCGCTCGTCCTCCGCGGTGTAGGAGTGCACGAGCGAGAAGCGTACGTCGGTGCCGGAACGGGGAACGAAGGCGGCACTGGCCACGTTTAGCTGGCGTACAGGTTGCTTTGGTTGTCTGTACCTGGACGCCACCAGCGAGCCACCGACCGCTGGGGCCCGGGGACAGACAGAAGGTGAAGGGCATGACGGTCGAGACCGCCGACAACCCGACGTGGGTACCGCCCACGTGGGACGAGGTGGTGCGCGAACACGCTGATCGCGTATATCGCCTCGCCTACCGGCTGTCAGGCAATCGCGCGGACGCCGAGGACCTCACCCAGGAGACGTTTGTCCGGGTGTTCCGTTCGCTGGCGCAGTACGCCCCGGGCACCTTCGAGGGGTGGCTGCACCGCATCACCACCAACCTGTTCCTCGACATGGTCCGGCGCCGGCAGCGGATCCGGTTCGACGCGCTGCCCGAGGACGCTGGTGACCGGCTCGCCGGCCACGATCCCGGCCCGGAGCAGGCCTACGACGAGATGCACCTCGACCCGGAAATCCAGGCCGCGCTGGACGCGCTGCCCCCGGACTTCCGCGTCGCCGTTGTTCTGTGTGACCTGGAACAGCTCTCCTACGAGGAGATCGCCGCCACCCTCGGCATCAAGGTCGGCACCGTCCGCTCCCGTATCCACCGCGGCCGGGTGCTGCTGCGCGAGGCCCTGGCCCACCGCGCTCCCGGCGTTCGTCCGGTCGAGCCCGCTGACGCCCTGGAAGTCACTAGCTGATGAACCCGCAGCACCTGTCCGATGAGGCCGTCGCGGCGTTCGCCGACGGCGTCCTCACCGGCCACGCGCGCGACCGGGCGACCCGTCACATCGACTCCTGCCCCGAGTGCCGGCAGGCGGTGACCGTCCAGCGCGAGGCGGCGTTCGCGCTCCGCGCCGCGGCGGCGCCGGCGCTGCCCGATGCCCTGCTCGATCGGCTGCGCACGGTTCCGTTGACCACCTCGTTGACCACCCTGCCGACGACGCTCACGTCGGACGGCACGACGATGTTGTCCACGAGCTTCGCCCCCATGGCGGCGCTGGTGCCGGAGGAGACCGTGCGCGGCGCGCACCGCATGCGGCCGTTCATCACGACCGCGGCGATCGTCGCGCTGGCGGGCTCGCTCGCGGCCGGTTCCGTCGCCCGCCAGCAGGAGCCGGCGCAGACCGGGGCCGGTCACACGGTGCGGCACACCACGCCCGACCCGCACGGCCCCGACTCGCTGGTGGTCAACCCGGTCAACTACTTCCGCGGTGCCCAGCCCTAATCACGCACCGGTTCGTCGAAGTGCTCCCCGCTGGGGCAGACTCGAAGTGATGCGACCGGCGAGGAGGAGTGACCCGTGACGGATCCAGGTGGGCGGCACGCAGCCGATCCGTCCTCGGCGCCCGAGCCTGGTCCGGACACAGACTTCGCCCGACCCGACGGGATCGACGGCGCCTTCGCGCCGCGCCCCGAGCAGCCGCCCTACGTCCCGCCGCCGCCGACCGTGTCCCCCGAGGAGCGCGCGGTGTTCGGGCGTCCAGCCGGTGCCGACGCGTTCGCTCCGGCGCCCGGCGAGCGGATCGTCCCGCGGCGCACCGAGTACGCGCCCGTTCCTGGAATCTTCGCCGAGGCGTTCGGCGCTCCCCCGACGGCCCGCGAGGGGTTCGACCCCCAGCCCGGCACCCGACTCGGCCCGACCGGCCGCGCGGCCGAGTCGCCCTGGTGGAAGTCCGACGCGCCCCGGGATCCGTGGCGTGATCCCCGCTCCCCGTTCTGGCTCGGCCGTGGAGCGATCTTCACCGGCGGCAGCCCGGCGCAGGTCGACGCGGACGAGGACTCGGCGGTCGAGGAGGACCTGGGCCTGGCCGACGAGGGTGAGGACGAGGATCTCGAGCCTGCGGACAACGTCCGGCGGGTGAAGTTCGGCCTGTCGAGCCTGCCGCTGCTGCTCGTGGTGGCGCTGGTGGCCGGGTTGCTGGGCGGCGGCGTGGGCTGGTGGCTCACCGAGCATGCCAACGATGCGCTGCACCGGCCCGACGTCTCGATCGCCAAGGTCCAGAGCCCGGTCAAGCGCGACCCGGGTTCGATCGCCGGCGTCGCGAAGCGCGTGGGACCGGCGGTGGTGTCGATT
The DNA here is from genome assembly GCA_032160745.1 of Pseudonocardiales bacterium. Lineage (GTDB taxonomy): Bacteria > Actinomycetota > Actinomycetes > Mycobacteriales > Jatrophihabitantaceae > Jatrophihabitans. The sequence continues at coordinate 7,683 of JAVHVD010000319.1, forward strand.
GCCATCCAGACCCCGAACGAGTTCGCGATCGGCTCCGGCTTCGTCATCGACAAGCAGGGCGACATCCTCACCAACAACCACGTCATCGCGCCTGCGGTCGACTCGAACGATTCGTCGATCGTGGTGACGTTCAGCAACGAGGCCACGGCGACTGCCAAGATCGTCGGGCGCGACCCGACGAGCGACCTTGCGGTCATCAAGGTGACCAACGAGCAGCTGACTGTCGCCTCCCTCGGCGACTCGGCCAAGATCGCCGTGGGTGACCCGGTGATTGCGATCGGTTCACCGCTGGGCCTGCAGGGCACCGTGACCTCGGGCATCGTGTCGGCCCTCGACCGGCCGGTGCGGGTCTCGGCCGACGACGGGACGACCTCGTACCTCGACGCAATCCAGACCGACGCACCGATCAACCACGGCAACTCCGGCGGTCCGCTCGTGGACTCCGCGGGTGCGGTCATCGGTATCAACTCCGCCGCCGCCGTCGATCCGACCGCCGGCGGCGGGGGAGCGACAGCCAACGGCATCGGCTACGCCATCCCGATCAACTACGCCCGCGACATCGCTACGCAACTGATCCGCACCGGCAAGGTGAAGCACGCGACGTTCGGCGCGACCGGGTCGACCGTGCTGGCCGGGCTGCAGGTGGGCGGCTACATCAAGCAGGTCTCGCCGGGCGGACCGGCGGCCAAGGCCGGGCTGAAGCCGGGTGACGTGATCATCGTCGCCGACGGCAAGGTGGTGCAGACGTTCGACCAGCTGACGGTGATCGTGGCGCAGCACAAGCCCGGCGACCAGATCACCGTCACCTATTACCCTAAGAATTCGTCGAAGAAGGTCACCACCAAGGTGACGCTCGGCTAGACCGCTTGAAGGGTTGCCAGGGTGTTCAACATCGGGCCGTTCGAATTGGCGGTGCTCGCCATCGTCGGTCTCATCGTGCTCGGGCCGGATCGCCTGCCCGGGCTGGCCAAGGACGCGGCGCGGTTGATCCGCTCGCTGCGTGACATGGCCACCGGCGCCCGGCAGCAGCTGCGCGACGAGCTCGGCCCGGAGTTCGCCGACGTCGACCTGCGCAATCTCAACCCGCGCGCCGCGGTGGCGAAGGCGGTCTTCGGTGACGACGTCCCCGACCTCACCAAGTACGACCCGCGCCGCCTCAATCCGGGCGCGGCGATGCGCGACGCGATCTTCGGTGACGACCCCGCGCCCAGCGCGAACGGTGGCCGGGCCAATGGCGCGTCCGACGGTCCGGTCTCGATGACCAAGACCGCGCCGGCGGCCGCCGATCCCGA
>JAVHVD010000320.1:0-13307 GCA_032160745.1 Pseudonocardiales bacterium
CGGTGCCGCGGTTCGCCGCCCGGATCGCGCTCGGTGACTTCTCCGAGGACGTGCTGACCGGACAGCGAGTGACGCCGCGGCGGCTGCTGGACGCCGGTTTCGAGTTCACCCACCGGACGCTGGACGCGGCCCTGGCGGCCGAGCTCGGCTGAGCATCACGCCGCCCTTTGAGCAGCGATGCGCAGCCCTGCCGCAGTGCGAACCAGTTCCAGCCGAAGCACGATCGGCCCGGCGCCAGGAGCGGTTGCCCGCTGCTGGCCGGAGCAGAGCAGCCGGGACGGCGACAACCGCGCGATGACGGTGAGGACGACCGCCTGGCCGCGCGTCGCCGCCCGCACACCGGAGTAGGTGGTGCGAGCCCCGGCGAGACCGCACCCGGTCGGCACGAGGCGGGTGAGCAAAGCGCTGTCCGCAGTGAGCAGCGGACCCGGAAGGTAGACCTGCCGGAGCAGCCGGGCGTCGCGGCGGGAGAACGCCGCGGCGCGGACCGCGTCCAGGTGGGCCAACCGGGCCGACCAGGTCGCCGCGGGCTCGGTCGTCAGCGGCGACTTCTTTCCCGCCGACTGGCCGCCACCCGCCGTCGAGGTCTCGACCTGCTGTGGAGGGTGGGCCTGAGTCGCCCGGAGTGGCGGTGGTCTGCTCTCCGCACCCGCCCAGAGCAGGCCCGCCGCCAGGATGGCAGCGGCAAGCAGAACCGCTCCGACCGCCGCCGAGATCCGGGCGGACGGTCCGCGGCGGCGACGGAGGCGGGGAATGACCGGTCGCGGGCGCGGCCCGACCATCCGGGTCGGCGGCTCAGCGCCGCGCCCGTCTTCCGCAGCACCTGGACGCGCGAAGGCCGGCCGACCCAGGGGCGGCGGCTCGGCGGCCGGTGGCGGTGCCGCATGCCGTGGGCCGGTCCGCACCACCGGCTGCGGTTCAGCCCTCGGCAATCCGGCGAAGAGCTCCACCGCAACCGGCGCACCGCTGTGCCGCAGGTCCAGTGCGAAGTCGGCGGCGGTGCCGCGTCGTTGCGGATCGACGGTGAGCGCCCGGCCGACCACCGCGGCCATCGCGGGTTCGACGTCGGCCGCGGCCAAACACGCGGGCACGGTCCCGAGCTCACCGCGGCCCGCGCGATCGAGTGCGGCGGCCGGATCCGGGTCGGGCCATGGTGGGCTGCCGGTGAGTGCGTGCAGCGCGACACCACCCAGCATGAACACGTCACTCGGCGGACCGGGCACGCCGCCGGCCGCGACCGTGGGGTCCACGTAGGCAGGAGTCGCTTCGGCGTCGGCATCATCGCCGGTGAGCCGCGCTACCCCGACGTCAGCGAGCAGCGGGACACCGGCGCCGGTGAACAGGATGTTCGCCGCGCTCACGTCGCCGTGCACGACACCTTCGCCGTGCAGGTAGGCCAACGCCGCCGCCACCGGAGCGACGGCGGTGATCACCTCGCCGGGTGTCAAGCGATTGCGCGCCGCCAGCAGCTCCGCCAACGACCCGCCCTCGGCAAGATCCAGAACCAGGACCAGCGCGTCGTCGGTCGGCACGGCCGAGTGCAGACGCACCAGGTTCGGATGATCGAGTGCGCACAACAGGGCAGCCTCGGCGTGTGCTCGAGCGAGCTGCGCCTCGCTGCTGATGGGGATCCGCTTGAGTGCGACCCGAGCGCCGGACGCCGCGGCGCGGGCCTGCCAGACGTCGCCCGATGCGCCACCGCCCAACAGGCGCTCCACGACGTACCCGCGCAGTTTGAACGGCCTCACCCGGCAACCGTAGGTCGCCATTTCGCGCCCACCCGGGTTGTCCACAGGCCGGATCGCGCGCCCGAACAGGGTTGACGCCCGTGACGGCCCGGACCTGCGCCCGGTCACCGAGAAGGACGGCGCCGGCGCGTACTTCGTGGAGCGGGGCCCCGACGGCACCGCCGTCGAGACCCCGCTGGACACCCGCCGATTGTGAGCCGCGTCAGCCCTTCGCCTCGGCGGCGGCCAGCTTCGACGGCCACCAGATCTTCTTCCCGATCTCGTGACTGAGCGCCGGCACGAGAATGGAGCGCACCACGACCGTGTCGAGCAGTACGCCGAAGGCCACTGCGAACCCGAGCTCGGCGAGGAACACGATCGGTAGGACGCCGAGCACCACGAAGGTTGCCGCGAGCACCAGTCCGGCCGAGGTGATGACGCCACCGGTCACCGCGAGCCCGCGAACCACCCCCTCATGCGTTCCGTACTCGAGCGTCTCTTCTCGAACTCGGGTCATCAGGAAGATGTTGTAGTCGATGCCCAACGCCACCAGGAACACGAAGGCGAAGAGCGGGAACGCCGGATCGGCGTTGGCGAAGTGGAACACATGGTTGAAGAAGACCGCACTCACCCCCAGCGCCGCGCCGAAGGACAGCACGACGGTCAGGATTAGCAGCAATGGAGCGATCAGCGCCCGAAGCACGAGGGCCAGCACGAACAGGATCACCAGCAGCACGACCGGGATGATCAACTTGTTGTCGTGCCGGGCCGCGTCCTGCACGTCCAGGTTCACCGCTGACTGCCCGCCGACCAGCGCATCGGCTCCGTCGACCTTCCCCACCGCTTTACGGATATCCCGGATGGTCTGGTACGCCGCGGTGGAGTCGTAACTAGAGGTGAGCGCCGCGTCGATCAGCAGCTCGCCGTTCTGCGGTTGGACCTGGAACTGTTGCGGCGGGCACCCACCTCCGGCGAGCGCGGCTCCGGCCGCCGGGTCGTTCCGTATCGCCGCAGCGAGCTTGCCGAAGTCAGTGGCGACGCACACCTGCGACGCCTGCACGCCGTCGACCTGCTTGGCCGCCGCGATGACCTGACCCGCCTTGTCCGCGCTGGCGAGGATGACCGCCGGTGCGCCGGCACCCTTGTCGAAGTTGGCGTTGTAGATCGCCTGGCCGACGATCGCTTCCGGCTTGTTGGTGAAGCCCTTCTCGGTCGACAGGCCCTCCGTCTTGAGCGTGAACAGACCGGCCACACAGGCGAGCAGCACGACTCCGGCCGTGATCCAGGCGCGCCGATAGTGCTGGGCGAGCCACTGCGAGAAGCGCCCCCAGATTCCGTGGACGGCGAGGATGTCCGTGCGGTGGTCCTCGCGCGGAATCCGCGGCCAGAAGATCCAGCGGCCTTCCAGAATCCGCCACTTGCGCCACTTCATCGCGAGCAGGACCCAGCCGACCGGGTTCGTCCATGCCCAGAATCGCGGCGTCAACAGGAAGCAGGGCAGGAAGGTCAGCATCACGATCGCCGTGCAGGCAATGCCGATGGCGCACACCGGCCCCAGGCCGGCCGTCGAGTTCAGGTCGGCCAAGGTCAGGCAGATCAGGCCGAGGATCACGGTGACCGCGGACGCGACGATCGGAACGACCGTCCCCTTCCACGCCGCGATGAGCGCATCGATTGCCCGTGGGCTCTCGTGGAGCTCTTCTCGATAGCGACTGATGAACAGCAGCGCGTAGTCGGTTCCGGCGCCGATGACGAGCACCGAGAGGATGCCCTGGCTCTGCCCGTTCAACGTGATGACGTTGTGCTTGGCCAATTGGTAGATGACGAGCGAGGACGCCCCAAGCGCCAGGCCGCCTGCGCTCACCAGCGGGAACAGCCACAGGAACGGGCTGCGATATACCAGCAGCAGGATCAGGATCACCACGACGCCGGCGGACAGCAGCAGCGCGCCGTCGAGGCCGCTGAACGCGTCGATGAAGGCGACGAGGATGCCGCCGGCGCCGGCGCTGTGCACCACGAGGCCATCGGGCGCACCGTCACGGCCGACCTTCACCACGGCCTTCTCGGTGTCCACGAGAGCCGGGCCGTCGCGGGACTTGCCGTTCTCCTTGCCGATGAGCGGAACCGCGGTCGCCGCGACTTCGCCGCTCTTGCTGAACTGGGGGCGGCCGACCTCGTCAACCGAGACGCCGCTGACCTGCTTGAACTTTCCGACGTCGGACGTGATCTTGGCCTTGTCCGCCTCGGTCAGGCCACCCTTGCGTTGGTAGACGATGAAGCCCGGAATCGACTGGATGGACGAGAACTTCTCCTGCTGGTTCGCGACCTTCGTGGAGTCCGCCGAACCCGGCAGGAACGACGAGTTGTCATTCTTCTGGACGTCACCCAGTTTGGCTTGGTAACCCAGCCCGATCACGCCGATGAACAGCATGATGATCGCGCCGGAGAGGACGAACCAGCGCGCGGCAGGCCGCCGGGCCGGCGTGGAAACGGTGCGCTCGGCGGGGTCGTCGAGCAGAGTCATCGCTACCTCCTCGGGGAATCTCAGCACGGTAGCGATATCCGCCGACAACCTCGATGGGGTTTCACCCCTATTCGCCCCTGACTTTCGTCATGAGCGAATCGCCTTTCCTCGGTACGGTTGAGACGTGAACGAATTTCGAACAGTTCGCGCCGGCCTGGTTCCGTACGAGCAGGCGTGGACCCGGCAGCGCGAGATCCACGCCGAGGTCGTGGCCGGCACCGCCCCGGACACCGTGTTGCTGCTCGAACACCCCCCGGTCTACACGGCCGGGAAACGCACCGAGCCCGCCGAGCGTCCCCTCGACGGCACCCCGGTAATCGACGTCGACCGCGGCGGCAAGATCACGTGGCACGGGCCGGGCCAGCTGGTCGGCTATCCGATCGTGGGGCTGCGCGACCCGATCGACGTGGTGGCCTACGTCCGCCGTATGGAGCGGATGCTCATCGCCGTCTGTGCCGAGTTCGGGGTCGCTGGTCTTCAGGTCGAGGGGCGCAGCGGCGTGTGGCTGCCTGCTGACAGCGCAGGGCCGGAGCGCAAGATCGCGGCGATCGGGATCCGAGTCGCGCAGGGCGTCACGCTGCACGGCTTCGCCTTGAACTGCGATCCCGACCTGGGGTGGTACGACCGCATAGTGCCCTGCGGAATCCCCGACGCCGGCGTCACCTCCCTGAGCCGGGAGCTGGGCCGCGACGTGCTGGTCGCCGAGGCGCTGCCGCTGGTCGAGCGCCACCTGCCCGAACTGCTCGCCTATCCCGTGGCCGCCCTGTAGCCGACCTTGGCCAGACACGCGAAGGCGGTCGATCGACGGGCCCGCACGGTCCGCCTCTCGACGGTGGCCGTCGTGTGGGTCTGCGGGCTGGCTGCTGGTTTCTTCGGGCTGCTGGCTGCTGCCGCTCGTTACGGGTGTGGCGCCAGCGACACCGGCCTGGCCTGCCGGACGTCCGGGTCGGTGATAGGGATTCTGGTCGTCATCGCAGTGATCATCGTGGTCACCACGGTGACCGTGCTGTCCGATGACCAACCGCCCCGTCGGCTGATGACCATCGGCGGTACCGGGTTGGCGGCCCTGCTGCTGTGCTTCCTCGCCGCCCGGGCGCTGCTGTCCACGGTGTGACGGGAGCTGCGGCGTAGGCTCGGTGACGTGACCACCGTACGTCCGAGTGCCCCGGAAGGGCGTCGGCTTCTTCGCATCGAACAGCGCAACACCGAGACTCCGATCGAACGCAAACCGGAGTGGATCAAGACGCGAGCGAAGATGGGTCCGGAGTACACGGAACTCAAGGCGCTGGTGCAACGCGAGGGCCTGCACACGGTGTGCCAGGAGGCCGGTTGCCCCAACATCTACGAGTGCTGGGAGGACCGGGAGGCGACGTTCCTCATCGGCGGCGACCAGTGCACTCGGCGCTGCGACTTCTGCCAGATCGACACCGGCCGGCCGCTCCCGCTCGATCGGGACGAGCCGCGGCGCGTCGCCGGGAGCGTTCAGGCGATGGGCCTGCGCTACGCCACGATCACCGGGGTCGCGCGCGACGACCTGGCCGACGGCGGCGCCTGGCTCTACGCGGAGACGGTCCGCCAGATCCACGAGGTCAACCCGGGCACCGGCGTCGAGTTGCTTGCGCCGGACTTCAACGCAATTCCCGAGCTGCTGGCCGAGGTGTTCAGCAGCCGGCCCGAGGTGTTCGCGCACAACATCGAGACCGTGCCGCGCATCTTCAAGCGGATCCGACCGGGCTTTCGCTACGAGCGATCGCTCGACGTCATCCGCGCAGCTCGCACCGACGGGCTGGTCACCAAGTCGAACCTCATCCTCGGCATGGGTGAGGAGCGGGCCGAGATCAGCCAGGCGCTGCAGGATCTGTACGACGCCGGCTGTGAGCTGATCACGATCACGCAGTACCTGCGCCCGTCGCCCAAGCACCACCCCGTCGAGCGCTGGGTCAAGCCCGACGAGTTCGTCGAGCTGCGCGAGGAGGCCGAGGACATCGGCTTCGCCGGCGTGATGAGCGGGCCGCTGGTGCGCTCGTCCTACCGCGCCGGTCGCCTGTACCAGCAAGCCATCGCCGCCCGACCATAAGGAAGCTTGCGCCGCGGATCGACGATGAGCCCGAGCGGCGATGAGCGCTTGCGCGACGAGCCCGCCGCCGCGCGAGCGAAGCGAGCTCGCGGTGCGGATCGATGGACCCGAGCGCAGCGAATGGTTCTCGAGGAGATCCGCCTCGGCGGATAAGTCAGTGCCAGTCGGTCCCGTAACGGACGTTGGTCGACCAGACGCGCTGGTAACGGATGCCGTCCCGGACCGTGGCCGCGGCGTACTGCATGCCGTTCCCGGCATAGATCGCAACGTGGTACGCGCTGCTGCCGCTCATGTAGAAGACGAGATCGCCGGGGCGCGCCTGGCTACGGGTGAGGGCACGCATCGCGCGGCGTTGGCCCTCCGCGTTGTGCGTCAGCGTGTGCACAGCGGCCTGCGCATACACGTACTTCGTGTAGCCGGAGCAGTCGAACCCGCTCGGCGACGCGCCTCCTTCGACGTAGCGCGCGACCCCGACATAGCGCCGGGCGACGATGATGATGCGGGTTCCGGGCGACGGGTAGTAGTAGTGCACCGGCTGCGACGCGAGCGTGGTCACTGGTGCGGCCACGAGCACGCCCTTGGTCTTGATCGTCACCGTGTGCGCGGTGGCTGTCCGGCTGACGGTGAGCGCGAACTGGTGACGGCCGGTCACGCCGTACTTCAAGTTCACGTTGGGACTCGGATCGTCCGCGGTCACCTTCGCGACCCATGTGCCGTCGATGTACACGCTCACGCTGATGGACGCCGAGGTCCGCGCCGGATCGTAGGCCCAGCCGGCGATCCGGACCCGATGCTGGAACGTGTCCTGGACGGGTGCCGCCAGACGACCGACTGGCGAAGCGGTGACTGCAACCGCGCCGACGGGCACCACTGCGAGCGCACCGGCAGCAAGGGCGACGACAAGCAGGACGCGTCGGATCACGCGATACCTCCAGGGATCATTCGTCCCCACAGGTGAGCGAGACGCCCGTGCAGTATGCATAAGGAATCCATCGCCGCCAAACGGAGACCTCACAGCAGGTAGGCCCGGGCGGCGGGCGGACGGCCGGATCGGCGGCCCGGGACGACCCCACTATCCTGGGTAGCGAGTGAGCATCGATGAGCGCTCGCGCGAAGAGCAGGAGACACAGTGGCGAAATCCGCCGGGCCCAACAAGCCCGCGAAGCTCAGTCGTGCCGACAAGAAGTTGGCCCGCGCCGGAAAGCGGGCGCAGCGGCGGGAGTCGTTCCGCAACATCCGGCAGGCCTTCAAGCTGACCAGGCAGCAGGACCCCAAATTCCTGCCCGTCATGATCATCGCGGCGGTGATCGCTGCCGCCCTGGTGTTCCTGGTGGTCTTCTTGATCACCGGCTCGATCTATCTGCCGATCCCGCTGGCGCTGCTGGTCGCACTGGTGGTCGCGATGTACATCTTCTCCCGCCGAGCGCAGCGGTCGATGTTTGCCCAGGCAGAGGGCCAGGCCGGGGCCGCCGGTTGGATGCTGAAACAGCAGTTGCGCGGCGACTGGCGCCTGACCGAAGCGGTGGCCGGCACGACCCAGCTCGACGCCGTCCATCGTCTCGTCGGCCGCCCTGGCGTGGTGCTGGTCGGCGAGGGTGCGCCGCATCGGGTCCGCGGACTGCTGGCGCAGGAGAAGAAGCGCACGGCGCGCGTCGTCGGTGAGACCCCTATCTACGACATCACCATCGGCACCGGTGAGGGCGACGTGCGGCTTTCGCGGCTCAACCGGTACCTGCTCAAGCTGCCGGCGAACCTGTCGAAGGACGAGGTCGGCGCGCTGGAGAAGCGCCTCGCCGCGCTCGGCGGCAGCCGCGCGGTCGGGCTGCCCAAGGGGCCCATGCCGCCCGGCGCGAAGATGCGCAACGTCCAGCGCTCCGCCCGTCGCCGTACCTGATCCGCCCGATGACCGCTCCGCAGACCTTCCGCGGCGAGAAGCTCGGCCTGCCGCAGACCGGTCGGGGCTCGTTGGCGCCGACCGGCGCACGACTGCTCGCGTTCCTGGTCGACGCTTTCGCGTCCGGACTGGTCGCCGCACTGTTCGTCCGGGGCAGCGGCGGCTCGTTCGCCGACCGGTTGCCGGGTAGTTGGAGCCTGATCCCGTTCGCGATCGACTACGTGATCGGCACCCTAGTGGCCGGTCGGACGATCGGCATGTACCTCACCGGGCTGCGCCTCGTCCGGGTCAGCCGTCCAGTGGCGATCGATCCGCTGCGCGCGGTCGTCCGAACGGCGATGCTGTGCCTCCTCGTCCCGGCGGTGATCTTCGACCGGGACGGCCGCGGGCTGCACGATCGGCTGACCGACACCGCTGTCGTGCGGGGCTGATTCGTGTGCCAGGCTGATCGGCGAGCGCGAAACATCCCGGAAACATTCGGGACACCCCGAGGCAACCGCGCAGACATAGGTTCGCGGCTCCCACACTGTTCAACGGAGGACGGATGTTCACTAGCTCCGACGAGGTCCTGAGCTTCATCAAGAAGGAGGGCGTCGAGTTCGTCGATGTCCGGTTCACGGACCTCCCCGGCCAGCAGCAGCACTTCAACGTGCCCGCCGCGACCCTGCCGGAGGACTTCTTCACCGAAGGCGTCATGTTCGACGGCTCGTCGATCCGTGGTTTCGCCGCGATCCACAAGTCAGACATGAAGCTGATCCCGGACGTCGAGACGGCCTATGTCGATCCGTTCCGCGCGGCGAAGACCCTGAACGTCAACTTCTCCATCGTCGAGCCGCGCACCGGTGAACCGTACGAGCGCGACCCGCGCCAGGTGGCGAGCAAGGCCGAGGAATGGTTGCGCACCACCGGCATCGCCGACACCGTGTACTTCGGCCCGGAGGCGGAGTTCTACGTCTTCGACGACGTGCGCTTCCAGACGTCGCAGAACGCGGGCTTCTATCACATCGATTCGATCGAGGGCGCCTGGAACACCGGCCGCGTCGAAGAGGGTGGCAACCGCGGCTACAAGACCCGCTACAAGGGTGGCTACTTCCCGGTTCCGCCGGTGGACCATTACGCGGACCTGCGCGACCAGATGAGCAGCGCGCTGATCGCATCGGGGATCGAGATCGAGCGGGCACACCACGAGGTCGGCACCGCCGGTCAGGCCGAGATCAACTACAAGTTCGACACCCTGACCAAGGCCGGCGACGACGTCCTGAAGTTCAAATACATCGTCAAGAACGTCGCGTGGGCGAACGGCAAGACCGCCACGTTCATGCCCAAGCCACTCTTCGGTGACAACGGTTCGGGCATGCACTGCCATCAGTCGTTGTGGAAGGACGGCTCGCCGCTGTTCTACGACGAGCTCGGCTACGCCGGTCTGTCGGACATGGCCCGCTACTACATCGGTGGCCTGCTGCACCACGCGCCGGCGCTGCTCGCGTTCACGAACCCGACGGTGAACTCCTACCACCGGCTGGTGCCCGGCTTCGAAGCACCGGTCAACCTGGTCTACAGCTCGGGTAACCGCTCGGCCTGCATCCGGGTGCCGATCACCGGCACCAACCCGAAGGCCAAGCGCATCGAGTTCCGCATCCCCGACCCGTCGGCCAACCCCTACCTCGCCTTCGCGGCGATGCTGATGGCCGGCGTCGACGGCATCCGCAACAAGATCGAGCCGCCGGCCCCCGTCGACAAGGACCTCTACGAGCTGCCCCCGGACGAGGCCGCCGCCATCGCGCAGGTCCCGGGTTCGCTGAACGAGGTGCTGAACGCGCTTGAGGCCGACCACGAGTTCCTCACCGAGGGCAACGTGTTCACCGAGGACCTCATCGAGGCGTGGATCGCATACAAGCGCGCGAACGAGATCGACCCGATCCGGCTGCGCCCGCACCCGCACGAGTTCGAGCTCTACTACGACGTCTGAGTCGTAACGTCGCTGGAGGCCCCGGATTCCGGGGCCTCCAGTCGTTTCCGGCGTCGCCCATCAGCTGCGACAGTCGCGAGTGCAGCGCGTATACGTAGGAGTCGGCTCGCATCTGCGCCTTGATCGCCGACGCCCCCGCCCTGACGTCCGACGGCTTGACCGCAGACAGGGGCCTCGCGCCAAACGCCGCCTTGATGATCTTGATGTGCACCTCCGCGTGCGCGGGATGCGGGCCGGCGGCGGTTGGCTGGTCATGATCCGGTGGTAGCACGGGAGGCCGACGCCGGCCGATCTTGAATGGAGCCGGATGAATCGTGCCCGCTTCGCACTGCTGTCTTGCTGGCCGGAAGCGTCCGAGCGTAGCTTCTGCGCACGCTGCCCAGCCCGTAGGAGGAGGCCGCAATGGCCCACGGAATCATCGTTAGCGTGCCGGCGCCCATCGACATGTACCGAGCGGTCAATGCCCAGGTCACTGATCAGGTCGGCGAGGCGTCGGCGCCAGGGCTACTCGTGCACATCGCCCGCGAGACCGTCGACGGTTTCCAGGTAATCGAGGTGTGGGAGTCGAAGCAGCAATGTGAGGACTTCGAGAACACGGTGCTGGCGCCGATCATCGACCGAGTCAGCAACGGGCAAGCCCCGCCACGGAATGACGTCACCGAGGAGTTCGACGTCCAGAACTTCTTCGTCGGCACGGGTGTCGCTGGAGCGTCCTCCCGCTAGGTTGTCCGACACCGGCGATGCAACCTGCCGCGTCTCACGACGGCGCGCGGGGTTTCGGTCCTGGCAATCGGTAGCAGTCCGCGGTCAGTCCGCGGTCAGCTCGTGACATCCGTGATCGCGCGATCGAGCATGTCGATGCCAAGGTCCAGCTCAGCGTCGGTGACCGTCAGGGGTGGGGCGATGCGGAAGACACCGCCCATCGCCGGCAGCTGCACGATGTTCATCGACAGGCCGAGCTCGAAGCAGCGGCGGCTGATCGCGGCGCCGATCTCGGGTGCGGGCTTGCGCGACGCGCGGTCGGCCACGATCTCGACGCCGAGCAGCAGCCCGCGGCCCCGGACGTCGCCGATGCACTCGTGGCGCTGCTGCAGCTCGAGCAGGCCGCGGCGTAGCCGCTCGCCCGCCTGCAGCGCACGGTTCGCGAGTTGATCCCGCGCCACGACCTCGAGCACAGCTAGGCCCACTGCCGCTGGCAGTGGATCGGATACGTGGGTGGTGTAGAAGAGGAACCCGCGCTCATGGGCCCGCTCCTCGATCTCTGCTGTGGTGAGGACAGCCGCCAAGGGCAGACCAGCGCCAAGGGTCTTCGACAGAGTCAACATGTCGGGAGTCATCGCGTCGCGTTCATGAGCGAACATCTGCCCAGTGCGACCGATGCCGGTCTGCGCCTCGTCGAGCACGAGCAGCATCCCGCGCTCGTGACACCGCTGCATCAGGGCGGGCAGGTAACCGACGGGCAGATCGATGACACCGCCGGAGGACAAGATCGGCTCGGCAATGAAGGCTGCCAGCCCGCCGGTCGTTTGGCGATCGATGAGATCGAAGCCGTCGTCCAGCTCCCGCTGCCAGTCGAGTTCGCCCTCCACCGTGATGAACCGTGGGCGGTACGCGTTGGGTGCTGGGATCGCCATCGAGCCGATCGCAGCCGGCCCGTAACCGCGACGTCCCGCCGAATACGTGGCAGACGCCGCCGCGCCGGTCATGCCGTGCCAGGACTGGCTGAACCCGACGACCTCCCAGCCCTGCGTGACCAGACGCGCCATCCGCAGAGCGGCCTCATTGGACTCGGCCCCCGTCGTCAACAGCAGCACCCGATCCAGGCCAGGGGCCAGCGAAGCTAGGACCTCGGCGAGGTCGATGACCGGTCGGGACAGCATCCCGGAAAACAAGTGGTCGAGCCGCCCGACCATGTCGCGGACGACCTCGACGATCTCCGGGTGAGAGTGTCCAAGAATTGAACTCATCTGGCCGCTCGTGAAGTCGAGCACAGCCCGACCGGCGGCGTCATAGACGTACGACCCCGCCGCACGCTCAGCGACGAAGGGCAGAAAGCCTCCCGCGCCGCTGTACCGGATCAAGTGGCGGGCGGCCCGAGCCAGATCAGCTCGGTCGCCGACGGCGGGATCACTCACTGGCTCAAGCTACCGGCCAGCGCAGCGATGATGGCCACAGACCGGAATCTGAACCGCCGCGATAGCGTCCAGACGCCTTGCTGCGCGGTTGCAAGCGACTCCCTCATTTTCATTTATAGCAGGGTTCGGCGGCGCTCATGAGCGCCGAGATTTCGATCTAAGGTCACGGACCTCAGATCGGAGTTGATGAGGTGGACCCCCTGACTACCAGTGCGTTTGACCTTCCCGACCATCTCACCGCCAAGGCCGACCCGGCCCTGATTGCCCGCGACGAGGAGCACTTCGCGGCCATCGCGGAGAGCCTCGAGCAGTCGATCGCCGACCTGTCCGACCGCCTCGATGCCGAGCGCAAGGCGCCCGGCGGCACAGGCCAGGAAGCGATGGACCGGGACCTGCAGATCCACCGGCTGACCGCTCGCCTGCGCGCCCTGCGTCGCTTCGGTTTGGACCTCTGCCTCGGACACATCGTCAGCGCCGACAACCCCGAGCCCGTGTACGTCGGACGACTCGGCGTCACCGACAGCGCGGGTCGTCGGCTGCTGCTCGACTGGCGCTCCCCCGCGGCTGAGCCGTTCTTCGGAGCGACCCACGCCAACCCGATGGGTCTGGCCAGCCGCCGCAGGTACCGCTGGACTCGCGGCCGGATCAGTGACTACTGGGACGAGGTGTTCACCTCGGACGGGTTGGAAGGGCACGCCGCGCTCGACGACCAGTCCGCCTTCATCGCCAGCCTGGGCAGCAGCCGGTCGGCCCGGATGCGAGACGTGCTCGGCACCATCCAGGCCGACCAGGACGCCATCATCCGCGCGGGATCTTGCGGCGCCCTTGTCGTCGACGGCGGTCCGGGTACGGGGAAGACCGTCGTCGCTCTGCACCGCTCCGCCTACCTCCTCTACTCCGACCCGCGCCTCGCTCACCGCCGGGGCGGCGTGCTGTTCGTGGGCCCGCACCAGCCCTACCTGGCCTACGTCGCCGACGTCC
>JAVHVD010000321.1:0-2539 GCA_032160745.1 Pseudonocardiales bacterium
CGGGGTACCGGTGTCGACGCCGAACACACCGACGTTGGTGATGGTGAACGTGCCGCCGGACATGTCGGCCGGCGACGTCTTGCCCGTTCGGGCGGTGTCGGTCAGCGACGACAGGGCGTGGGCCAGCTCGGCGAGTCCCAGCCGGTCGGCGTCCTTGATGTTGGGGACGATCAGCCCCCGGTCGGTGGCGGCGGCTATGCCGAGGTTGACGTAGTTCTTGAGGACGATCTCGCCGGCCGAGTCGTCCCAGGTCGCGTTGATCTCCGGAGTGTTGCGGACGGCGAGCAGCACCGCCTTCGCCACGAACAGCAGGGGGCTCACCTTGACATCGCGGAAGTCTCGGCGGGCGGCGACCCGGTCGCGGAGCTCCATGGTGGCGGTGATGTCGCAGGTGATGAATTCGGTGACGTGTGGCGCGGTGAATGCCGAGGCAACCATCGCCGCCGCCGTGTGCTTACGCACTCCCTTGATCGGAATGCGGGTCTCGCGGGCGCCGTCGGCGGCGCGGGAGCGTGCAGTCGGCGCGACACCGTTGGCGGCCGACTGCACGTCATCGCGGGAGATCGTCCCGTGCGGACCGGTCGGGGTCACCGACGTGAGGTCGACGCCGAGCGTCTTCGCGAGCTTGCGGACGGGTGGCTTGGCCAAGACCCGATGGGCCGGCGGCCGGCCGGGAACCGGCTCGTCCGGGGGCTCCACCTCGGCCG
Organism: Pseudonocardiales bacterium; assembly: GCA_032160745.1. Taxonomy (GTDB): domain Bacteria; phylum Actinomycetota; class Actinomycetes; order Mycobacteriales; family Jatrophihabitantaceae; genus Jatrophihabitans. Next base: position 708 of record JAVHVD010000321.1, read on the forward strand.
GCGGCGGCGCGGGGTGCGGTGCAGTGGCCGGCGGAATGTTGAACGACGCCTGCGCCCCGGCCGCGGTGGCCTCGGGCCGGCGCCGCCTCCGGCGTCCCCCGGTCTCCTCGCGAGGGCCGTAGCCGACGAGCGTCATCTGCTTCTCGTCGCCCGGCAGCGCGCCTTCACCGGGGATGCCCGGAACGGCGGGCACCAGGTCCTCGGCGGCCCCGGCCTCGGCCGTGCCGTCGTCCGTCGTCTCGATCGAGATGATGGCGGTGCCGACGGGGACGGTGTCGCCCTCGGCGGCGTGCAGCGCGGTGACCACGCCGGCGAACGGCGAGGGCAGCTCGACGGCCGCCTTCACCGTCTCGACCTCGGCGATCGTGTCGTTGACCTCGATGGTGTCGCCGACAGCGACCGTCCACTTCAGGATGTCGCCCTCGGTGAGCCCCTCACCCAGATCGGGCAGTTTGAACTGCTTGACGGACATCGGGGTCAGTACTCCAGAATCTTGTCGACGGCATCGAGCACCCGGTCGAGGTTGGGCAGCCATTCGTGCTCGAGCCGGCTCGGGGGGTACGGGGTGTCGTAACCGGTGACGCGTAGCACCGGCGCCTCGAGTGAGTAGAAGGCGTCCTCGGTGACCCGCGCGGCGATCTCGGCGCCGACGCCGAAGCTGTGTGGCGCCTCGTGCACGACGATCAGCCGGCCGGTCCGCCGGACCGACTCGAGCACGGTCGGGATGTCGAGCGGCGACACGCTGCGCAGGTCGAGCACCTCGAGCTCGATGCCGTCCTCGGCCGCGGCCTTGGCCGACTCGATCAGCGTCGGGACGGTCGGCCCGTACCCCGCGACGGTGACGTGCTGGCCGGGTCGCACGATCCGCGCCTGGTACAGCGGCGTGGGCTCGTCGGCGACGTCGGCCTTGGCCGCGTGGTACAGCCGCTTGGGTTCGATGAAGATCACCGGGTCGTCGTCGGCGATCGCGTCCTGGATCATCCAGAAGGCGTCGGACGGGTTGGAGCAGGCAACGACCTTGAGCCCGGCAGTGTGCGCGAAGTAGGTCTCGACCGACTCGCTGTGGTGCTCGACCGCGCCGATGCCGCCGCCGGACGGGATGCGGATGGTGATCGGCATCTTCACCAGACCGGCCGAACGGTTGTGGAACTTCGCGACCTGGCTCACGATCTGGTCGAAGCCGGGGAACACGAACCCGTCGAACTGGATCTCACACACCGGCCGGTAGCCGCGGATCGCCAGGCCGACCGCGGTGCCGATGATCCCGGACTCGGCCAACGGGGTGTCGATGACGCGGTCCTCGCCGAAGTCCTTCTGCAGGCCGTCGGTGATCCGGAAGACGCCGCCGAGCTTGCCGACGTCCTCACCCATGATCACGACCTTGGGATCGGACTCCATCGCCTTGCGCATGCCGTCGTTGAGCGCCTTGGCCATCGTCATCGGGTTCATGCCGATACCTCGGCAACGAATGAGGCGAAGTCTTCGCGTTGCTCGCGCAGATCGTCGGTCATCGACACGTGAACGTTGTCGAACACCGACTCCGGCGTCGGGTCGGGCAGCGCGCGGCAGCCGGAGCGGATGTGTTCGGCGAGCTGCTTCGCCTCCGCCTCCACGTCGACGAAGAACTCGGCACCGACGCGGGCCTCACGGGTGAGGTACGCGCGCACCCGCTCGATCGGATCCTTCAACTTCCAGGTCTCGGCCTCGTTGGCCAGTTGGTAACGCCGCGGGTCGTCGTTGGTCGTGTGCGGGTTCATCCGGTAGGTGAACGCCTCGATGAGCGATGGCCCCTGTGCGTTGCGGGCGTTGTCGAGGGCCTTGCGCGTGACCGC
>JAVHVD010000322.1:0-5849 GCA_032160745.1 Pseudonocardiales bacterium
AAGGCCTGACGCGATGACAGCGCTTGCTCACTCTCCAGTCACCGACATCGATCCCCGGGACCCCGTCCTGCGGCTCGAGAAGCTCTTCGACGCCGGAACGATGGAGCTGCTTCGCCCGCGCGACGACAGCGGGGTGGTCGCGGCACGCGGGCGCATCAAGGGCAGCCCGGCCACCTCGTTCTGCACGGACGCCACCGTCATGGGTGGCGCGATGGGTTCGGCCGGCTGCCTGCACGTCGTCGACACGATCGACATCGCCGTGCGCGAGCGGGTGCCGGTGATCGGGCTCTGGCACTCCGGCGGCGCGCGGCTGGCCGAGGGCGTCGAGGCACTGCACGCCGTCGGGCTGGTCTTCCAGGCGATGATCCGGGCGTCGGGCCGGGTCCCGCAGATCTCGGTCGTGCTCGGCCCGGCCGCCGGTGGCGCCGCCTACGGTCCGGCCCTCACCGACGTCGTCATCATGGCTACCGGCGGGCGGGTCTTCGTCACCGGGCCGGACGTCGTCCGCTCCGTCACCGGCGAGAACGTGGACATGGAGTCGCTCGGCGGCGTGGACACCCACGGCCGGCGCAGTGGCGTCGTGCACGTGGTCACCGACGACGAGGATTCCGCGATCCTCGCCGCACAGACCGTCACCGCGCTGCTGGCCGACCAGGGCTCGTTCGACGTCACGCGGGTCGGCCCGCGTCGCGACATCAGCGCGCTGCTGCCGGAGAACCGCAAGCGGGCCTACGACGTCCACCCCGTCGTCTCGTCCATCCTCGACGAGGACGGCTTCTTCGAGATGCACGCGAAGTGGGCGCCGAACATCGTCACCGGCCTCGGTCGGTTGACCGGGCGCACGGTTGGCGTCATCGCCAACAATCCGCTCCGGCTCGGCGGCTGCCTCGACTCACCGTCGGCCGAGAAGGCGGCGCGCTTCGTGCGGATGTGCGACGCGTTCGGTGTGCCGCTCGTCGTCCTGGTGGACGTGCCGGGTTACCTGCCCGGCGTCGGCCAGGAATGGGACGGCATCGTGCGCCGCGGCGCCAAGCTGCTGCACGCGTTCGGTGAAGCGGTCGTGCCCCGGGTGACGCTGGTGACGCGCAAGACCTACGGCGGCGCGTACATCGCGATGAACTCCCGTGCGCTCGGCGCGACTCGGGTCTTCGCGTGGCCGGGTGCCGAGGTCGCCGTCATGGGCGCGTCGGCCGCGGTCGGCATCCTGCACCGCAAGAAACTGGCGGCCGCACCCCCCGGCGAGCGCGAAGCATTGCACGCCCAGCTGGCCGAGGAGCACGAGCGACTGGCCGGCGGCGTCAGCCGGGCCATGGACCTCGGCGTCGTGGACGAGCTGATCGACCCGTCCGACACCCGCTCAGCACTCGCCGAGGCCCTCGCCGCGGCACCGTCCGGACGAGGAGCCCACGGCAACATCCCGCTGTAGGTCAGTGAATCTTGCTGCGCCAGTCGGGCGGGACGCGGTCGGGCGGGCCGGGCACGGTCTGCCCGGCCGGGTGGCTCTGCGGATCGGCCAACTGCGGCCCGTCGTAGTAGTCCTGGCGCGTGTAGTCCCAGAACCAGTCCTCGCCGGGCTCGAAGCTCTGCACGATCGGATGACCGGTAGTGGCGGCGTGCTTGCCGGCGTGCTGCTCGGGGGACGAATCGCAGCAACCGATGTGCCCGCACTGGGCGCACCTGCGCAGGTGCACCCACCAGCCGCCCAGGGAGTCGCATTCGACGCAGCCGGTGCCACTGGGCGCCGCAGTCGGATCGATGCCGGTCATGACGGATCCTCCTGATGGTCGCGGAGCGGCAGCCGGACAACGAAGCGGGTATCCCCGGGGACGGACTGCACGGACAGGTCGCCGTGGTGCTTGTTCACGACGATGCGCCACGAGATGTCGAGGCCGAGACCGGTTCCCTGACCCACCGGCTTCGTGGTGAAGAACGGCTCGAAGATCCGCGAGACGACGTCGTCGGGGACGCCCGGTCCGGTGTCGCAGATCTCGACCTGCAGCATGTCGTCCCCTGCTCGGCCGGTCCGCACGGTGAGCGTGCCCTCGCCGGCCATCGCCTGCAGCGCGTTGTCGATGAGGTTGGTCCACACCTGGTTCAGCTCGGCGCCGTAGACCGGGATGTCGGGCAGCGTCCGGTCGTACTCCTTGACCACCCGCACGTCGCCGATCTTGCGGCTGAGCATGACCAGCGTGCTGTCCAGCAGCTCGTGGACGTCGAGCACCTGGTGCGGCGCGCGGTCCATCTGCGAGTACTGCTTGGCGGCCGAGACCAGCGTCGAGATGCGCGACGTCGAGTCCTCGATCTCGTTCATCAACAGCTCGGTCTCGAGGGTGTAGTTCAGCCAGCGCACGGCCCCCTCGAGCATGCCCTCGTCGACGAGGACGAGCACCTGGTCGAGCCAGGCGACCTCGAGGCCGGCCTGGACGAACACCGGAGCGAGGTCGTAGGCCTCCCGGATGCCGTGGTCCTCGAACCAGTCGGCCAGCTCGTCCTCGCGGTCGGACGCCTCGAGCGGGCTCAGCTCCGGCGCCTTGGCGACCTGCTCGACCGCCCGCTCCTGCAACCCGATCAGCGTCTCCAGCTGGCTGCGGTCCCACGCGCCGCCGGCGATCAGCGCGAGCTTGTGGCGCATGCCCGCGACCCGCTCGCGCAACGACGAGGTGGCCCGCACGGCCGCCGCCGCCGGGTTGTTCAGTTCGTGCGTCAGGCCGGCCGACAGGGAGCCGAGGGCCAGCAGCCGCTCCCGGTCACCCACGACGCGCTGCGTGTTCTGGCTGCCGTAGAAGACGCCCTCCAGCAGGTGCAGCGGCATCGGGAACCACTCGCGCATCAGCTCGGTGAAGTCCTGGGCGCCGAGGGTGAACAGCCGAACCGGGGTGATGGCCCGCATGGACGCGTTGTACATCCGGGTGGTCTCGTCGTCGAGGAACGCCGCCCAGGCGCCGGCGTAGACGCCGCGCTGGCTGGTTCGGGTGGTCTCGACGTCGTCGCCCCCGACCCGGCGGGACAGCGCGATCGTGCCGTCGAGCAGCACGTACAGGCACTGCGCCGGCTCGCCCTCGCGCAGCACGTAGCCCGGCTCGTGGTGCTCGACGTAGCCGCGGGCACAGAGCCACTGCAGCTGCTCGTCGGTCAGCTTCTCGAACAGGAACAGCGTGCGCAGTTCGTCGATGTCGCACAGGATCTTGTCGACCATCACAACCCCTCGAGGTATCGGTGGACGAGCATCACGGCCATGGCCCCTTCGCCGACCGCGGATGCCACCCGTTTGGCCGACTCGGCCCGGACGTCCCCTGCCGCGAACACTCCCGGCACACTCGTCTCCAGATGGAACGGCGCACGCTCCAGGATCCATCCCGGCCGCGGCGCGCCGTCGATGGCGAGGTCCGGACCGGCGAGGACGAAGCCGCGCGGGTCGCGGGTGACGACCCCCTCGAGCCAGTCGGTGCGCGGCGCGGCACCGATGAAGACGAACAGGTAGCCGGCGTCGACCGTCTCCGTCGTTCCGCTCACGTTGTCGCGCAGCGTCAGCTGCTCCAGGTGGTCCTCGCCGTGCGCGCCGATCACCTCGGTGCAGGTACGCACCGAGATGCGATCGATGTGTGAGAGCTGCTGGATGAGGTAGTAGGACATCGAGCTGTCGAGCGAGCGGCCACGCACCAGCAGGGTCACCGAGCGGGCCCCGCGCGCGAGGTAGGCCGCCGCCTGGCCGGCCGAGTTCGCGCCACCCACGATGTAGACGTCCTGGTCGGCGCAGTTGGCGGCCTCGGTGAGCGCCGATCCGTAGTAGACGCCGCGTCCGGTGAGCCGGTCGAGACCGTCCGCGGCCAGCTTCTGGTAGGCCACGCCCATCGCCAGGATGACCGTGTGGGCGTCGACCGACGTCCCGTCGTCGAAGCGGACGGTGCGGGCCGACCCGTTCACCTCGAGTCCCACGGCGTCGCGCGTGGTGATGACCTCGGCGCCGAACTTGACCGCCTGCCGGCGAGCCCGTTCCGTCAGCTGGGCTCCGGAGACGCCGTCGGGGAAGCCGAGGTAGTTCTCGATGCGCGAGCTCTGCCCGGCCTGGCCGCCCGTCGCCGTGCGCTCGACGAGAACGGTCCGCAGCCCCTCGGACGCGCCGTACACCGCCGAGCCGAGCCCCGCCGGCCCGCCGCCGACGACGACGATGTCGTAGAAATCCTTGGCCGGCGTTGTGGCCAGTCCGACATGGCCGGCCAGCTCGCCGTCGCTCGGCGCGACGAGCGGGGTGCCGCCGGTCGTGATGACGAGCGGCAGCTCCCGCCCGTCGGTGCCGGCGGCCTCCAGCAGCCGGATGCCCTCCGGGGTCTCGGACGAGTACCAGCGGTACGGGACCTGGTTGCGGGCGAGGAACTCGCGGACCTGCGACGAGCGGGCCGACCACCGATGACCGACAACCTTCGTCTCCGGGACGGGTGTGTGATGGGTGGCGGCCCACGCCTCGAGTTGGTTGTCGATGACCGGGTAGAGCTTCTCCTCCGGCGGGTCCCAGGGCTTGAGGAGGTAGTAGTCGAGGTCGACGACGTTGATCGCGTTGATCGCGGCGTCGGTGTCGGCGTAGGCGGTCAGCAGTATCCGGCGGGCGGTTGGATACAGGTCCATCGCCGCCTCGAGGAAATCGAGCCCGCTCATCTGCGGCATCCGGTAGTCGGCCAGGAGCACGGCGACGGTCTCGCCGCGCAGCTTCATCTCCCGCAGGGCGTCCAGCGCTTGTTGCCCGGATTCGGCGCGGACGATGCGGTGGGTGTCGCCGTAGTGGCGACGGAGGTCACGAGCGACGGCGCGCGACACCGCGGGGTCGTCGTCGACGGTCAGGATCGAGCTGCGGGAGGGGTCACGGCGACCGGCTGGTGGGGCGGCAGAACTCACGGTAGAACACTACGGTCGCTGCGCAACCGTGGTCGGCGCGTCAGACGACTTGGTGCAACAGCGTGACGGGCGCGCCGTCACCGCCCTCGCGGTACGGCTCGAGCTCGGCGTCCCATGCGGTGCCGAGCAATTCGGTGAGCCCGTGCTGGAAGTCGTCGGCGGTCCGCGCGCGGTTCATCAGCCCGCGGAGCCGCTCCTCGCCGACGACCACGTCGCCGTTGGCGGAAGTGGTGGTGCGGTGGAATCCACGGCCGGGGACGTAGGCGAGGCGTTCGCCATCGCTGATCGACGTGCCGTCCTCCGTGATCTCGAAGACCAGCATCGGCCACGCGCGGAGGGAGGCGGCGAGGCGGGCGGCGGTGCCGACCGAACCGGTCCAGGTGGCTTCGGCGCGAAGATGCGTCGGGGCGACCGGTTGGGCGGCCCATTGCAGCCGGGCCGGGCGGCCGAGGACGCCGGCCAGTGCCCATTCGACGTGCGGCGCGATGGCCGACGGGCAGCAGTGCACGTAGACCACGCCGCGTGTGCTCGGCACAGCGCGGCTGCCTTCGGTGCGGGCGTTCGTCATCGCACACCTCCCTGATTCGACGGCTACGCCTTCCCCAGCGGTCCGTCTTTCCTCGGAGGTGTGCGCTCATTGTGACGCATGAGTCCCCTGTTACGCCAGTGGTAGGGCTACGACTCGACGGCGAGCCGCACGCCGAAGCCCACCACGTCAGCCCTGGGCGAGCGCGGGGAGCACGTCACCGAGCGGCGCATCGACCTTGAGATCAGCCAACGGGTCGCCGCGCGTCTCACCCTGATTGACGATGGCGACCGGGATGTCCAGCGCCGCCGCCCGCCGGACGAAGCGCAAACCGGACATCACCGTCAACGACGAGCCGAGCACCAGCAGGGACGCCGCCGCCTCGACGCGGGCGTAGCACTCGTCCACCCGTGGGCGTGGGACGTTCTCGCCG
>JAVHVD010000323.1:0-3485 GCA_032160745.1 Pseudonocardiales bacterium
CGCCGCGCCCGCGTACCAGGTGCCCACCAACTCGGGCGTCCAGCTGCACGACCTGCTGACCGTGCTCCTGGATCCGACCAACGGGAAGGGCGGCATTCTCAACGTCGTCAACGACACCGGCGGCGCATCGACCATAGGGTCGCGCTGCGATCTGGAGCGCGGCGGCGGTCGACGCCGGCAGCGGTCAAGACCTGTCCGGCCTCGGGAAGTCCATCGTTCATGATCAGGACTCCGACCGCAGCGAATTGCCGCTGGCGGCGAGAGATGGGCGAGCGGCGCTCGCTCCCGTCCAGGACCGCATCAGGCGCGACCGGCCGTGGCGTCGCATCGACGGTGCAGTGTGCTCAGACTCGGCGCGGCTGACCGGGGTTTCATGGCCGGCTGAGGGCCATTCTCAGCTCGAGGGCCGCGACCCGAGCGCAAGCAGCCGACGGCGCGTGGCCGTGCCGGTCAACCGGCGAGGTGCTCGGCCACCGCGCGCCCGACGACATCGGGGCGCTGCAGCCACGGGGCGTGGCCGGCGCCAGGCAGCGTGACCAGCGTGCCGTGCGGAATCGCCGCAACGAACTCGATGGCATCGGCCGGCCGCATGAAGACGTCGGCACCGCCCCATAGGAACAGCGCCGGTTGCCGCAGCAGCGCCAGCTCCTCCGTGGAGATCGTGACCGCGGTGCGCACCGTCGCCCTTCGGATCAGCGCACGGAAATAGCTCGCGACGCTGGGCGCGAAGGTCTCGCGGGTGCCGATCAGGTGGGCAGCGGTGGTCAGCTCGGGGGGAAGGCCACGCAGCGCTCCCTCGCCGAGCATCTTCTCGTTGTTGCGTACGAACGCCTTGGGCGACATCGGGATCCGCAGCAGCCGCGGGCCGAGCCGAGGCATGGCGAGCGTGATCATGAGCGCGCTTGGGCGCACCCCGGCGAAGCTGGCACCCGGCGCGCCGAGGAGCACGAGTCGGCGCAGCCGGGTCGGCAGGTCGAGGCCGGCGTAGAGGGCGAACTGCGCGCCCATCGAGTGGCCGACGATGTCGATCTCGCCCAGCTCCAGCACGTCCAGGAGCGCGCGCAGGACGGAGACGACGTAGCTGCGGAATGCCCAGCCGGGGGGCAGCACGCTCGAGCCCGACAATCCATGACCGGGCCAGTCGACCGCGATCACCCGGCGTCCCGGCAGGGCGGCGACGACCTGTGCCGCGATGACGCTGACGGAGGCGATGCCGTGCATCAGCAGGACGGGCGGCGGCCCGCTGCAGTCCTCCGGACCGAATATCGACACCCGGACGTCGACCCGTCCCAGCGGCGATGCCACAGCCACGATCTTCTCGGTCGGGGCCAGGCCGTAGTGCCCGTAAGCCGCAAGCTCGGCCTGCCGGATCTGGGCGTCCAGTTCGGCGGCTGACGGCTTCGTCCGAGTCATGACCGCACCACGCCGATCTCGATGACCTCGGCGAAGCCCGCGCGCAAGCAACGCTCGAGTTCGTCGGGATCCGGGAACGCGTCCGGGTCGACGTTAAGACCCACGCAGCAGCGGCCGTTGTAGGTGATCATCGCGATCATGGCCGCGACGCCCGGCCGGGGTCCCATCGGGTACATCGCCTCGATCTCGGCGCCGGCGATGAATAGGGGGTGAGCTACCCCGCGGATGTTGGAGACCTGCAGATCCGATGACGCGGTCAGCTTCGCCGATAGTTCGATGACCAGCGTCGAGGGCAGCTTGCTCAGCCCCGGCGAGATCGTGTTGACGAAGGCGACGGCCGGTTCCGCCCTCGCGGTCCGGACGAAGTCGCGGATCTCGTGCATCCGGGCGACCGGATCTGGCAGCCCGACCGGCGCCGCGAACCGGGCGCCGGCGAATTGATTGCCGCCGAGTGGATCGTCGGGGGAGCGCAGGCTGATGGGGATGGCGATGGGCAGCCGGTCGATCTGCACGTCGTGGGCCTCGTGGTAGCGGCGCATCCCGCCGAGCACCGCGGCCAGGAAGCCGTCGTTCACCGACGATCCGGCGGCTTTCGCGGCGGCGCGCAGGTCGTCCAGCGATGCGTCCACCGCGAGTAGCTGATTGCCGACACCGCCCTTGCCGCGGAGCAGCTCCGAGCGTGGGACCGGCGTCTGTTGCAGCATCCGGCCGAGCGACCTGACGAACCGGGCGCCGTCCTCGACCGTCTGCGCCGGCTCGCGGAGCACTCGACCCAGCCGGTTCGCCAGCCGCCCCAGGTCGTGCGGGGCGTTGCCGAGTTGCTTCCTGGCGCCGTTGGTCAAAACCCCGACGGCCGTCACGGTTTCGGCCGCCCGCCGCGGCGGCGGCGTGACGTTGCGAGCGCCGGGCGTCGCCCGGTCGCTGTGCACGAGTTCGAGCAGCTGGATCAGGCCGAGGCCATCGGTCAGGCTGTGATGGATCTTCAGCAAGTACGCGGCCTTGCCGCCCTCCAAGCCGGTGACGACGGTGGCCTCCCACGGCGGCCGGCGGCGGTCGAAGGGTCGCGCGATCAGCGACTCGCACAGGTCGAACAGCTGCCGGCGCGTGCCGGGCGCGTCCAGCCGCAGGTACCGCAGGTGGTTGTGAATGTCGAAGCGCGGATCCGGCGACCACACCGGCTGCACCAGCGGCAGCGGTGGCTCGACCACTCGGTCTCGCAGCCTCGGGATCTGCGCGGTTACGCGCTCATGGGCGGCCTGCAGCCGATCCGGGTCCGGCTCGCTGGAGAGCAGCTCGAGCAAGATTCCGGTCGATCGCGTTCGAGGGTCGGTGTCCGACCGCCACATCAGCGCCTCCCACGCGCTCATCGTCGCGGACCCGCCCCACGGGTGTGCCTCGATCACCATTGGTCCCCCTTCGTCTCGTGCCCTGGCGGTGCCCGCAGCAGGCCCCGGTAGGCGTCATGCACGGTCGCCGCGCCGGAGATGACGGCGTTGACCTCGCCGGCGATCGGCAGGTCCACGCCGTGCTTTGCCGCGAGCTCGATGGCGACCGGAGCGGTCTTCACGCCTTCCGCGACCTGGGTCATCCCGGCGAGGATCGCGGGCAGCGGCATCCGCCGCCCGAGCTGCTGGCCGACCTGTCGGTTGCGGCTGTGCGGGCTCGTGCAGGTGACGATGAGGTCGCCGATGCCGGCGAGGCCGGCGAACGTCTCGCGCTGGCCACCAAGTGCCTCGCCCAGCCGGCTCATCTCGCGCGCGGACCGGGTGACGACCATCGCCTTCGTGTTCTCGCCGGCCCCGGCGCCGTCGGCCATGCCGACCGCGATCGCGTAGATGTTCTTCAGCGCGCCGGCGAGCTCGATGCCGATCACGTCGGTCGTCGAGTACACCCGGAACCGCGCGGTGCAGAACAGCGCGGCCAGCCGGGTGGCGAGGGTCTCGTCCGGCATTGCGATCGTCGCGGCGGCGGCGTAGCCGCCCATGATCTCGACGGCGATGTTGGGCCCGGCGAGCGCACCGGCGGGGTGGTCGGGCATCACCTCCGCGATGACCTCGGTCATGCGTAGTTGG
>JAVHVD010000324.1:0-3087 GCA_032160745.1 Pseudonocardiales bacterium
AGCTTCGGGAAGACGCTCGTCGGCGTGAAGCCGGGCATCGTGTTGAGCTCGTTCACGAGCACCCGCTGGCCGTCTTCGACGAAGAAGTCCACCCGCGCCAGGCCGGTGCAGCCGACCGCCCGGAACACCTCTACGGCCAGCTCCCGCACGCGCTCGCGGACGGCCTCGTCCAGCCGTGCGTGCACCTGCAGCTCCATGCCCACCGGGGTGTACTTCGCCTCGTTGTGGTACAAGTCGGCGTTGACGACGATCTCACCCGGCTGTGATGCGGCCGGCTCGTCGTTGCCGAGCACCGCGCACTCCACTTCCATGCCGGCGGACATGGCTTCGACGATCACACGCGGGTCGTGCTCGAACGCTGTCGCGATCGCCGCGCGCAGCTCCTCCGGCGTCGACGCCTTCGAGATCCCGACCGACGATCCCAGGCGCGCCGGCTTGACGAACACCGGCAGCTCGAGCGCGGGATCCTCGCCCGGCGCCACGAGGGCGTAGGCCACCTGCGGCAGCCCGTACGCCTTCATCAGGTCCTTGAACACGAGCTTGTCCATGCACACCGCCGACGCCAGCACACCGGCGCCCACGTAGGCGATGCCGAGCAGCTCGAGCAGGCCCTGCACTGTCCCGTCCTCGCCGAACGGCCCGTGCAGCACCGGCCACGCGACGTCGCACCCGAGCAGGCCGCGGCCGGGCTCGAGTGCAACCGGCTCGCCGCCGGACGACCACGATCCATCGCGCGCCAGCAGCACGTCGACGACGTCATGGCCCGCGGCCGCGAGGCCCGCACGCACCGCCGTGGCGGACTCCAGCGACACCTCGTGTTCGCTGGAGCGGCCGCCGGCCAGGACGGCCACCCTCATCAGCCGGTTCCCAGCCCGCTCGCCGGCGGCGTCGTGCTCGGCGTGGTCGGGGTGGGAGCGGGCGTCGTGCCGGTCTGCTCGGGCGGCGCCGTGTAGGCGCCCACGTAGATCACGACGGTGCGGCCCTTCTTCAGCTGCGTCGCCGGAGCGGGCCGCTGGTCCAGCACGATGTCGTCGTCGGCCGGGTCGGTCGCGTCGCGGGTCCTGACGTCGACCTTGAAGCCCGCGGCCTGCAGCTCGCCGCGCGCATCGCCGCGGGTCAGGCCAACCACGTCGGGCACCGCGACCGACGCCGGCCCCTTGGAGACCGTGATCGTCACGCGATCGCCCTCCGCGACGTTCGTCCCGGCGATCGGGTTCTGCTCGACGACCTTGCCCGCGGGCTGATCCGACTGCTTCTCCACGGCCACCGGCACGAGGTTCTTGTCCTCGAGCGCGCTCTCGGCGGCGCTCTGGTCAAGGCCAACGACGTTCGGCACGGCGAACTTGGCGATGCCCGAGCTCACGTCCACGCGCACCCGGCTGCCCACCTGATCGACCTCGCCGCCGGCGGGCGTCGTGCTGATCACCACGCCGTTTTTCACCGTGTCGTCGGGCTTCTCGAAGATGTCCCACTTGAAGCCTGCCTTGCTCAGCTTCGCGAGCGCCACCTTCAGCGGCAGGTCCTCGACGGGCGGCACCACGGCGTCCGGGGGACCGTCGGAGACGGTCAGGATGATCGTCGAGCCCTTCGCCGCCTTGTTGCCCGGGCCCGGTTGCTGCTGGATCACCTGGTCGACCGGCTGCAGGCTGGTCTTTCGGTCCACGCTCACCTGAAAGCCGCGCTGTTCGAGCAGCGTCCGCCCCTGGTCGACCGGTGACCCGATCACGCCGGGCACCGCGACCTTGTTCTGCTCGGCCGCGAACAGGAAGCCGCCGGCCACGAGGCCGGCCATGAGCAGCGCGAGCAGCAGCCACATCCACGGGCGCCCGCGGCGGCGCTGGGCGCCGGGTGGATAGCCCGGCGGCGCGCCCGCGACGAAGGTCTCGTACCGCGGGTCGTAAACCGGCTCCGGCGCGGCCACCGCGGTCCAATCGGCGGTGTCCTGCCCCGGCTGCATCGACTGAAGCTGGGGACGCACGTGCTCGAGCGCCGCGATGAAGCCGTCCGCGTCCTGGAAGCGCCGGCGTGGATCTTTCGCGAGGGCCTGGTTGACAATGGCCTCGAGCCCCGGGTGCACGTCGGGGCGCAGCTGATGCAGCGGAGGCGGGGGCTCGGTGATGTGCCGCAGCGCGACAGCAACGGCACTGTCGCCGTCGAACGGCAGCCGCCCGCTGATCATCTCGAAGAGCATGATGCCGATCGAGTAGAGGTCCGACGCCTCCTCGGCCGCAGTGCCTTGAGCCTGCTCGGGCGAGAGGTACTGCGCGGTGCCCATGATCGACCCGGTCTCGGTGATCGCCGACGCACCGGCCCGGGCGATGCCGAAGTCGGTGACCTTGACCCGGTCCTCGTCGTCGACGATCACGTTCTGCGGCTTGAAGTCGCGGTGGATCACGCCGCGGCGGTGGCCGAAGCCGGCCGCGCGAAGGATCTGCGTGGTGATGTCGAGCGCGCGGACCTGGTCGAGCGGGGCCTCCTGCTGGATCAGCTCCTTGAGCGTCCGGCCACGCAGGAGCTCCATCGCGATGTAGTAGGTGCCGTCGAACTCGCCGCGGTCGAAAACGCCGACGACGTTCGGATGCTGCAGGCCGGCCGCGGCGGAAGCCTCACGGCGGAAGCGCTCGACGAACTCCTGGTCCTGCGCAAAGCGGCGGTGCAGCATCTTGAGCGCGACGTCGCGGCCGAGGTGCTCGTCGTGCGCGCAGTAGACGTCGGCCATCCCACCGGTGCCGATGCGGCCGGTGATCCGATAGCGGCCGTCGACGATCGTGTTCTCAGCTACCTCAGCCACCGCTTGCAGCCTTTCCGAGCAGCGCTTCCAATACCTGCTTCGCGATCGGCGCCGCGACCGTGCCGCCCTCGCCCTGCGTGCGCTCGATGGTGACCGCCACCGCCATCTTCGGCTTGTCGATCGGAGCGAAGCCGATGAACCAGACCTGGTTGTCGGTGGTGCCGGGGATCTCGGCGGTACCGGTCTTGCCGGCGACAGACACGCCCTGCAGGCGCGCCGCGACGCCGGTTCCCTCCTCGACCACGTGCTGCATCATCTGACCGAGCTGGGCCGCCGCCTGGTTGCTCATCACGTCG
>JAVHVD010000325.1:0-2781 GCA_032160745.1 Pseudonocardiales bacterium
GCGGCGCTGTGGGCGCTCACCGAGACGCGCGTCGCCGTGCCCCTGATCGACCTGCGGATGATGCGGCTTCCCGCTGTGTGGACAACCAACCTGGTCGCGCTGCTCGTCGGCATCGGGATGTACGCGACGTTCGCGTTCCTGCCCGAATTGCTGCAGACCCCGACGAGTGCCGGCTACGGCTTCGGAGCATCCATCACTCAGTCCGGCCTGATCCTGCTGCCCTCGAGCTTCACGATGTTCGTAGTCGGGCAGTACAGCGGCCGGCTGACCACCCGCTACGGCGGCAGGATCCTCGTGATCGCCGGGAGCCTGATCGGCGCCGCGTCAATGGCGATGATCGCGTTTGCCCACGATTCACGATGGGAGATCTACCTCGCGAGCGCGGTGATGGGGGTTGGCATCGGGCTGGCGTTCACGGCGATGTCGGCGCTCATCGTCGCCGCGGTACCGCCCGAACAGACCGGTGTCGCCAGTGGCATGAACGCCAACATCCGCACGATCGGCGGCAGCATCGGCGCGGCGATGATGGCCAGCATCGTCACCTTCCGGTTGCAGCCGAGCGGGCTACCGGAGGAATCGGGCTACGTCATTGGCTTCGCTGCGCTCGCCGGCGGGCTCGTCCTGGCTGCCGTGGCCGGGCTACGCATTCCGCGCGGCCGGCGTCTGATGTCCAAGGACGACGCGCCACATGCGGAGCTGGCGATGATCGCGGGCGGCACGGTCGTCGGCTACGAGAGCGAGTAGCGTCCCGCGGCCTCGATGTCCAGGTCGGCCGACCAGCGGCCGACCTGGACATCGGATCAGTTGAGGTCGAACCGATCCAGGTTCATGACCTTGTCCCACGCGCGCACGAAGTCCCGCGCAAACTTGTCCTTCGCGTCGTCGGTCGCGTAGACCTCCGAGATGGCTCGCAGTTGGGAGTTCGAGCCGAAGACGAGGTCGACAGCGGTGGCGGTCCACTTGACCTCACCCGTGCCGCGATCCCGACCCTCGTACACGTTCTCGGACGAGGCGGACGGCTTCCACTCCGTGCTTCCGTCGAGCAGGTTCACGAAGAAGTCGTTGGTCAACGTCCCGGGCCGGCTGGTGAAGACGCCGTGTTCGGTTCCACCGGCGTTCGCCTTCAACGCCCGCAGGCCGCCGATCAGCACCGTCAGTTCGGGAGCGGTCAGGGTCAGCAGGTTCGCCCGGTCCAAGAGCCGGATTTCTGCCGGCATCTTCTCCCCGGCACGGAGATAGTTGCGGAACCCGTCTGCGGTGGGTTCCAGAACCGCGAACGACTCGGCGTCGGTCTGCTCCTGCGAGGCATCCGTGCGCCCCGCAACGAACGGGACGGTCACGTCGTGCCCGCCGTTCCTCGCCGCCTGTTCGACAGCCGCGCAGCCGCCCAGGACGATCAGGTCGGCCAGCGACACCTTCGTCTGACCGGACTGAGAAGCGTTGAAGTCCTGCTGGATCCGCTCGAGGGTCCGCAGCACCGTGGCCAGTTCGGCCGGCTCGTTGACCTCCCAGTCGCGTTGTGGCGCAAGGCGGATCCGGGCCCCGTTGGCGCCGCCGCGCTTGTCGGTGCCGCGGAAGGTGGAGGCGGCCGCCCACGCGGTGGAGACGAGCTGGGAGATGGACAGCCCGGAATCGAGGATCTTGCCCTTGAGGGCGGCGATGTCCTGCACCCCGATCAGCTCGTGATCGACGTCGGGGACGGGGTCCTGCCACAGCTGCGGCTCCGGAACCCAGGGGCCGAGGTAGCGCGCGACCGGCCCCATGTCTCGGTGCAACAGCTTGTACCAGGCCTTGGCGAACGCGTCCGCGAGCTGGTCCGGATTCTCCAGGAAGCGCCGCGAGATCGGCTCGTAGATCGGGTCCAGGCGCAGCGCGAGGTCGGTCGTCGCCATCATCGGGGCGTGCGTGACCGAGGGGTCGTGCGCGTCGGGCACCGTGCCGGCCCCGGCGCCACCTTTCGGCTTCCACTGCTTCGCGCCGGCCGGGCTCTCGGTCAGCTCCCACTCGTAGCCGAACAGGGTCTCGAAGAAGCTGTTGTCCCACGTGGTCGGAGTAGGCGTCCACGCACCTTCGAGCCCGGCGGTGATCGTGTCCTTGCCCTTGCCGCTGCCGAAGGCGCTCTTCCAGCCGAGGCCTTGATGCTCGACCGGGCAGCCCTCGGGCTCGGGGCCGACCAAACTGGGGTCGCCGGCTCCGTGACACTTGCCGAACGTGTGGCCACCGGCGATGAGCGCGACCGTCTCCTCGTCGTTCATCGCCATCCGGCCGAAGGTCTCCCGGATGTCCCGGGCCGAAGCCAACGGATCCGGGTTGCCGTTGGGCCCCTCCGGGTTCACGTAGATCAGGCCCATCTGTACGGCGCCGAAGGGACCGGTGAGTTCCCGGTCGCCGCTGTAGCGCTCGTCGCCGAGCCAGGTGTCCTCCGGCCCCCAGAAGATCTCCTCGGGCTCCCAGACGTCCTCTCGCCCGAACGCGAAGCCGAACGTCTTGAACCCCATCGATTCCAGCGCGCAGTTGCCGGCGAAGACGAGGAGGTCGGCCCACGAGATCGACCGGCCGTATTTCTGCTTGACCGGCCACAGTAACCGGCGCGCCTTGTCCAGGTTCGCGTTGTCCGGCCAGCTGTTGAGAGGGGCGAACCGTTGAGCACCGTCGCCGCCGCCGCCGCGGCCGTCGTGGATGCGGTAGGTGCCGGCCGCGTGCCAACTCATCCGGATGAACAGCGGCCCGTAGTGGCCGTAATCAGCCGGCCACCATTCCTGCGACGTCGTCATCACGTCG
>JAVHVD010000326.1:0-11058 GCA_032160745.1 Pseudonocardiales bacterium
GGTCAGCGGGTGGCGCCGCCGGGCTTGAGCCGGCCGGCCGGCAACTCCGGCGCGTCCAGCCGGAGGCCGTCGTAGCCCGGCACGTCGCCGAAGCGCACACCGGAGATCCACTCCGTCCGGGCCGCCACGATCTCGTCGTTGCTGCGGGCCACGAAGTTCCACCACATGACGATCTGCTCCTCGAACGGCGCACCGCCGAGCAGCAGCACCCGGGCACCTGCCGCCGACGCCAGCCGGAGGTCGCGGCGGGCGCAGCCCAGGTAGATCATCGTCCCGGGTGTCAGCGCCGCCCCGTCGACATCGACCGAGCCGGACATCACGAGCACCGCGTGCTCGAAGTCCGGCTCGAGCGGCAGCAACAGCTCGGACTCGGCATCCAGGGCCACGTCCACACCCAGGAGCGGGGAGTACGCCTTGCCCGGCGATCGCGCGCCGGCCAGTGAGCCCATGATCACCGTCGCGGATGCGCCACGATCGCGGACTGTCGGCAGTTTCGCGTGGTGCTCCCAGGCCGGTGTCACCGAGCGGGCCCCATCCGGCAGCGCCACCCAGAGCTGGACGCCGTGCAGCAGCGCCGGATGCGGCACGGGGGACTGCTCGGCGTGCGTGATCGCCCGCCCGGCCGTCATCAGGCCGAGCTCGCCGGGCCTGATCACCTGATCGCTGCCCAGGCTGTCGCGGTGGTGCACCTCGCCATCGAGCAGCCAGCTCACCGTCTGCAGCCCGGTGTGCGGATGCGGCGGCACCTGCATTCCGGCTTCGCTCGCGACGTCGTCGGGCCCGTAGTGGTCGACGAAGCACCAGGGGCCGACCAGGCGCCGGCCGAGGTTGGGCAGCAGTCGGCGCACGACCGTGGACTCGCCGAGCTCGACCTCCTTGCCCGCGTAGACCTGATGCACCGGCCGCGGGGCGACGTCGGTCAGCCCGCCGCAGGAGCTGAGCGCCGGCGCCCGGTCGAGGTTGCTCACGCAATCACGCTACGCCGTACGGGCCGATCGGCGCTGCCACCCGGTCGCCGAGCGGCGTCAACCGCTACCGGTGCTCGTTGGCGGCGTCGTGGCCGCCAACTACACCAGCACCTGCGCCGTCGGGTGCACCGGGTTGGGATGCCAGGCGAGGACGATGCGCGACGGAGCCAGCCCGGGAGGCCGGGACGGGCAACCCCTTCAACGGAAAGTGCGGGAGCGGTGTTGGGTAGGGCGTGGCGCCCGGCCGTCCACCAGCGGCTACTGGCGATCAAGCGCCGCGTCGACCCCGACAACGTCTTCCGGTACGGCCACGCGCTCGTCGGGCCCGACCGCTGACGGCGCCGCTCGACGCGGCGTCATCCCGAGGGCAGCGACGGCGGCGAGGACGGTGACCGCGGCGAGGGTCCACCAGCTGTGCCGGAACGCGGTGTGCGCCGCGGCGTAGTCGACCGGCGTGCCCAGGATGGCCACGATCAGGCTCACCCCGATCGCCGTCCCGATCTGCCGGTTCATGCTGATGACGCCGCTGCCGGTGGCCGCGTCGGCGGCTGGCAGGTCGGCGGTGGCGGCAGAGAGAATGGCCGGCAGCGCCAGCCCCACGCCGGCCCCGCCGATCAGCCAGCCCGGCAGCAGGGTCGACGCGTACGACGGCTCCCGTCCCACACTCGTCGCGATCAGCAGGGCACCCCCGCCGAGTGCCAGGCACCCGGCCGAGACCACCACGCCGACCGGAACCCGGGCGGCCAACCGGTGAGCCAGCGCCGCCACCACCGGCACCATCATCGGGCCGGGCGCGACGGCGAGGCCGGTGCGGATCGGGGAGTAGCCCCAGACCTGCTGCAGGTAGAGCACGACCGACAGCAGCGACGCGGCGAAGGCGATCGCGAAGAGCAGCGCGGTGGCGTTCGACCAGGCGAATGTCCGCACCTTCAGCAGGCCGGCTGAGACGACCGGTGAGGGGTGGCGTCGCGACTGGGCGACGAAGAGGACGAGGCTCAGCGCGGTGACCGCCCAGGTGAGATCGGTGCGGCCGGCCGTCCAGCCCCAGTCCGGGCCCTTGACCAGCCCGAGCGAGAAAACTCCGACGCCGGCGGCGAGCAGGGCGGCGCCGAGCAGGTCGGGCAGGGTCGTCACCGACTCGTCGCGCGAGCGCGGCGCCCAGCGCAGTGCCCCCACGATGGCCAGCACCCCGACCGGCACGTTGACGAGGAACACCCAACGCCAGCTCGCCTCGACGAGCAGGCCGCCGAAGACCGGGCCCAGTGCCGCGGCAACCGCGCCGGACGCGGCCCAGATCTTGACCGAGCGCGCGCGGTGCTCGGGCGCCGACGATGCGAGGACGAGGCCGAGACTGGCCGGCGTCAGCAGGGCGGCGCCGACGGCCTGCACGGCGCGGAAGGCAACGAGCTCCCAGATGCCGTCGCTCGCGGCGCAGGCGGCGCTGGCCAGCGTGAACACGGCCAGGCCGAGGACGAAGCCCGCGCGGCGGCCGTACCGGTCCGCGAGCCGCCCGGCCGGCACCAACAGGGCCGCGAAGACCACCGCGTAGGCGTTCAGCACCCAAGACAGCTGGGACAGCGACGTCCCCGGGAAGTCGGCGCCGATCGAGTCGAACGCGACGTTGACGATGAACACGTCGAGCGAGGCCATGAACGCCGCGACGGAGAGCACCGCGAGGACGAGTCCGGCCCGCGGCGGCTGACTTGGCTTGACCATAGCCACGACCGTACGGGGCTGACTTTGCTCTACGCAAGCTAGAATGGTGACCGTGAGTCAGGACACGGTGATACTCGAGGGCCCGCTGGCCGACCGGAGCCGGTGGACGGCCGACCGGTGCACGATCGACGCGTCGTTGTCCGTGGTGAGCACCCGCTCGGCGATGCTGATCCTGCGCGAGGCCTACTACGGCACACGTCGCTTCGACGACTTCGTCGAACGGGTCGGCGTGACCGAGGCGGTCGCGGCGGCGCGCCTGCGCGAGCTCACCGCCGCCGGGATACTGCGCCGCGAGCCTTACCAGGAGCCGGGTCGGCGGACGCGGCACGAGTACCGGCTGACCGAGATGGGGCTCGACCTGTTCCCGGCGCTGCTCGCGCTGGCGCAGTGGGGCGACAAGTACCTGACCGGCGAGGCCGGCCCGCCGCTCGCCTGGCGGCACGCCGACTGCGACGAACCGGTGTCGGTCACCGTCACCTGCGCGGCCGGGCACGACGTCCCCATCTCGGAGCTAGCCGTGAGCCCTCGTCGCCGGCGCCGCTGAAACGCATCCCCTGACCCTTCCCAGCCCGCGGACCCGTCCCAGCCTGCCCCTTTCCGTTGACTGGCGCCTTACCAGCCGACTGGCGCCATACAGGGCGCCAGTCACGCGATAAGGCGCCAGTCAACGGAAAGAGCGGGAGCGGGCGGGCCGGCTACGGCGGGCGGCCGGCCACGGCGGACGGCCGGTGGGTTACTTCAGCTCGGCGGACGTCCTGTTCAGCAGCCGGCGAGCGACGATCAGCTGCTGGATCTGCTGGGTGCCCTCGAAGATGTCGAGAATCTTCGAGTCGCGGCCCCACTTCTCCAGCAGCGAGTTCTCGCTGTAGCCCAGCGCGCCCGCGAGCTCGACGCAGCGCAGCGTGATGTCCACGCCGACCCGACCGGCCTTCGCCTTGGCCATCGAGGCCTGCAGCGAATTCGGCTTGTTGTTGTCGGCCATCCAGGTGGCCTCCATGGTCAGCAGGTAGGCGGCCTCCCAGTCGGCCTCCATCTGCAGGTACGTCGCGGCGGCCGCGTGCTGCGACAGCGCCGGCCTGTCGTAGTCGACGGTGACGCCGGCCTGCTTGAGCAGGTCCTCGGTCTCGTCCAGCGCCGCGCGCGCGCAACCGACCGCCATGCCGGCCACGAGCGGGCGCGTGTTGTCGAAGGTCTGCATGACGCCGGCAAAGCCCTGCTCGTCCTCGACCTCGGCCGAGCCGAGCAGGTTCTCCTTGGGCACGCGGCAGTCGGTGAACCGGAGCGTGGCGGTGTCCGACGCGCGGATGCCGAGCTTGTGCTCGAGCCGCTCGACCTCCAGGCCCGGCGTGCCCTTCTCGACCACGAAGGACTTGATCGCGGCGCGTCCCTTCGTCCGGT
Source organism: Pseudonocardiales bacterium (assembly GCA_032160745.1). Taxonomy (GTDB): domain Bacteria; phylum Actinomycetota; class Actinomycetes; order Mycobacteriales; family Jatrophihabitantaceae; genus Jatrophihabitans. The sequence goes on from JAVHVD010000326.1 coordinate 4,083, forward strand.
CGATGGACGCCCACACGACGACGGCGTCGCAGCGACCGCCCGCGGTGACGAAGATCTTCTCGCCGTTGATCACGTAGTGCTCGCCGTCGAGGACAGCCGTGGCCGTGACGGCGGCCGAGTCCGAGCCGAAGCCGGGTTCGGTGATGGCCATCGAGGCCCACAGCTTGTCGAAGCGGGCCAGCTGCTCGTCGTTGGCCACCGACGCGATAGCGGCGTTGCCAAGGCCCTGGCGCGGCATCGACAGCACCATGGCGACGTCGCCCCAGCAGGCCTCCATCACCGACAGGACGCCGGACATGTTGCTGCCGTTCTGATTGCCGCCCGCGCCGTCCTTGCGCCGGACGCCGCGGGCTCCGGTGTTCGTCTCGCCGGAGGCGTTCATGCCGTCGATGAGCGAGGCGAGCATGTCGAGTTCCTTCGGGTACTCGTGCTCGGCGCGGTCGTACTTGCGCGAGATCGGCCGGAAGATCTCGGTCGACACCTGGTGCGCCTGGTTGACGACCATGTCGAACTTCTTCGGCATCTCCAGATTGATGCTCACTGGGCTACTCCGTCAGGGAAGGGGACGACGCCTGCCTTGGCCGCGCTGCGGCGCGACACGCCGCGGAAATCGCCGCACCGGGGCCACGACCAGTGGTTGGTCATACGAGCACGACCCCTTCCATGACACCGGCGGCGCGCAGATCCCGGTACCAGCGTTCGACCGGATGCTCCTTGACGTAGCCGTGACCGCCGAGCAGCTGGACGCCGTTGCTGCCGATCTGCATGCCGTACTCGCTGGTGAGCCGGCGGGCGAGCGCGGCCTCGCGGGCGAACGGCTTGCCCTGCTCGGCGCGACTCGCCGCGCGCAGCGTGACCAGCCGCGCGCCCTCGAGCTCGATGCCGATGTTCGCGACCATGAAGGCGACCGCCTGCCGGTGACTGATCGGCTCGCCGAACGCCTTGCGCTCGTTGACGTAGGGGATGACGTAGTCGAGGACGGCCTTGCCGGTGCCACAGGCGAGGGCGGCCCAGCCGATGCGCGAGAGCCGGATGCAGTCGGCATAGACATCGTCGGCGGGGAATTCGCGACCCGAGCGTGTCCCGGCACTGTTGCCGAGCAGCGCACCGGCCGGCAACGAGACGTCCTCGAGAAGCAGACGGCCGGTGGACGCGGCGCGCAGGCCCATCGCCGGCTCGCTCTCGATCTGCACGCCGGTCGTCCCCGACTCGAGGAGGAACAGCGCGGGCGCGCCGTCGAGGTTGGCGGCGACGATGAACAGCTCGGCCGTGGCGGCACGGGGGACCAGCGACTTGACGCCGTTGAGCGTGTAGCCGCCGCTCGTGCGGCGGGCCGTGGCCTCGAGGGTGAACGGATCGAAGAGCGGCCGCGGTTCCAGGACGGCGAGCGCGGCGGCCGGCACGTCGTCCCCGACGAAGGCCGGCAGATAGGTGGCCTGCTGCGTCTCGTCGCCCCAGAGCGTCAACGCGTTGCTCACGGCGGCGGGTGCGAGGCAGGCGACGGCGAGCCCCATGTCTCCGTGCGCGAGGGCCTCGGCGACGAGCGCGCCGGTGGTCGCCGAGCGCTCCGAGCCCATGCCGCCGAGCGCCTCGGGCACGCCGACCAGCGTCACGCCGAGCTCGGCGTTGACCCGCTTGAGCAGCTCGGCCGGGGCGGCAAGGTCGGCCTCGGCCTGCGCCGCGCTCGGGCGGAGCTGCTCGGCGGCGAACTCGCGGGTGGCATCGACGATCATCTTCTGCTCGTCGGTGGGCGTCAGGTCGAACAGGTCGCGGCCGGACGCGCGGCCGGGCCGCTCGGGCTTGGTGCGCTTCTGCACGGCCGCGAAAGTGCGGTTGGCCGCCCCCACGCCCCGGAAACCCGCCTTGCTGCCCTCGAACACCGCCCGCTCGATCGGCCTGCGCAGCTTGAGCTTGTCGATGACCGCAACGCCCGCGAGTCGGTTCAGCGCCGAGAGCCCGACACCCATCGCGTCGCGTCCGCGCCGGTTGCGACCTGCCATTGGCACTCCCGAGATAGTCAGTGGTGGAGCAAAGTCAGTGGTACAGCTAGTTCCGGGTAAATCTACCCGGGAGTAGGGCTGAGGCAAGGGCGAGTGACCGAGACCCCAAGGGAACCGGGTAGATCTACGATTCGTTGACCCTGCGAGGCCGCTTTGACATTCCTCTGACAACGGCGGCAGCTGAGAACGAGAGGTAGGTAGCCGTGCCCAACCCGGTGATCAACCAGTTCGGCCGCGCCGCGGGCGGAGGCAGGAACGGCCCGTCGGCGGCGGATCTGCAGGGGATGTTCGACAAGCCTTCGTACACCGGTCCGCGGCCGAGCGACCGGTACATGACCCTGGACGATGTCGTCCAGCGTACCGGCGCCATGCTCGGCACGATCCTGGTCGCCGGCGCGATCGCCTGGTTCGCGCTGCCGGACCGGCTGTTCACGCCGGCGCTGATCATCTCGGCGATGGGCGGCCTGGGCCTCGGGCTCTTCATGGCGTTCACCCAGCGCGTGAACGCGTTCACCGCGCTGCTGTACTCGGCGTTCGAGGGCGTGCTCCTCGGCGCGATCAGCCACGTCTTCGAGCAGCGCTACCCGGGCATCGTCGTCCAGGCCGTGGCCGGGACGGTGATGGTGGCCGGCGGCATGCTCTTCGTCTACAAGATCGGCGCCATCCGGGTCACGCCCAAGCTGACCCGGGTCGTCGTCGGCGCCACGATCGGCGTCTTCGGGCTGATGGTCGTGAACCTGGTCGCGTACCTGTTCACGTCCGACGGGCTCGGCCTTCGCTCGGGCGGGCCGTTCGCGGTCATCTTCAGCCTCGTCTGCATCGTGATCGCGGCCTTCAACCTCGTGCTCGACTTCGACATGATCGAACGGGGCATCCGGCAGGGCGCGCCGCAGAAGTTCGCCTGGTACGCCGCGTTCGGGCTGACCGTGACGCTGATCTGGCTCTACATCGAGATCCTGCGCCTGCTCGGCTACGCGCGGCGGTAAGGGTTAGAAATGCGACGAAGGGCGGGCCGGTTCTCCGGCCCGCCCTCGTCGTACCCCCCGCGCTGCACGGAGCAAACCGCGGTTAACCGCGAAGGGCGGATCGGGACACCCCTGTCCCGTCCGCCCTGTCGCTGTTCTCAGCGGCTCCGGGGACTCCCCCACGGACATCTCCGCAGCTGCTGATACCTGTTCAACGACCGCGACGGCCGAAAGGTTGCGCGGTGGTTGACGCGAGTTCCTACGACAGCCGCTCGAGCACCATCGCCATGCCCTGACCGCCGCCCACGCACATGGTCTCCAGACCGAATTGCACGTCATGAAACTGCAGCGAGTTGATCAGGGTGGAGGTGATGCGGGCGCCGGTCATGCCGAACGGGTGGCCGATCGCGATGGCCCCGCCGTTGACGTTGAGCCGGTCGAGTTCGATGCCGAGATCCCGGTAGGACGGGATGACCTGGGCGGCGAAGGCCTCGTTGATCTCGACGAGGTCGATGTCGCCGATGCTCATTCCGGCGCGGGCCAGCGCCCGGCGGGACGCCTCGACCGGGCCGTAACCCATGATCTCCGGCGAGAGCCCGGTGACGCCGGTGGAGACGATCCGCGCGAGCGGCGTCAGGCCCAGCTCCGCCGCCTTCGCGTCGCTCATGATCACCACCGCGGCGGCGCCGTCGTTCAGCGGGCAGCAGTTTCCGGCGGTGACCCGGCCGTCGGGACGGAACACCGGCTTCAGGCCGGAGACCGCCTCATAGGTGACGCCGGCGCGCGGCCCGTCATCCTTCGAGACGACCGTCCCGTCGGGCAGCGTCACCGGCGTGATGTCCTTGGCCCAGAACCCGTTCGCGAGCGCGGCCTCGGTGAGGTTCTGCGAGCGCACGCCGAAGTGGTCCATGTCCTCGCGGCTGACGTCCTTGTACAGCGCCAGGTTCTCCGCCGTCTGACCCATCGCGATGTAGACGTCGGGCAGCTGGCCGTCCTCGCGTGGGTCGTGCCATTCCGACGCACCCGACTCGGCGACCTTGGCCGTGCGCTGCTCGGCGTCGGCGTACTTCTCGTTGTGCGTGTTCGGCCAGCCGTCGGCACTGCCGTTGACGAACCGGGAGACGGTCTCGACGCCGGCCGACACGAAGACGTCACCCTCGCCGGCCTTGATCGCGTGAAAGGCCATCCGGGAGGTCTGCAGCGAGGACGAGCAGTATCGGTTCACGGTCGTGCCGGGCAGGAAGTCGTAGCCGAGCTGGACGGCGACGGTTCGGCCGATGTTGCTGCCGGCCTCGCCCGCCGGCTGGCCGCAGCCCATCATCAGGTCATCGATCTGGTGCGGGTCCAGCGCGGGCACCTTGTCGAGGGCGGCCTGCACCATCTGGGCCGCCAGGTCGTCCGGGCGGATGCTCACCAGCGAGCCCTTGCCGGCCCGGCCGATCGGCGAGCGGGCAACGGAGACGATGACGGCTTCGGGCATGAGGAACTCCTTTGAGGGGGTTTCTTCGATGCTGCCACCGCGGCGGGCGGCGTGTCAGGGGCGCGGGGTCAATCTCACGTCGCGGGAGCGGCGCTCGTCGGCACGGCTTCCTCCGGCGAGGTGACCGGCGCGTTGCCTGGCCGGCGGCGGCGCAGCCGGGCGAACGGGCCGCGCGGCCCCTCCCGTCGACCGAACCGCTCGGCCCCGGCCACCTCGGTGCCGGGGTGGGCGACGGCCTGGGCGGCCGCCTTCTTCGCCGTCTTCACCCGGCGGGTGGTGAACGCGCTCGCCGACCGGGCTCGCGTGCGGAGCCCCAACGCGTCGAGGCAGGACGGCAGCACGGCGGTGGCAGCCTCGGCATACCCCGCGGCCGACGGGTGGAACCGGTCCTCGGAGAAGAAGTCGAGGTTCGACATGAACAGCGGCCCCAGCAGGTCGCCGAGGGACACGGTGCGCCCACCTGCGCGCACGACGGCGATGGTCTGCGCTCTCGCCATGTTGCGCGACTGGCGGCGGGCGTAGGCGCGCAGCGGTTGGGCGAGCGGCCGGATGGTGCCCAGATCGGGGCAGGTGCCGACGACGACCTCGGCACCGAGGTCGCGCAGCCGCGCGACCGTCTCTTCGAGGAAGCGCACCGCCACCGCCGGTTTCGTCCCCTCGGTGACGTCGTTGGCGCCGACCATGATGACCGCGAGTTCCGGATGCTTCCGACCCAGCGCGTCGACCTGGACGGGCAGATCCGGCGTCTCGGCGCCCACGACGGCGACGTTTGTCAGGTGCACCGGGCGGCGCGCGGCCTCGGAGATGGCGATCGCGAGTTGGGCTCCGGGGGTGTCCCGGTCCCGGTACACGCCGTAGCCGGCCGCCGTCGAGTCGCCCAGCAGGGCGATGCGGATGGGCGGCCGGGTGCGGCTCACGCCGGCGGCCGCCCAGATCGTGTCGTTGGACGCCGGCGGCGGATCCTTGGCGATCGGGATCCGGCGGTGGGCCAGTTTCGTCTCGCCCCAGAGCAGTCCCATCAGGCCCAGGGCGCCGGTGACGGCGAGTCCGCCCACGCTTCCGCCCGCGTACAACGCGATGCGATGGGCCCGGCGGGTGGTCACGGGATCCGAGGTTAGTGGCAACCTGTCTGAATGCGCTTCAGTGATTCCCTCGTCGACCTGATCGGCAACACCCCGCTGGTCCGGCTACAGCGAGTGACCGACGGCTTGGCACCGACCGTGCTGGCCAAGATCGAGTACTTCAACCCCGGCGGGTCGGTCAAGGACCGCATCGCCGTCCGGATGATCGACGCGGCGGAGGCGTCGGGTGAGTTGAAGCCGGGCGGGACGATCGTCGAGCCCACGTCCGGCAACACCGGCGTGGGCCTGGCCATCGTCGCCCAGCAGCGCGGCTATCGGTGTGTCTTCGTCTGCCCGGACAAGGTCAGCGGCGACAAGATCGACACGCTGCGGGCCTACGGTGCCGAGGTGGTGGTCTGCCCGACGGCGGTCGCGCCCGAGGATCCGCGCTCGTACTACAACGTCTCCGACCGGCTGGCCCGCGAGCGGCCCGGCGGCTGGAAGCCCAACCAGTACGCGAACGAGAACAACCCGCTCTCGCACTACGAGACGACCGGCCCCGAGCTGTGGGAGCAGACCGACGGCCGGATCACCCACTTCGTCGCCGGCGTCGGCACCGGCGGCACGATCAGCGGCACCGGCCGCTATCTCAAGGAGCGCGGCCCGGTTCGGATCATCGGCGCCGACCCGGAGGGGTCGGTCTACTCCGGCGGGACGGGGCGCCCGTACCTGGTCGAGGGCGTCGGCGAGGACTTCTGGCCGACCACCTATGACCCGACCATCTGTGACGAGGTCATCCCGGTGTCCGACGCCGCGTCCTTCGAGATGACCCGCCGGCTGGCCCGCGAGGAGGGGCTGCTCGTCGGCGGCTCGTGCGGGATGGCCGTCGTGGCGGCCCTCGACGTCGCCCGGCGCGCCGGTCCGGACGACGTGGTCGTGGTCCTGTTGCCCGACGGCGGCCGCGGGTACCTGTCGAAGATCTTCAACGACGGCTGGATGAGCGACTACGGCTTCGTGGGTCGCTCGACGGAGACGACGGTGGGCGACGTCCTGCGGTCGAAGTCCGGCGAGACCCCCTCGCTGGTGCACGGGCACCCGAACGAGACGATCCGCGAGGCGATCAACATCCTGCGCGAGTACGGCGTGTCGCAGATGCCGATCGTGCGGGCCGAGCCCCCGGTCACCGCCGGCGAGGTCGTGGGGTCGGTGTCCGAGCGGGCCCTGCTCGACGCGCTCTTCGCCGGGACGGCCTCACTCGCCGATGCGGTCGAGCCGCATATGTCGGCGTCGCTGCCGATCATCGGCTCGGGCGAGCCGGTGTCGGAGGCCGTGGCCGCGCTCGGAACCGCCGACGCGCTGCTCGTGCACGTCGACGGCAAGCCGGCCGGTGTGCTGACCCGGCAGGACCTGTTGGGGCATCTCGCGGCGTCGTGATCCGCGGCGCTCGGTCAGCGCCGGCGCGCGACCGCC